>JBLIKY010000001.1:0-40863 GCA_047637535.1 Lentimonas sp.
TGGTAATGGAATTGGTCCACTAACTACTGCACCTGTTGCCTTAACAGTTTTTACAATTTTCTCTGCCGATTTGTCGACCAAGTTGTGATCGTACGACTTTAATTTTATTCTAATTTTCTGGCTCATTCTTATAAAATTAAGCGGTAACTTTTCCATTTACTTTCGCCACTATAGCTTCTGAAACACCTTTTGGTGCTTCAGCATAGTGTGAGAATTCCATTGATGATGTTGCACGTCCTGAAGAGATCGTACGTAACTGAGTTACATAACCAAACATTTCAGACAATGGAACGTCAGCTTTCAATACTTTCGCACCATTTTTATCATCCATTCCTTTCATCAATCCTCTACGACGGTTCAAATCTCCTACGATATCACCCATGTTCTCTTCTGGTGTTACCACCTCCATTTTCATGATTGGTTCTAACAATACGGGTGAAGCTTTTTTCAAAGCTGATCTGTAAGCCATTTTTGCTGCTATCTCGAATGACAATGCATCTGAATCGACTGCGTGGAACGAACCATCTAGCAATTGAACTTTCATAGCTTCAACAGGGAACCCTGCCATTACACCATTCTTCATTGATTCTTTGAAACCTTTCTCTATAGAAGGAATAAATTCTCTTGGAATGTTACCCCCTTTAATAGAGTTAACGAATTCCAATCCTGTTTTCGTTTCGTCATCTTGTGGTTCAATTTTAACCACGATGTCTGCAAACTTACCACGACCACCTGATTGTTTCTTGTAAGTCTCTCTGTGATCCACAGCAACTGTGATGTCTTCACGGTAAGATACTTGAGGCTCACCTTGGTTTACCTCAACTTTAAACTCACGTCTCAGTCGGTCAATGATAATTTCCAAGTGCAACTCACCCATTCCTGAGATAATTGTTTGCCCTGACTCATCATCAGTATGTACTTGGAAAGTTGGGTCTTCTTCCGCTAATTTATTTAAACCAGTTCCTAATTTATCAGCATCTACTTGAGTTTTAGGCTCAATTGCAATTCCAATAACCGGATCTGGGAAATCCATAGATTCCAAAACGATTTGGTGCTTCTCGTCACATAAAGTATCTCCTGTACGGATATCTTTAAATCCAACGAATGCTCCGATATCTCCTGCGCCTAACTCATCAATTTGATTTTGTTTGTTAGCGTGCATTTGGAAGATACGAGAAATACGCTCTTTGTTATTTGATCTTGTGTTGTACACGTAAGAACCTGCAGGACATTTTCCTGAGTAAGCTCTAACGAAACACAAACGACCTACGAAAGGATCTGTTGCAATTTTAAATGCTAAACCTGCAAACGGTTCGTCAACACTTGGCTTACGATGAGTTGGTTCGTCAGTCTTTGGATCAATACCATCGATAGAACCAACATCCATAGGCGAAGGAAGAATCTCCATAACCATGTCTAACATTGCTTGAACACCTTTGTTTTTAAAGGCAGAACCACACATCATTGGAACAACTTTTCCAGAGATAGTCGCTTCACGCAATGCGTCAAGAATTTCTCTTTCAGTCAAAGATTCTGGATCTTCGAAATATTTCTCCATTAACGTGTCGTCGAATTCAGCTACGGCTTCTAACAACTGCTCACGCAACATTGTAGCTTCTTCCATAACATCATCAGGAATTGGAATCTCTTGGAAAGTCATTCCCTTATCCTCTTCGTTCCAAGTAATTCCTTTAAAGTTGATCAAATCGACCACACCTTTAAAGCCATCCTCAGCTCCGATATTAATTTGCAACGGTAAAGCGTGGCTTCCTAACATTTCCTTAACCTGCTTACACACGTTTAAGAAATCTGCACCTTGACGGTCCATTTTGTTAACGAAACCAATTCTTGGAACGTTATAGTTGTTTGCCAATCTCCAGTTTGTTTCAGATTGTGGCTCTACACCATCAACTGCTGAAAACAAAAACACCAAACCGTCCAATACACGTAAAGAACGATTCACCTCAACTGTAAAGTCAACGTGTCCCGGAGTGTCAATAATATTTACATGGTACTCTTGAGCACGGTACGTCCATTTCAACGTAGTTGCAGCAGAAGTAATCGTGATACCACGTTCTTGTTCTTGCTCCATCCAGTCCATTGTCGCACCACCATCGTGTACTTCACCAATTTTGTGATTCACACCACCATAGTAAAGAATACGCTCAGTAGTTGTTGTCTTACCCGCATCAATGTGGGCAGCAATACCAATGTTTCTTGTGAATTTTAAATCTCTTGCCATGTTTTAGAATCTGAAATGTGAGAATGCTTTATTCGCTTCAGCCATACGCATAGTGTCTTCTTTCTTTTTGAAAGCAGCACCTTCTTCTTTAGATGCAGCAATAAACTCTGCAGCTAAACGATTGGCCATTGTCTTTTCATTTCTCTTACGTGAGTAACCGATCATCCACTTCATAGCTAATGATTGTTTTCTACCCTCACGTACTGGAGTTGGAATTTGGAATGTAGCACCACCAACACGACGAGATCTTACCTCAACCGACGGTGTAATGTTATCAATACCTTTTTTCCAAACCTCTAATCCAGTTTGATCTTCTATTTTAGACTCGATAATATCGATTGCCTCATAAAAGATTTTGAACGCTAAGTTCTTCTTCCCGTCCAACATCAAGTTGTTGACGAATTTTGTCACCATTACATCATTGAACTTCGGATCAGGAAGGATGGTAATTTTTTTGGCTTTTCTTCTTCTCATTTCTGAAAGCTTTTAATTATTTCTGTTTAGGTCTTTTTGTTCCATACTTCGAACGACGCTGAGTTCTACCCTCAACACCTGCTGTATCTTCTGCACCACGTACGATGTGATATCTCACACCTGGAAGATCTTTAACTCTTCCGCCTCGTACTAGTACAAGAGAGTGCTCTTGTAAGTTGTGACCTTCACCACCGATATACGCATTGACCTCTTTACCATTGGTCAATCGCACTCTTGCAACTTTTCTCATTGCAGAGTTCGGTTTCTTAGGAGTAGTGGTGTAAACCCTTACACATACCCCTTTACGCTGTGGACAAGAATCTAGAGCAGCTGATTTGCTCTTCTTTGTCACTGCTGTTCTGCCTTTGCGAACTAATTGTTGAATCGTTGGCATACTGTAAACCTGTTAACTTAATTAATAATATATAACCCCCAAACGCACTTTGAGGGGTGCAAAGATAGGAGATTTAATTTACAAAGCAAGTAGTTAGATAAGAAAAGTGTATTTTTTTCACAGTCGAGTGTTAACTGTTTTTTCGAGGGAATGTTCGAAGCGATTGCGAGGGATAAATATACGGGTTTTTGGGATAAAAATTTGAGGAATTAAGAAAGAATTAGGATAATATAATTGGAGACTTTCTTTAAAATAACTCTTTCAAGACTCAAACAAATAGATACTTTTATAGTGTACAGAATTATAAACATGGGAAAATACACGCGCTTCGTATTTATTGCAATTATCGTAACCTTCGGGTTTCAGTTTGGCGATAAGGCGTTAATCATTACAAAAGCGGACAAACCTTGTATGGTTGCATACGACGGTTTTGGGTATTATAGCTACCTGCCTTATTTTGCCGAAAACGGAAACCTTCATGTCACCAAAGAATGGTCTGAGAAGGTAATGGCCAAGTATTGTGACAATACCTTGGTATACCAATTTCACCCGGCTAAAAGCGGAAACGACATTAATATATACCACATGGGGCTTGCCTTTGTGCAAATACCCGTTTATGTTGGAGGCACCATGCTTGCTTGGGCAATGGACAAACCTGCAGACGGTTTCTCGACTCCTTACTTCATTGCATTCTTACTTTATTGTTTTGGCTTTGTGGTGCTGGGTGCTCGACTTTTGATTCGAGTTTTAAGAAATTTCTTCAATGACTTAACAACGGCAATTACTCTTTTTGCGATTTATTTTTGCTCCAATCTATTCATCACTTTTACGCTACAATACGACCTGCCTCATTTGTATTTGTTTGCTTTGCATACCTTGTTTTTTGGTTTGCTGATTCGGTACAAGGCGAGTATAAAAACCAAAACTTTGATTTTTGCGGCTGTGGTTCTTGGGCTTTGTTCGTTTATCAGACCCACATCTGCCCTACTTGGAATACTTCCATTACTTATACTGTACAAAGAACATAAGTTTTCAAAAGAGTTTTTCAAGAAAATCATGCTCTTTCCGCTATTTGGGTTGCTGTGGAACTTACCCCAAATCTTATACTGGTATTTGGTAGGCGGAGAACTCTTAATGACCAACCTTCACACAGAAGAAATTATATTAATTGACCCTAATTTATTTGATTTCTTGCTTAGCTTTAAGAAAGGTTGGTTTATCTACTCTCCGATAATGCTACTCCTATTTCTTGGTGGCTATTCTTTATATAGGAAGAAAAACGAATGGCTATTGCCAATGGGGGTTATGCTACTCACATTTATTTGGGTCTTATCGTCTTGGGAATGTTGGTGGTATGCCTCGTCTTATGGCAGTCGGGTGATGATTGAACTTTATCCTTTCATCGCGATTTTCCTTGGTGCAGCTATTCAGTTTTTAACGGTAACTACATTAAGAAAAATAAGCCTCTTAGTTTCCATCATTTTTTGTTTTGTCTTAACAGAGTTACAAAGCAAACAATACCATAACCAACAGCTGCACATGAGTAGAATGACTGGAGCGCATTATCAATATATATTTGCGGACTTATCAGGCGAAAGGCAAGAAAAGCAACGCTTGGAAATCGACAGAGACAAATTGGATTGGCCAGAAGAATATTCCTTGTTTTCAAAATCAAAATACCAACTGGATACCGTAGAAGTTTATTCTTTAAAATATCCCTTAAAACTGAATCAGGAAGAAGGCGTTGAATTGGAAAAATACGTGGTGTTGGATCATCTTGAATCGGATGAAGCCATGTTTAATGTAGAACTCACATCCAAAACCAGTACCCCTAAAAAAAGTGCTCGATTAAGAATGGAATTTGGCAGCCGATTCAATAATTACGGCTGGCACAGTATTGAATTTTCGAAAGATCAACCGTTTGAATTAAAAACCCAAGTTTTAAAAATCAATGCGCCAAACATTCGACACAGAAATGACTTCTTAAAAATATTTGTAGATAATACTTCTGGGTCGATCAGTCAAATCCAAAGTATTAGGATTTATGCTGTGGTGCTAAGAAGGGTTAATGAGGATTAATCCGCTAAATATCCTTCGATGGCGAACTTCACGTTCTTCAATTTAAAGTCCTTCTTACCTAGGTTCCAAATATAAAGTGTCACCTTATCGTATTCTTGAAAATTATCATCAATAATGCCTTGTATAGTCAAAGAAGTCCATTTGCCTGTTTCTGCGACCTTGTCGTTGTAAAGAGAAACTGATCTGTAAAATCGTTTCTTCCCGTCCCTTGACATTGCGTCAATAACCAAAAATGCATCCTCAAATGAAGCGGTTTTTTGGTATTTGTCGAGACTGACGTTGTAATAGTATTTCTCGGTAGTTCGGTTGGGCTTATAGATATACTCAGCGGTTAAGCTAAATTCTTTGGAAGCATCGATGTGTATTTCTTCTTTGTGATTTAAAATCATGTTTTTGGACAATTGCTTTCCAAAAGGATGGCAAGAAAGTGTGGCATTGTATCTCCCCTTGGTTTCTTTCTTCCAAAATTGAAAGCTTGAGAAATAACTAGATGCCGTTAATCGCAAGTCTCCAACTTGTCCGGTATGATTTTGCACAAGACGAATACCGCCGGTAATTCCAAAAAGAAGGATGACTGTTATGAATATCTTATTCTTACTGCGTATCGTGAAGGAAATCATCGGTAAGAGGATGAAGAAGAAATGTTCGGTATAGGCTCTGGGTCCAAATAGCGACTCATAATCCCAGCACCACAATGCGGCAACTTGCCCTGTGAGGAGACAGAAATAAAGTAAAAACCAACCGGTGAAGAATCTAATTTTATTGACAAAAATAAAATAACCAACAGCTACGATGGAGAACAAAGTAATGGGAGCATGAATGAACAACCCTATTCTGAAACCAAACAGAACTTCAAAAATCTGCGGGTTAAACCAATTGAATCCTTCTCCAGAATACGACCAAAGTATCCAATTGCCTGATTCCCATTTCCAGACGAGGAGCAGGATTAAGGGTCCGATGGCTGAACTAAACAATAAGCATAAAAAGTTCTTTCCAAGGTGTCGTTTTAGATCGAGCCAAACAGAAAGTGCCAATTCCTTTTCTAAAAACAAGGCTGGAAGAATACAAATAACCAATAGATTGGTCGGTCTGACCAAGAAAATTAAGGCCAAAACAAGTCCAATCAACACGAGTCGTTTAGACGTCACGCCTTTTTTTAGGTTGACGGTAAAAATACCGAGTAAGGCAAACAAGAAAATGGAATAATGGTGAGTTATACTGGGTCTAAATAAACTATAATGCAACATGGTAGATGCCAAATAAAATGCTGGAATCATCCATGAAATCATAAAGGCATGGTTTGGAAAAAGTCGATTTAAGAATTTGAACATAAACAACACTCCGAGCACAAAGTAGAAAACACTTCCGATGAGAAGAATAAATTGATAGGTACCCGAATAACCATTGAGGGGTTTGTTGGCCAAATAAGAAACAGCAGTCGCCAAGCCAAAAAATGGAGTTTGCATTACCGCTAACCCCGGGAAGTATTTGTTGTAGATTGTCCCTTCCTGTGTTTTATACAAATAAAGAGGCGTGCCCTTGTATGGCGCGTAAGCCAACTCCATTTTCGATGATTCTTCAAAAGTCGGATCGTTGAACAAGAAAATCGCTGGCAAATAAGCGTAGTAACCCGAACCGTCAGACCGAATAATATCACGACAACCCTCCGCACTGAATCTCCCCTTGAATGCGTAGCACGCGAAGATAGAGATAAATAGGATTAGGATCCAGGGGCGATTTTTAATTGAGAAAAACACGGAGCTAAAATAAGAAATTAGAAGTGAGAAGGAAGAAATATTAAACTTCTTATTTTTAAACAATGCACTTTTTCATTTAACGAAATCGAAAAACGCCTCTTTTGGAACAAAGTCATGTAATTTAAATAACTAAATTAGTACATAAACTAAATGAAAAACTAAAGGAAAGATGATACACTTATGATATTTAATTCGATTTCATTTTTTATTTTCTTTTTGATTTTCTTTTTTGTCTATTGGTCGATTAATAATAAATGCAATATTCAAGTTAGAAATCTATTTATTATTGTTTCCAGTTATGTTTTTTACGGATTTTGGGACTGGCGGTTTTTATCTTTAATTTTTATTAGTTCGGCAATCGACTTCTTTGTTGCTAAACGCATTGACAAAGAGGATAGAAAATCAGCAAGAAAAGCATTTTTATTGGTGTCCATCTTCGTGAACATTGGAATACTTGGGTTCTTCAAATATTTTAATTTTTTCATTGAGTCGTTTAGTGAATTATTTTCGGGTTTTTCTGTAGAAATAAATCCCACAACGCTTAAAATCATTTTGCCGGTTGGCATCTCTTTTTACACTTTTCAAACTTTAAGTTACACTATAGATGTATATAAAAAAAGGTTAAAACCTACCAATGATATCCTTTCATTTTTTGCATTCGTTTCATTTTTTCCACAGTTAGTAGCAGGTCCAATTGAAAGAGCAAGTAACTTGCTGAAGCAATTTCAGGTTAAAAAACTTTTCAGTTACAACCTATGCACTGCGGGGTTAAGGTTAGTGCTTTGGGGGTTTTTTAAAAAGATTGTAATTGCCGATAATTTTGGAGCCTTGGCTGATAGTATTTTTGAACAAAGCACAACAATTCCGGGTGTCTCAGTATTCGCGGGAGCGGTGTTTTTCGCTCTACAGATATATTCCGATTTTTCAGGATATTCTGACATCGCCATTGGTATATCAAAAATGCTTGGCTTTGATTTAATGACGAATTTCAGAACTCCATATTTTGCTAAATCATTTGTTGATTTTTGGCAGAGATGGCATATCTCGCTCTCAACATGGTTTCGTGATTATGTCTATATTCCTTTAGGTGGGAATAGAAAAGGACCATTGAGAATGCACACAAACATTTTTGCAACCTTCTTGTTATCTGGATTATGGCATGGAGCAAACTTTACCTTTTTAATCTGGGGAGGTTTACATGGTTTGGCACTGATCATTGAGAAAAATATCCGAATCAAAGTACACAAGTTCATTTATTACCCAATTGTACTATTTACCGTTATCCTTTTTTGGCTTCCTTTTCGTGCAGAAAATATAGGGCATTTAATTGACTTAGGGAACTCCCTGATTGATTTTAGTTCTTATTCTTTCGGTCATCTCGTTAGCATAGTAGATGAGTTTTCAATAATGAGGTTTTTTATATTGTCCCTTGTTTTGATTTCTTTCTTAATTGTAGAATCCAAAATAGGGTTGAGTGATTTTAATACTTGGATAATCCAAAGAAGTAAAAGAACCAGATTGATGACCTATTACATATTAATCTTCGCGATCATTTTCATTGGAAATTTCAGCGTTAAGCCAAGTTTTATTTATTTTCAATTTTGATGAAGAAACTCCTAAAACACATACTTTTTTTGATTCTTCCCGTTTTAGCGATAATTCTGGCTATTCCGATTGATAAAAGACTTAAATATAAAGGATTAAAAGACGATTGCTTTAATCATGGAGTTTGGATTCATGATAGAATATTTAATAATGAGAAGCCCATTGACATTGCTTTTTTAGGTTCATCACATTCTGTTAACGGAATCAATGATAAGATCATAACAGACAACCTAAAAAATGGAATTGCAGTTAATTTGAGTTATTGTCGTTTAGGTCGCAATCTAAGTTTTTCAATACTTAAGGAATTGATTGGTCAAAAAAAGCCCAAACATTTAATCCTTGAAGTAAGAGAGGATGAGGACAGGTATAGCCATCCAATATTTCCATATATCGCGAGAACCAGTGATGTCTTATTGCCAAATCCATTTTTTAATCGAGACATATTATCAGATATGTGGACACATATTAAATACAAAACCGAACTATTGCAAGACATGATTTTTCATCGTGACGATAAGTCTCCGAACGAATTAAGTGATTACGGCTTTGCGGCTTCAGAAGACACGGCTTCCATTGTATCACTGGAGGAAGCTAAACAAAAACGTAGTGCTCCAAATCAAAAATTGACTGAATTCGAAAGAAATTTTCAGATGAACTTTCCGCGAACTTACCTTCGCAAAATTCATGATTTATGCATTAGAAATAAGGTGAGAATTACTTTTTTATACCTACCTGCTTATGGTTCTTCAAAAAAGAAGCCAATGGAGTTGACAACCTATCGTAAATATGGAGAAGTGCTATTCATACCTAAGTTAATAATGGAGAACCAAAATTATTGGCATGATGAAGAACATTTTAATCAGGCTGGCGCTCAAGCTTTATCTCTGTGGGTGAGTTCTAAAATAGGTATTAGTAATTAGCTGCTAGGCATTAGCGGTTAGAAAATCTAAAAACTATTTTCTAATGCCTAATAATCTATTCCCTAATTTCTATACAAAGTACTTTTCACCGCCTTGATCAAACGCTCAACATTTGGCAATGCTTCGGCGATTAAAGTTGGAGAGAAAGCAAAAGGCGTATCGGTTTGGGTAACTCTTTTTACGGGAGCATCCAAGTAGTCGAAAGCGTAGTTTTGCAAGTGGTAAGCGATTTCAGAAGAAATAGAAGCCAAAGGCCAAGATTCTTCTAAGACAACGCAACGGTTTGTTTTCTTAACGGACTCAACTACGCAAGCGTAATCGATAGGTCTGATTGTACGAAGATCGATGATTTCGCATTCTATACCTTCTTTGGCTAATAAATCAGCGGCTTCGTAGGCTACTTTCATTATTTTACCAAAAGAAACGATGGTTACATCTGTACCTTTTCTTTTAATGTCTGCCACACCAATAGGAATCAAATATTCCCCTTCAGGAATTTCCATTTTGTCGCCGTACATTTGTTCTGACTCTAAAAACACAACCGGATCATTGTCGCGAATTGCTGATTTCAACAATCCTTTAGCATCTGCTGGGTTAGATGGAGTAATTACCTTTAAACCGGGAACGTGAGAATAAAAAGCTTCAAAACTTTGTGAGTGTGTTGCGCCTAGTTGTCCAGCTGTACCGTTACCTCCTCTAAACACGA
Source organism: Lentimonas sp. (assembly GCA_047637535.1). Taxonomy (GTDB): domain Bacteria; phylum Bacteroidota; class Bacteroidia; order Flavobacteriales_D; family Crocinitomicaceae; genus UBA2040. The sequence continues at coordinate 10,178 of JBLIKY010000001.1, forward strand.
TCGGACAGTGGTACTGACCTCCTGACATTTGCAACATTTTTGCTGCAGAGTTGATAATTTGATCAGCTGCGAGAATGGCGAAGTTCCAAGTCATGAACTCAACAATCGGTCTCAAACCGTTCATCGAAGCTCCAACCGCAATACCTGCAAAACCTAGTTCGGCAATCGGAGTATCAATAACTCTTTTCGCACCAAATTCATCCAACATTCCTTGAGAGACTTTGTAAGCACCGTTATATTCGGCAACTTCTTCCCCCATCAAAAATACGTTTTCATCGCGACGCATTTCCTCTGACATCGCTTCTCTTAGTGCTTCTCTGAACTGTACGGTTTTCATCTATTCTGTGTTTTTAGCCGACATGGGCGTGCCAAATTTAAAGTTTAAGGTTGTAAGATGCAAGAGAATTTTAAGGGATGAATAGAATTCGTTAAAGTCTTCTTTTCTTACAACACAAAAACAGTTTGAATACAACATAATCTTACCTATAATGCATTGTCAAAGAATTAATCGAATCTCACTCTTCATAATCAGCCAAAGATTCTTATTTTTGCAACCTATAATTCAGTTAAATACATCAACATGAAAATATTGGTTTGTATCAGTAAAGCACCTGATACCACATCAAAAATCGCATTTACAGAAGGCAATACGAAGTTTGACGAAAATGGCGTACAGTTTATTGTTAACCCTTATGATGAGTGGTATGCACTTGTTAGAGCTCTTGAGTTGAAGGAAACTATTGGTGGTAGTGTGACTATCGTTAATGTAGGAACGGCAGCAGACGATGCAGTAATCCGCAAGGCTTTGGCTATCGGCGCTGATGAGGCAGTAAGAATTGACGCTAACCCGACAGACGCTTTCTTTACGGCAGCTCAAATTGCTCATTATGCAAAAGAAAATGCTTTTGATTTGGTATTGACAGGTAAGGAAACGATTAATTATAACGGTTCGCAAGTTGGAGCGATGATTGCAGAATCTTTGGGTATGCCTTTCATTTCTTTAGCTACAAAATTGGATATCAACGGTACAACCGCAACTTTGGAAAAAGAAATCATCGGAGGTATTCAGGTTGTTGAAGCTCAACTTCCTTTTGTTGTATCTTGTGCTAAAGGAATGGCCGAACAAAGAATTCCAAACATGAGAGGGATTATGGCAGCGCGTACTAAACCTTTGAATGTTGTTGCACCTATCGAAGTTGCAGCCATGACGAGTTATGTTTCCTACGACACGCCACCAGCAAAATCAGCGGTTAAATTAATTGACCCTGAAAACATGGACGAATTGGTTAACTTGTTGCACAACGAGGCAAAAGTTATTTAAGAAACGGTAAGAAAAAATTAAAGAAAATGATTTTAGTATATATAAATAGCGAACACGGAATTAACAAAGCAGCAACGGAAGTTGTAAGCTATGGTAAGAAATTAGGTGAAGTCGTTGCAGTTACTGCAGGTAACTGTTCGGATGCCGACTTAGCGAGATTAGGAAAATTCGGTGCGACCAAAGTATTGGCTGACCGCAATGCAAACTCAGACGATCCACAACAAATCACTCGTTTGGTGGCTAAAGCTGCTGCAACAACAGGAGCGAAAACAATTGTTTTTTCTCACGATTTGATGGCGAAGTCTGTAGCTCCTCGTTTGTCAGTTAAATTGCAAGCCGGTTTGATTTCAGGTGCTATCGAAGTGCCTCAAGCTGACGGTTCGTGCAGAGTAAACGTATTCTCAGGAAAAGCATTTGGCTTGGTAAAGGTCAATACAGAAAGTAAAATAATCTCATTATTACCCAATTCTATCCAACCGGAAGAAAACGGAGCGGACTGCGCCGTTGAATCTTTTGATGGTGAAGCGGGATCTCCTGGCGTAAAAGTCTTGGAAACAAAAATTCCTGAAGGTGAAATCCCTTTGACGGAAGCTGAATTGGTTGTCTCTGCAGGTCGAGGTCTTAAGGGACCAGAAAACTGGGGGATGGTTGAGGATTTAGCAAAAACTTTGGGAGCAGCGACTGCTTGTTCGCGCCCAGTTTCAGATATCGGATGGAGACCTCATCACGAACACGTAGGACAGACTGGTTTTGCCATTCGTCCAAACTTATATATCGCTGCTGGAATATCGGGAGCGATTCAGCATTTGGCTGGTGTAAACGGTTCGAAAGTGATCGTTGTAATCAATACAGATCCTGAAGCACCTTTCTTTAAGGCCGCAGATTATGGAGTGATTGGTGATGCATTTGAAGTTTTGCCTCGTCTTAACGAAGCAGTGAAAAGATTCAAGGCTTCAAACAGCTAAATCGCATTTAAATATTATTTTTGAAATAGTTAAGTGGTATGGGGAAGCAAAATTTGCTTCCCCAATCATTTGAACAAAAGCGAAAGCTTCTTAAGAAATGGAAAAAGTTAAATTAGAAATCGTCGGTTTATCCTATAGTCAAACTCAATCTGGGGCTTATGCACTTGTTCTTTCAGAATCAGGTGGTAAGCGAAGACTTCCTATAATCATTGGTGGTTTTGAAGCCCAAGCGATTGCTATTGAGTTAGAGAAAATGGTGCCTACTCGCCCTTTGACACACGATCTTTTTAAAACCTTTGCCACTTCTTTCTCCATTAAAGTGAAAGAAGTTATCATTTACAAATTACTCGAAGGAATTTTTTATTCAAAGTTAATTTGCGAAAAAGACGGTGTGACCTCCGAAATCGACGCCCGTACTTCGGATGCGGTTGCTATTGGAGTTCGATTTAGTTGCCCAGTTTATACCTACGAAAACATCTTAGCTAGTGCGGGTATTATGCTAGAAGACGACAATGGCAAAGAAGATCAACTCGAAATAATGGACTTTGACGACGACGACGATACCCCGAAAAAAGAAGGTCCCAAAACAAAAACGATTGATGAGTTAGAGAAAGAACTCAATGCGGCAATCGAACACGAGGACTACGAATTGGCCTCAAAAATCAGAGACGAAATCAACAAACGAACTTCTTGAGAAGTATTGAGTGCGAGAACTGAGTATTGAGTTTGAGTAAATATTCTTACTACTCAATACCAACTTTCACAACGAACTAATTACTTCTCAATTCAATATTTTTTCATTTTTTCATTCCATTTTTTATGGAATTCTTACTGTGATTGCATCTCAATACTAAAACCAAATAGTTATGAGAAAATTTATCACAGTAATCGCCCTTTTATTAAGTTCACTTTCTTACGCCCAAAACGGTCTAGGAGATGTTGTCGGAACCGTCATTGACAAAACGACCCAAGAACCAATTTACAACGCCCGTGTATTTATACTCGATCAAGGCAATCGATACATTACCTCAACAGATTTTGATGGTCGTTTTAAAATAAGCGCAGTTCCACCTGGAGAATATTTATTAAAGATTTCACATCAAGGAGATACGATGGATATGCGTTTTGTAGACATTCCAATTGACGGTTATGCCAATGCAGGGGTTATGAACTACACCAATGATTATCTTGAACTTGGACCAGTTATTGCCATGGCAGACGACGGATCAATCAAAATGAAATTAGGTCTGTTACCCACCAAAGAACTAAAGGCTGACGAAATTGCGCAAAGTGCTATCAAATTCAACATCAAAGCCTTGGCGACTAGCATCTCTCCTGATGTTAAGTTAATGGATGATGGTTCGCTCGTTTTTAGAGGCGCCCGAAAAGGAGATATGATCTATATGGTCGATGGAGTAAAAGTCACTGGCGAACTAAACATACCATCAACCTCGATAGGCAGAATGATGGTCTACTCAGGAGGTCTACCTGCAAACTACGGAGACACAATGGGCGGAGTAATTGTCGTAGAATCTAAAAGTTATTTTGAGTTGTTGAGAAACTACGAATCCATGCAAATGAAAAAAGAGGCTAAAGTCAAGTATGAAAAATATTTGGCGAATCAGTTGAAATAATCGCTGACTTCGGGTTGGCTCAGTTGGGGAATTAAATTGCAGCAATGAGCACTGCCTTCGACTTCGCTCAGTCAGCAGATTATAGGAAAGAAATGCACGACGACCGAGCGAAATGGTAAAAAGAAATGCGCGACGACTGAGCGAAGTCGAAGGCAAGCTAAAAGAAGTAGAAAATAGGAAGCAAGTATGACGGAAAGTAATGAGCACTGCCTTCGGCTTCGCTCAGTCAGCGAATTAATGAAAAGGAATGCGCGCCGACTGAGCGAAGTCGAAGGCAAGCTAAAAGAAGGAAGGTTTATACTGTTTTATATACCCCTTCTTAGTTGACAAAACATACAAACACAAGGGTATTAATCCGTGGGGCAGTCTGTATAATGCGTTAGGCAGATGAATAGTATAAAACTCCATATTTTGTATTTCCCCTAGTTGAGAAACGGGTCGCGCGAAAGCAGTTAATATCCCCCAGATAAACATATAAGCCAAAGCCGCTTTTTGCGTTTTAGGAATGAACATCAATATTGCAACCGCCATATCGATCAATCCAATGATAAATAAAAATTGCTTAGCCAACTCCCCTTCCATTCGCAAAATGGTATTGGTCATTTTCACAAAATGGTCGGGTAAAATGTGATATCCTAAGGCATATGTTCCGTGTCCGACAAAAGTCAATGCCAAGGCGACGCGCAAACCAAACACTACATAGGTAAATGTTCGTTCTTCATTGTAAAGTTGTAAAAAAAGCATAATTGGAAGGGCCATTTGTAGTGAATGCTCGACAAATTGCTCCGGCAAATACCCCACCTTAACGTATCCACAATAACTATGAATGGCTAAAATTATTGAGGCTATGAAAAACCCCCATTTAAAGTTCGGGAATTTCAACATTGATAAAGGAAGTAATGCTGTGGCAGAAACTGCAATTAAGATAAATCCGGCATAAAAACGTATGAAATAGTCGTTATCAAAAACATATTCATAAGGCTGATCGGATGAGAAATGAGTCATTCCTTTCCAAAAAAGTAATAGGAATACGCAATAACGGAGGGTTGAAATCAGGATTTTTTGCATGGTTAATTAGTTTAAGGGTTCGATATGGAGTTCCATATACATTTTGTCTTTTTTAAGTAGCTTTTTTATATAGAGATAATTTTCTTCACCAAAACGATTTTTTCGCAGAAGCATAATCTCATTTTTATCGTTAATAATAAATTTTGTCTCATCGTGATGGGTGGAGAAGGAATAGCCCATTTGGTGATAATTGGTTGGGTACAAAACCCCATTTACAACCTCGTTGTTGTGTGTTTTATAGATATCAAATCCACCGAATCCTTCCAAACCGTTACTTGCAAAATAGAAGATTCCTTCATGAAAGAAAGGAGACATTTCATCCCCTGTGGTATTAATGCGCTTTAGCGGATTTACTGAAAACACCTCATTTGTTTGGACGTTGTATTGTGCGACGAAAAGATCTTTGTTCCCCTCTTTCTCACTAGCAAAATACAGTAGTTCATCTTCTTCGTTGTAGAAGGCTTGGGCTGTCCAACTTCCTTCGTTGATGCTCGCAGGTAATTCAAATTTAACCTTCCACTTCCCTCCATTTTTCTCTGCCACAAATAGTTTAGTTATTCCTTCTGATTCATCATTGAAGAAGAGGTAGTTTTTAGATATAGTAAGAAAGAAATCTTCGGCAAACTCAGGTAAAAACTTATACTCTTTCTTCTTGAAAATTCCATTTTTTTCTTTAAAGAATTCTACCTCATCTGTCTTTACTTTTCGACGAGAACTTAATTTAACACGCTTACCTTCTTGAATTCTTACCCAATCATTTCCCATGGCAGCGATTGAACCATTCTTCGTATTCAATGAATCATAAACTTGACCACTTGGCAACCAATTTTGAAAATCATCGACTTCATTCATGCATCTTTCGTAAAATTCAAAATCCGATCGGGTGTATCGATATCCTTCTTCATACGCTGTAAAAGCATGCTTGCCATAAAGCTTTTTAAAATGTTTAAGGTTTTGTTTTACTATATCGTAATTCCCGCATTTCATTCCAGACTCAAACAATTTGAAATAGTAATGGGGTTTTTGTTCGATTATAAAGTCTATTCCAGAATTGTAATAGTAAGTTGCACTATCGTATCGTTCTTGTTCAAATAGAATATCTCCCAAAAACATTTGAGCTTCTGTCAGAGCAAATGAAATATTTACGGCTTTCTTTAGCGCGTTTTTCGCCAAATCAAGACGACCTTCCTTGTAGAGCAAACACGCTTCATTATAATGTGGCAGTGCTTTTAACTGAGTAGCATCAGTTCCTTTTGGAAAATAGGGCTTGTCGTGTATTTCCTGACTAAGAATCAATTGTAACAGTAGTATAAAAAGTGTGGTTAAAATGAGTTTCATGCTCGTTATATGTTTTTATTTTGGGACAAAATTACAGGAGACAAGCCCATAAAAAACACGTTTTTAAAAGCTTAATTGCAATTTAAAACACGGGAGAAAATCTTCACCAAAAGCACCACATCTCCTAATTTTCTCTTCATACTACCTTAACATTCGCATTCTACATTTGTGCCATTAATAAAAACAAAATATTTAATCATGAAGAAACTAAGCATTCTTACTTTATTTTCTTTATTAGCCGCAAATACTATTTTGGCCTCAACGGGTCGCTATCGAATGCTGTTTAATGAAGACCCTTCCACCCAAATTACTTTGGCATGGGAGCAAATCTCTGGAACCGATCCAGTAGTGCATTTTGGAACCGAAGATTTTGGAACTGATGCCTCACAATACCCTTTAAACCAATCGCCTTATCGCTCGACTCAGTACATGGGTATGTCCAACCAATTTGCCGTTTTGGACAATTTAACCCCAAATACTGCCTACTTCTTTGTTATCGAAGATAGCGAAGGGTTGAGCGAACGATTTTGGTTTAAAACTTGTCCTGGCACTAGTGATCAACCCTTATCATTTATCTCTGGTGGAGATTCAAGGTCGGGTCAGACACAAAGAATTAACGCCAATATTTTTGTCGCTAAAATTCGTCCACACGCTGTATTATTCGGAGGAGATTTAACCAACAATCCTACGAATACTAGTTGCCAAATGTGGCTTGATGATTGGCAATATACAATTACAGAGGACAAACAAATGATACCTATTGTACACTCATTCGGAAACCATGAAGCCTATTCTGACGGAGGACCTTCAATCTTAAATGACCTTTTTGACACTCCTTTTGATGCTTACTACAAAGTAACATTTGGCGGTGATCTATTTTCTGTTTATTCCCTGAATGGTGAATTGCTTCCTGGACATGATATTGCTAACGATGCAAAACGTCAAGAGCAAAAGGCTTGGTTAGAGCAAACAATTCCGGGAGACACGGCAATTTGGAAAAGTGCTCAATACCACAGACCTATGCAGCCTCATAACTCGACCAAACAAGACGGTCAAGACGAATTCAACGATTGGGCTCAAACGTTTTATGATAATGGCGTTAGATTAGTTATGGAAAGTGATGCGCATTGCGTCAAAGTAACGCAAGAAGTTAGGCCTTCTGCACCAACCGCAACATTACCTGTTGCCACAGGATGGTTTTCAACAACCGAAATTGCTAAGGACAAGGGATACACCTTCATTGGTGAAGGTTCTTGGGGTACATTAAGAGGAGCAGACAAACCGCAAGATATTACTGCAGCAACAGGAAGTTTTTATCAAGTTGCCTGGATAATAGTAACTGAGTGTCAAATTATGGTACGCACCATCGACACTCAAGACCCTGATTCTTTCGAAGCCCATTCAAAAAATGATCTTTTTACAATTTCTCCTTCTTTGGAGGCACTCATATGGAAACCAACTGAGTTGCCAACTGGAATCGTTAACATCTCAAGATGCAATGTTCCTTTTGCTTCTTTCGATGTGGATAAAAAAGTGGTTTGTCAAGAAGAAGAAATTCTCTTTGCAGATCAATCTACAAACAATCCAACAACGCATGCGTGGGACTTTGGTGACGGAGAGGTTTCAAGTGATCAAAACCCAACTCATGCCTATGCGCAAAATGGGATTTATGAAGTTACTTTAACAGCTTCTAACAATGATGGTACTGACACAAGAACAATTACACAAATGATAACCATAAAGAGCAATCCTATTTTGGTTTCGGAAGAAAACGTTACTGTTTGTGATGGTGAAGGTGTTGTTTTATCCGTTTCAGGTGCCGATTCTTATGATTGGGACAACGGAGCCAGCTTAACAGATAATTATGAAGTCTCTCCAACGGATTTGACAAACTATTCAGTTATAGGAACAACAGGGGGTTGTTCGACCGAAAAAACCATCGAAGTTACACCGACTGAAAGTCCAGTTGTGATGGCCATGAACGACACCACAATTTGCGAAGGGCAAGAAGTTCAATTGACAGCCACTGGTGCTGACGAGTATATATGGGACAACAATCCACAAAGCGGAAATAATCCAACGGTCACTCCAAGTCAAAGCACAAAATTCTTTGTACAAGGTGTCTCAAATGGTTGCGAGAATATGGACAGTGTTTTGGTTCTAGTTTCTCCGTCTCCTGAGGTATTAATAGACGAGTTTTCCAATGATTATGTTTGTGTTACGCAAGGTGATATTGTATTGCCAACAGGAACACCTGCCGGTGGGATTTATTCAGGAAATGGCATCGTCGGAGACAACTTCAACACGATCATAGCAGGTACAGGAGAACATTTTATCACCTATACCTTCCAAGACAACAATGACTGCGAAGCAGATGCTTCATCAAGAATATTTGTTTCAGGATGCTTAGATATTTCTGAAGAAGAAATCAACTTATTCTCAATCTATCCAAATCCTGCGAGTGATTATATTTTAATTGAGCGTGACAGTCCGTCTGAGTACACACAAATCGAAATATTGAATACCACAGGTCAAGTTGTTTACACCAAAACCGTATTTGACTTCCCGATAACCATTCAGATTAAGGATTGGGCAAGAGGAACCTATTTCATTCGATTTGCAGATGAAAAAGGAAAATCAACCGGTAAGAAAGTTGTGATTCAATAATAGACTACGATTCTTAATTCTTCGAAATAATATTTTCGAAAACAAAAAAGGCTGTCCATCAAAATGATGGACAGCCTTTTTAACTCAACTAAAAATATCTAATGTTTTATCCAACGTCCGATACCCACTATTTCTTTAGCGGTAGCTTGTGCGTGCGTTGAAGAATGAATTATTGAAAAGAAATACGCGCCGACTGAGCGAAGTCGAAGGCAAGCACACCCAACGACAAGAACCAAAAACAAGTATTCCAGAAAACAATAAACACTGCCTTCGGCTTCGCTCAGTCAGCGAATTATTGAAAAGAAATACGCGCCGACTGAGCGAAGTCGAAGGCAAGTGTATTGGAAAGCAATGAATTACACAACTCAGTCCTATTCCCATTCTGTAAAAAGGGCGTAATCGCTTTTTCCAACCGTTTATTTAAAAACATTGACATCGACCCCTCGAATATAATCCGTTGTTAAAGTCGACAAAAAAGGATATTCTGGAAGGCTATAACCTGCAAAAAACATCAGTCGAACTGTTAAGGTTTTGAGTCAATCGGTTTTGAGCAAAGAAGGCCCTCTTTAGAGAGAAGAGTATAAATAACAATACTATCCTCGTGAGAGGAAAATTAAGAATACACCTTGTATATTACATTTTTGCATTGTGGGATAAAAACAGCAAATGCCCTGTCAATTGAGAGTCTACATGGTCGATAATAATAATAATTACCCTTCCAATGTGATATTAAACAGATTCTAAACTTTCAAAACAACTTATTTGACTATATTTAATGGGTCAAATTAAATAGTCAACATTATGATGGAATGGTTTAATAGTTTGGAGTTATTTGAACGCATTTATTGGATGATAGCGATACCGTCTTCGATGGTGTTTATTTTCATTATGTTTTCAAGTTTTCTCGGTGGAGATGCCGATGGAAGTGGCGACATGGAAGCGGACGGAAATGAGACGGGAGAAATAGGTTTTCAATTCTTTACTTTTAAGAATCTAGTCGGATTTTTTACTATTTTTTCTTGGATAGGAATTGGATGTGCTCGTTCGGGTTATTCTCACTCAACAACCATCCTTATTTCACTGGTTTCTGGTTTAATCATGATGCTCGCCATGTCACTCTTGTTTTTCTTGATGACAAAACTCGTACAAAATGGCGCGATGAAATTATCCAATGCTTTAGGAAAAACAGGACAAGTTTATCTGCCGATTAAGGCCCAAAAAGGTGGGTTTGGAAAAGTTCAAATATCAATTCAAGGGTCCATGCACGAGATTCAAGCAATGACATTTGATGACAATGACTTGGTCGTTGGCACTATTGTTCAGGTGCAACAAGTAGTCGACGAAAGTATATTAATAGTAACAGGAAAAATAGCGTAAACACATTATGGAACAAGGACAAGGAATTTCGTTTATACTCGTCGGCATAATTGCCGCGGTTTTATTTATTATCGTATTGTTCTATGCGATGATCAAGCGCTACCAGCGCTGCCCTTCAGATCAAATCTTGGTTGTTTACGGAAAAGTAGGCGCCGGAGCAGATGGTTTTAGATCTGCAAAATGTATTCATGGTGGTGCCGCTTTTATTTGGCCGGTAATTCAGGATTACGCCTTCTTGGAATTAAAGCCCATCTCCATTGAAGTTAAGCTGACCAACGCACTTTCTAAACAAAATATTCGTGTCGATGTACCTTCTAGTTTTACAGTGGGTATTTCAACAGAGGCTAATGTCATGATGAATGCTGCCGAACGATTATTAGGTCTAAGCAAAGAACAAACTCACGATTTAGCTAAAGACATCATTTTCGGTCAACTTCGTCTCGTCGTTGCGACAATGGACATTGAAGAAATAAACTCAAACCGAGATAAATTCTTGGCTAATGTTTCTTCAAATGTTGAAGCCGAACTGAATAAAATTGGATTAAAACTGATCAACGTTAACGTAACCGATATCAAAGATGAGTCTGGATATATCGAAGCATTGGGTAAAGAAGCCGCAGCGAAAGCTATCAATGATGCTCGTCAGAGTGTTGCTGAGAAGAATAGAGATGGTTCGATTGGTGAAGCCAATGCACACCAAGATCAAAGGACGCAAGTTGCTGCTTTAAACGCACGAGCAAAAATTGGTGAAGCGGATGCAAACCGAGAAGAAAGAATTAAAATGGCGGATGCGGGTGCACTAGCAATTGTGGGTGAGGCAGAAGCGAAGAAGTTGGAAAGAATTCAAGTTTCTGAAGCCAATGCAATAGCCGTTGAAGGTGAAAATGAAGCAAAAATTACCGTAGCAAACTCAGACGCCAAAAGACGTGAAGCGGAAGCTGAGGCGAAAAGAATTGCCATAGCCGCTGAAAAAGTAAAAGAAGCAATGGCCTTGCAAGAATCATACACGGCTGAGAAAGATGCCGAACTTGTTCGTGCTGCAAGAGATAGAGCTTCACAAGAAGCCAACGTCATTGTTCCTGCTGAAATTGACAAACAAAAAGTCGAAATAGCTGCCGAGGCAGAAGCTGAAAACACCAGAAGAAGAGCTCAAGGTGAAGCAGATGCAATTTTTGCCAAAATGGATGCCGAAGCTCGCGGTATCTATCAAATTCTTAGTAAACAAGCCGAAGGATTTAAAGAATTGGTCGCTGCAGCCGGAGACAACTCGCAAGACGCTGTTAAGATCATGATTGCTGACAAACTTCCTGAGTTAGTAAGATTGCAATCAGAAGCAATCAAAAACATTAAAATTGATAAGGTTACTGTTTGGGATTCTGGTAAAGGTTCGTCGGGTAAATCATCTACCGCAGACTTCATCTCAGGAATCTACGGATCTGTACCTCCTCTACAAGAAATGTTTAACATGGCCGGAATGGATTTGCCTGAATACTTAAAAGGTAAGAATAAAGAAGGTGAATCAACTCCAACCAAATCCATAGAGGATAAAAAAGAGGATGACATAACTGAAACGGAAGGAGAATAGGTAAGCTTCACAAAGTAATAGCAATTAAACCAAAACAAGCCTTAGAAATATCTAAGGCTTGTTTTGGTTTTAACGAATCTCAAAATTTTCTTTATTAAAACTATTCGCTGTCAAATCTGCTTCCGCGCCATTCCATCGTGCGGAAGCAGATAACATTAACAAATACTGTAAAGAGAATGCTACCCCTTCAAATACTCCTTAAGGTTCTGCTCATCCTTAAGATTTAATATCATCAATTTATCATCCGACTCAACAACGATATATCCGTCCAATCCCTGAATGATGGCCGTTTTACCTTTTGGAAGATTGACTAAACAGTTTTGAGATTCTATCATTTTAATGGATCCGCCGATTGCTGAGTTGTTAAATGCATCTTTTGGCAGGTGATCTGAGAGCGAACCCCAAGTTCCTAAATCGGACCAATCGAAAGTTGCCAAAACCAAATCGACGTTTTTGGCATTTTCCATCACGGCAAAGTCGATGGAAATATCTTCACAATCTCTAAAGCATTGGTTCACCATTTCTTGTTCGCCCGGCGTATTATAAGCCTCACTTTTATCCGTAAAAAGAAAGTGTAAAGTCGGCTGAAAATCTTTCAATGCTTTTAATATCGTACTTGCCTTCCAGATAAATATACCTGAGTTCCAATAAAAATTACCGGCTTCGACGAAGCTTTGTGCAGTTTCTAAATCGGGTTTTTCTCTAAATTGTTTTACCTCAACCGCTTGACCTGGCAAGACCTCATTATTCGCATCGTACTCTATATATCCGTATCCCGTATCTGGTCGCGTAGGCTGTATTCCCAAGGTTACAATACTGTCATTTTTGTCTGCTGTATCCAAAGCAGTTTGTATTGTTGATGCGAATGCCTGTTCGTTTAAAATCAAATGATCAGAAGGTGCCACAACCATTCTTGCATCCGGATTAAGCGCCAATAATTTTGCCGCTGCATAAGCTATGCAAGGGGCTGTGTTTTTTCGTTCTGGTTCGCACAAAACTTGCTCTCTATTTAAATCTGGCAATTGCTCCAAGACAATATCTGCGTAGCTGCTGTTGGTAAGAATATATATGTTTTCTTTCGGCGAGATGGCGAGCAATCTATCGTAAGTAAGTTGAATCAGACTTTTTCCTATTCCCAATACGTCTAAAAACTGCTTCGGATATTCGGGAGTTGACATAGGCCAAAACCGACTTCCGATTCCTCCTGCCATGATGATGCTATATTGATTCTTTTTCATTCTTCCAGTTTTTTAACTTCAGCGAGAGGTGATACTAAGTACTTTTTGTGTGTATTCTTCTCTGAACAAAGATACCTTTTTCTCCTCAATTTACCTTTGATGAATACCCGGTTATTGAGTTCAAATTGTTCGCCAAAAGACAGGTTTTCTAACCATAAAATTGCCTCGGCTTCTTTGTCATGCATTCTTAAAACCCGATATAAATTATGATCTGTACAGGAAGAGGCTTTTACATTGACCAAAGAATTGACCAGAGCATTTTCAATGTCCTGCGGAAATGTTTTTCGATTTATAAAAGGTAATAATAACTCTCTATATGTATTTTGCCATTCTATGCCGTGGGCTTTTATTTTTCTTCCGTGGTTAAGAAAGGCGAAAAAATGTGCGATTTCATGAAGGGTTGTAATTAAGAAAGAAAATTGATTTAGGTTTCCATTGACTGTAATCTTGGCTTTTTTATCTCCGTGAGAAAACCGAAAATCACCGAGTTTGGTTTTTCGGGGCTTGACAACAGAGAAGTCTAAAGGTTCGCGACAAAGTAAATCGTACAAAAACTCTTCACATCCCACTGGAACATATTTCTGTAAAACTGCGATATACTTTTCTTTTCCTTTGCCGTTCATCGACACAAAAATAAGGTTTCAAACAATGCCTTTTTAAAACTTTCAATGACCGCCTTAACAAAAATGGAAATTAACCTTAACTTAGTGGCGTACATGAAGATTTTACACAATATAGGCAAGTATTTTCAAATGCTTATCATCGTTTTTTCTAAGCCAGAAAAGGGAAAAATATTCCGGATTCGACTCTTCGAAGAAATCCAAAAAATAGGAATTAATTCCATTCCAATTGTCGCTTTGCTGTCCATGTTTATGGGTGCGGTAATCGCTTTGCAGACTGCGTCAAATATGGATTCTCCTCTCCTGCCAGAATATACAATTGGCTATATTACCCGATCGAGTACAATACTAGAATTTTCCCCTACGATTATATCATTAATCCTAGCCGGAAAAATAGGATCTAACATTGCATCTGAGATTGGAACGATGAGGGTGACCGAACAAATAGACGCACTCGAAATAATGGGAATCAATTCCCTTTCTCACCTCGTTTTACCTAAAATCCTTGGTTCAATCATCTTTTTCCCTGTTTTGTTGATATTTTCTATTTGTTTGAGTTTGATTGGAGGTTGGTTTGCAGTAACCTCAGCGGGACTTTCTTCAACAGAGACATATATACTCGGACTCCGTTCTTTCTTCGTCTTGGGCAACGTATTTTACGCCTTGACAAAGTGCATTGTTTTTGCATTTATCATTGTATCTGTTTCGTCATTTTACGGTTATCACACCAAAGGAGGAGCACTTGATGTCGGAAGATCATCAACTCAAGCTGTAGTAAGTAGCAGTATCGTGATATTAATTGCCAATCTAGTATTGACCCAAATGCTTTTAACCTGATGATACAAATCGTAAATCTTGATAAGTCGTTTGGTGATAGACAAATTTTATTTGACATCAACACCTCCTTTGAAAAAGGCAAGGTGAATTTGATTATTGGACAATCTGGTCAAGGGAAATCTGTGCTAACGAAGTGTATTGTTGGCTTGCACGAGCCCGACAATGGACATGTGCTTTTCGATGACAGAAACTTTACAGAAATGGGAAGAGTGGAAAGAAAAGTATTGCGTCAAGAGATTGGAATGCTTTTTCAAGGTTCAGCCCTATTTGACTCCATGTCCGTTGAAGACAACGTTAGATTTCCATTGACGATGTTTTCAAAGATGAGCAAGAAAGAAATGCAAGATCGCGTTGATTTTTGCCTAGACCGAGTTAATCTAAAAGGTCAAAATAAATTACTCCCAGCAGAATGTTCAGGTGGGATGAAAAAACGGGTTGCTATTGCAAGAGCAATCGCGATGAATCCGAAATATTTGTTTTGTGACGAACCAAATTCAGGGCTTGACCCACAAACTTCAATTGTAATTGATAGTTTGATTAGAGAGATTACTTATGAACTCAATATCACTACCGTTGTAATCACACACGACATGAATAGCGTTATCGAGATAGGTGACAAAATTATTTTCATTCACGAGGGTGAAAAATGGTGGGAAGGCGATAGAAAATCCATCATTGCGACAGACAATAAAGAGATTATTGACTTTGTTTATGCGTCAGAATTCATGAAGGAGATTAAGTCTTCCATGCAGTCCAGTCGTTAATTGATATTTACCCAGCCATTTTTCCATCGATTAATCGATGCATCCCATCTTTCTTTGAGTTGAAAACTTCGTTCCAGCTCCCAATCATTAGGATGCAAATTGTGTGGATCTCTTCGAAACAAAAACAGCTGACTGTTGACTTCTGACAAACCATAGGTCCATGATTCTCCCTGTGTATCAGTTAGCACTCTGTCTGGCTTTCCGTAAACGATATACAACATTCCTTTGTCCGTTTTCCAGCCTTCTTTGTAAGACGCAAAATTTTGATTTGTGTACCTAACTCGTTCTTCAAACTCCTTGATTAATTTGTCCATCAAATACTTTTCTCCACCCGATGCTTTGAGCCAAAAGGTGGTCCATGTTTGTAGACTCGTTCTTCCCTCCTTTTCATCAGACAGATAAAT
The DNA here is from genome assembly GCA_047637535.1 of Lentimonas sp. Lineage (GTDB taxonomy): Bacteria > Bacteroidota > Bacteroidia > Flavobacteriales_D > Crocinitomicaceae > UBA2040. Next base: position 25,996 of record JBLIKY010000001.1, read on the forward strand.
CAAAGCATCAATTATTGGTCGCTTTTCGTTCATCGAGAAATAGAAATTGTTTTTTGAATAGATATCTTCAGGTAAATTGACTTTATAAAACCCTTCTTCAAAATCAACTTGGAGCCTTGTGTTTAGTTCGGCTAACAAAATAGTATCCGCCCATTCCTCTCCAAACTCTTCTTTGTTTTTCAGGCTACCTTGTGCATAGGGTAATTCGGCGACATTAGACAGGTCAGAATATTTTCTTACCAAAAGTAGCGAGTCTTTCCACCTATTTGATTGAATTGTCACCGGAATATCAAAAATTCGTTCAGTCAGCACCTCATTATTAGTGTCACGAATTAAAAAATCTTCTTTTAAAAAGCCAGTTTTTCTATTCCACCAACTGCTTTCGATTCGATACACATGTTTGTTTTCATCTATTAGTTTTAATTCGTAAAACAGGTCTTTGTTTATTGGCAAATAAAACTCAAACGAATCATTCAAGTTACTTTTGCTTTCGAGTCGATAATCCTCTATTTGGCTAAAAAATTGTTTGCCTGCAAATTGATTACGTTGCACCAAAAAATCAACTTTTATTGTGTTGTACCACTGATCGTTTGTCTCTCTCTTAGACAAGAAAGACTGGGATTCTGCCCTATAAAAAAGTTGGCAAAGGCTATCGTTTTGACGGTACAGTGAAAATGTAAATGGCAAATCTGTGATAGGTCGTGGTTTAATATAAACCTCCTTCAACAAATGGGAATATCCTGACTCAGTTACCGCGCATCCCGCAAAAAGGATAACTAAGATTAATAATCTAATCCAGGTCATCATCGTCTCCCAAAAGTTTTTTGTCCAGCTCCTTTTTGGTAGTCAAACCAAGTTTTTTGAGCTTCTGTGCACTATTTACCAAGTTTCCTTTTCCGACAGAAAGTTTTTTAACTGCTTCGTCATAGGCCAACTGCGCTTCGTTTTGTTTCTTACCCACTTTTTCTAAGTCACCGACAAAACCGACGAATTTATCGTACATCGCCCCAGCTTGTCTTGATATTTCTAGGGTATTTCTGGTTGTTCGCTCGTTTTTCCAAATGCTTTCAACTGTTTTCAAGGTAGCCAATAAGGTGGACGGTGTCACCAGAACAATTTTCTTATCAAAGGCCATTTGATAAAGTCCAGGTTCTTCTCTTACCGCCAAAGAAAAAGAGGACTCCAAAGGAATAAAAAGCAATACAAATTCTGGGGAATTCAATCCCTCTAAATGCGAATAATCCTTGTCGCCCAACTGCTTAATGTGTGTCTTAATCGAGTTGATATGGTCTTTTAATGCGATGTCCTTTTCAGCTTTTTCTTCCGCATTAACATATCTCTCATAAGCCAATAATGAAACTTTGGAGTCAATAATCAATTGCTTATCATCCGGAAGTAGAATCACCACATCGGGCCTTAAATTGTTATTTTCTTCGTCTTTGTAAGAAGATTGTGTTTCGTACTCAACCCCTTTAACCAATCCGGAGTTTTCCAGAATTTTCTGCAGAGCCATTTCTCCCCAATCCCCTTGGGTTTTATTTTCTCCCCGCAAGGCATCAACAAGATTCTGAGCCGTCGTTTTCATTTTATCGTGCTGGTCTGAAAGGGTTTTTACTATTCCTCTCATGTTGGAAAACTCCTCCATCTCACGTTTGCTGCTGTCTTTAACCTCCTTTTCAAAGGATTCCAACTTCTCTTTAAACGGCCTCAATAATTCCATCAGTTTGGATTCGGATTCTGACTTTAGCGTTTTACTCCCTGTCGATACCAAATCCTTTCCCAATAAAGTAAGATGTTCCCTCAATTCAATTTTTTGGATTTCGAGAGAATCCTTCTCGGCTTTCAATTGATGCACCAGAGATTCATTTTGAACTCTTAAGGTTGTAGCTTCTTTGAAAAAATTATCTTTCTCAGCTTGTAAACCTTCTGACTTATTTTGCAAGGCTTCAAAGTCACCTTTTATCCTCTTTTTCTCCATGAAAAAATAGACAACTACGGCGGCTAATATTACAATTAAGATTATCAAAAAGGTTGTACTGTTCATCAATAGATTTTAGAATATTAAAAATAGGCAATATATCCGAAATGGACTTTGCCTTCCCTCAATTGAATGGGGTTATTTTGCTCTGTACCCAGCGCATAAAGAATAGAGAATGTTCCGATATCCGTTCCGAAAGCAATTCCGGCTCCAAAACCATAAGGCGCATCTGTAAACCCATCCAGACTTCGGTTTTGATAATAACTTTGGTCATAAAAGGCGAAAATTCTTGAGTTTTTGTCGAGTAAGAATCGGTATTCGAGCGAACCAAGCACATAACCCGAAGCCCTAAACTGATCTTCTAAAAATCCTCTTTGTGTTAAGAGTCCGCCATACCTATAAAGTTCATTACTATAAAGAATCGGTGCTTCGAGATAATTTACTCGGGAAGATGCTTTTAACACATGTCTTTTTGCAAGCGGGATGTACAATTCAAGAGAACCTTCAAATCTATACTGCAGAGCCGAAATCGACGGCGTAGTGTCATTAATTTGCGTCGTACGTTGACCAACGGCAAAGCTCGTTTCTAACAAAACCCCTCGGGTTGGATTGGGAATATAATCCAAACGGCTGCGGAAGAAGCCAATTCCGTAGCTATTGGTCTCAACGTTTGATAATTGTCCGAGATTTAAGCCAGAACTCGCACCTCTTAACAAATTGGAAGAATATCGGTCGTAAAAGAAAGAAAGAGAGTTTCCTCCTTGTAAAAAGTACTGTACGGATATCTTGGATTTTAACTCAATAAAAGTTGAGTCTCGTCGATAGATATTAAACTTCCCTTCTAACCCAAAAGGAGTTGAAAACAGGAACGGGAGTCCAGCTTGTAGATCAAGTTGTGACGTTTGGTCTTGAATATTTCGCCATTTCAAATCCAGTTTCTCCCCTCTTTTCAAAGTGTTAATCAGTTTTAAATTGACCTCACCGTTTAATACATATCCTTCTTCTATATTCGCTTTTGGTTGTACACCTAAAACACCGTTGATCGAACTAATAGGAAAACTCTCAATGTAAATAAAGACCTCCACACCCTCAGCGGTATATAGCACCTCATGCGGACGAATTTCTTTTAAAAACGTGACTTGAGCAATACGTTGAGAAAGGAGGATGAGTTTTTGTTCATTGAAATTCTCGCCCACTTTTATTTGACAAACATTTTGTAAATACTTTTCGTTAACGGCTTGATCTCCTTTAACATTGATTTTTGAGAATTTCATTAACGGTCCGCTGTCAATCACCAAACGAGCCTTCACTTGCTGAGGATTCACATCACCAAAGGTCAAACTCACTTTAGCAAAAGGGTAGCCATTGTTGAGATATGATTCTTGAAGAAGAAGAAGAATTTTTGCGACCTCATCCTTTCTGAATACATTATTTTGCAGAGACTTTTCACGAAGATTGACGTTGGCTTTCAAAAAACCCAAAACGTCTTCATCAATGTCTAAATAAAGTTTTTCATATTTTTGACCTAAGAAAAAATCAACACTTATTTCTGACGAGTCAAACACAATTTTATCGCATGAAGCTGCTAAGAAGCCATCCTTAATTGCTGAGTTTTTAAATTTTCTAATGTACGATATTACGGATAAGCTGTCTTTGAACTTTGTTTCAGGATTGCGCTTGAAACCTTTATAGCCATCATTCGTAAACACAATAGAATATTCATTTTGGCTTAAAGAAGTGTCGGCCAAAAAGAGTGTAAAAAAAAGAAATACAAATTGTGCAAACCTCATTTGGCTTTTAAACGTTTATTATATTAGATAATTGTTATTTACGTTACTAACGTGACAATAATTTTATGAAATTAGCGTTTTAGTTAGTAAGTTTGCAACAGAACAACAGAAAAACAAATAATACAGGAATTATGAAAAGAGCAGTGATTTTAACAATGTTGGCAATGGTACTAACAGCAGGTTTAATGGCATGTGGTGCTTCTCAAGGTGCACATTGTGATGCTTACGGAAGTATTGATACAGTTGAATCTTCTGATAACGCTTAATTCAACCAAAGATAATATTAGGTCAACAACCCTCGGTTGTTGACTTTTTTTTGTGCCTATTGCCTAACGTAATTAAGGTTATAGTGGTTTGGGAAAATAGGAATTAACACGTAATTTTCAATCGCATAAAAATCCTCACATTCATTGCAAGTGTTAATTCGTAGAGTATTTGTAACCCTTCCCAATTGATCGTCTACAAAGACATCATTGACCACTGTTGTATGACAGTCAACAACTACTGGGAAATTCATAATAACGAAATTATCAAAATCTACAGGGAGTCTTGTCACCCCCCCATCCGTTGAAACTTTCCAAGCTGGACTTTCTGAATCTTCTCTGACTACTATTCTTTTTCTTCCACTATTGGGTCCATAAATGATCGCCTCCTTAACCAAATCGCCAGACTTTACATCCTCTGGCGGTATCTCGCATTTCTTCTTACAGCTGTTAATAGCAAAGCCAAAAACAATCAGTGTAATTATGGATAAGAATGAGGTTTTAATTGTCATAATCTATTGCTAAAATAAAAAATACTCAGCAAGAATGGAACTATTTGTTTCTAAGCACAAATTTTTGACCCAAATATACTTTCCTAACTTGTTCGTCTGCCGCTAATTCTTCAGCAGTCCCAGACTTTAAAATTGCACCCTCAAACAAGAGGTAAGCTCTGTCGGTGATGTGCAAAGTTTCTTGTACATTATGGTCCGTAATCAGTACTCCAATGTTTCGCTTTTTAAGTTCGGATATTATCGCCTGTATATCTTCAACAGCAATAGGGTCGACTCCTGCAAAAGGTTCGTCCAACAACAAAAACTTAGGATTAGTAGACAAGGCTCGGGCAATTTCAGTTCTTCTTTTTTCCCCTCCCGAAAGTCGGTTACCCATTGTTTTTCTTACGTGGTGAAGGCTAAACTCTGTTAACAATTGCTCGAGACGAGCCTTTCTTTCTTCCAACTTCATATCGGTCATCTCAAGAATTGCCAAAATATTGTCTTCTACACTTAATTTTCTAAAAACAGAAACTTCTTGAGGTAAGTATCCAATTCCCATCTGGGATCTTTTATACATTGGGAGCTTAGTGATATTGGTCTCATCTAAATACACTTCCCCTCCGTCGGGACTAACTAAACCGACTATCATGTAGAAAGAAGTCGTCTTTCCAGCCCCATTAGGACCCAACAGGCCAACAATTTCGCCTTGTTTAACCTCAATCGAAACACCTTTTACAACGTTTCGGCCTTTGTACGATTTCTTAATTATGTCGGTATGTAATTTCACTTCGTGAAGTTAAAAATTAATTGCAAAACGCATTCTTACTCCTAAAGGACTAACCCCAGGAATCTGATGTGACATCCTATAAACCATATCGACTCTAAACACCTTGAATATATTTTCTATACCAATGGCTGATTCCAAGTAAGGTTTGTTATTAAATCGATTGACAAAACTTGGCATCGCGACCAGTTGACTGTGCTGTTCGCCTATCGAACCTATTGTCCCTTTAACCCCCGTTACTAGTCTCCACTTTAATTTCTTTACACCAGGCACTCGGTCAAGGAAGAATCCATTCCAATGTTGTTCGATATAACCTGTCGCGTATTGGTCAGAAATAAACTCGTAAAAATTGAGCATATTAAAAGTATTGGTTATCAGATAATAAGATTGATTTCCTTCGTGAATTTTAAGAAAAGGATAGGCCGTTTTACCAAATGTTTTACCCGCGGACAAACCGTAGTGAAGCTTCCCAAAGACACCCAAAGGTTGAGTATGGTCGAGGCCGGCGTCAAATCGTTGATATTCGTAATCGCTTTCGAGTAGTCCCTTGACTCCTATCGTTGCATTGAAAAACAATATTGGCCACTTAGATTTTAAACTCGTTCGATCAAAAGCTCCAGAAATAAATTCTTCCCCTTTGGCGTATCTAAATCCGAAACTTAATTCTGCAGTTGTCAAACGACTAATTGTATCTCCTGTATCATTAATTCCTGTAGGTCTTACAAAATTGGCTTTCCCTAATGATTGTATCTCGCGCCATTCTGCGCCAAACTTAATTTGTAAGTCCTTTTTAATGTCTCTCTCTATATTAAAGCCAAATTTTGAGATAAAGGACAATTTATCCAAGGGTCCTGTTCGCAGTATGGTTCCAAAAGTTGAACCAACAGCATTTGCAGTTGGAGACTGACCAAGTTGCTGAATATCATAATTGTAATAAGCAGTAAGTAGAGTTCTTTTTTTTCGTGAAAGATTTGCCCTAAACTTGATATTGTATTTGAATTTCTCATCACTAAAACCGTAGGAGAGGATTCCTCCCAATTCGATTCTTTTGGAAAAATTATTTGAAGTACGCAAAGCCAAACTTGCTCTAAAAGATTCAATAGGGTTTGTACTAAACAATCCAAAAACGTTTCCGACTTCTATTTTATTAATGACATAATACCCGGTTGTGGCCAAATAAGTCAAATTTTTGAGCATTTTAAAATAAGGATTGTTATTCAAGGTGTCAACCATTTCGTCTATCCTTTCTTCTTGTCTACTTAAGGGTCTGTGTCTGTTTAAAGCCCAATAGTCAAGGTCTCTATGGCTGGCCTCGATTTGTGTGGTTACGGTCTCATCCACTCGATAAAAATCTGGAGTTCGTTCTTTATTAATTACAAAATTCTTTCTTGAAGAGTATTTTCGACCATACAACCCGTAGACTTTTGATTTATCCGACAAATTGACATCACAAATCATTTTTTCTTCTGTCAACATCCAAACTTCTGGTGCTACAAGGTCAAACTCGTGTTCAATGTACATATCCTGTATGTAGTTGATGTTAGCGTTAGCCGAAATATTACCCTTAAACGACTTAACTGCATACGTCGTGTCATGTATCCACATTTCACCTGTAAACGTGAGATCACCTGTTCGCTTTGGAACATACCTCAACAAGTAACACCACTGGTTATCAATGAAGGTTGAGTCTTCAAGATAAAATCGATAATAACTACGAGCAAAATTAGCGGTTGGTGAAACGAAAGATTTACCAAACATATTTACATAGTTGTCGTAAATATTTATATCGAGGTACATGTCTCCCAAAAACTGATTGAATTGCAGTTCTTCTGTCCCCGAAACTTGATAAGCCTTGATCACCTCAATCTTCTTTTTGGGATTGTTTTTAAAATAGAAATCCGAAATCGTCTCTGTTAATAGTACAGGTAAGAAAGTCTTTGCACTCTCTGTAGAATCGAGATAATCAAGCACAAAGTCCAGCCTTTTCATGACTTTGTTGTCTGTAAAACCATCGCCTATGTTGTTGAGATCAAGTTGCAGTTTATTGTACGTTTCGTATTCGTAGGCGTCTAGCTTTTCTCTATTGTTGGCATCCTTATTCGCTACCATTCTTTTGTGCAAGATGGTTGAGGGCAATTCGTCTGGAGCCTTAGCAAATACTTCCCCAATTTCCATGATCAAAGTCTCGAGTTGAATATTGATTATTTGAGGTTCATCTTTTGAGATCTTAACGGTTTTCTTTTTGTAGCCAGAAAAGTAGACGATTAAAGAATCGGTCGCATAATAGGTTTCGATGTAGTAATTTCCGTTGTCATCGGTTATCGTTCCAATTTTCGCATCTTGAAACTGAAGTTTAACAAAAGGTAAGGAGTCACCAGTAACAGCATCCGTTACTTTTCCTTCGACGATGGTTTTTTGAGACCATGATGTCTTTGCGACAAACAGGAACGCGAAAATTATTAGTATAAGTTTATTCATTTTCATGCAGTAGTTTCTTCTTCATTCGCCTTTTTCTCTATTTTCACAGCAACCAATATTCCTGCTTCATAAAGGATAGCAATTGGGATAGCCACAATGACTTGTGAAATCAAATCGGGCGGTGTAATAACTGCTGCTAATATAAGAACTCCTATAATAGAATGCTTACGGTATTTTCTTAAAAAGGCCGCGTTGATCACTCCAAGCTTAACCATAATATAGGTTACCACCGGAAGTAAAAATAATAATCCCGTGTAAAAAACAGTGGACAAAATAGTTGACATGTAAGAATTGATCGTGAAGTTGTTCTGGATTTCATCGACAATTTGGAAGTTACCGAAGAACTGAACACACAAAGGGGCAACGACAAAGTAGCCAAACAAAATGCCAGTAAAAAACAAGGCGCTAACGTAAAATATGATTCCTTTAGCGATTGATTTTTCTTTAGTTTTTAATCCCGGCTTTACAAAGGACCAAATTTGATAAAAGATATAAGGAAAAGCAATCACTATCGCCCCCATGATGCTCATCATTAAGGCGTAGGAGAATTGACCTGACATGGTAAAACTCTGCATTTCCTTAATCCTGATTTCCTCAACGCACACTGAAAACCATTGACAAAATTTCTGGTAAGTAATAAAGTCCGGTTTGGACATGCCAATGAATAGGTTTTGCATTATCCAACCCTTGAACATCCACAACACAATAGAAATCACAAGAATAGCAATTGCACTACGTACTAACCTCCATCTTAATTCTTCGAGATGGTCTAAAAATGACATTTCCTTTTCTTCCTGCATAATCGTTGTGCAAAAATAAGTAAAAGCGCAGTAAAAAGGGATAAAATTATCGTTTCAATTCTTTACGAAAAAAGCATTTCAAAAAGAAGAATTAAATATCATCAAACCGATAAACTATCAGTTGTTTTTGATTATATTCGTATGAAGTAATACTTAATCCCATATTGGGATCATTAACAACAATTAGATGACCGATACAAATCTTAAAGCTTCATTACGTAAGTTTTTTGGTTTTGATAGTTTCAAAGGAAGTCAACAGAGTATAATCACAAATGTCTTAGCAAGAAAAAACACATTTGTCATTATGCCTACTGGAGGCGGAAAATCGTTATGCTATCAACTCCCAGCTTTAATCTCAGAAGGAACGGCGGTAATCGTATCCCCTCTCATTGCATTAATGAAGAATCAGGTTGATGCCATTCGGAATGTGAGTGACGAAGAAAGCATAGCTCATGTTTTAAATTCATCTTTATCTAAAGGAGATATCACTCGAGTGAAGCAGGATATTACGGACGGTAAAACGAAACTTCTTTACGTTGCTCCCGAATCATTAACGAAACCAGAAAACATTGCTTTTTTAACTTCAGTAAACGTTTCTTTCTTTGCCATTGATGAAGCTCACTGTATTTCTGAATGGGGACACGATTTCAGACCCGAATACAGAAGACTGAGGGAGATTTTTGAGAAAATATCTGATGTTCCCATAATCGCATTGACCGCTACGGCAACCCCAAAAGTGCAATACGATATACAGAAGAATTTAAATATGTTGGACGCTAAGGTGTTCAAATCCTCATTTAACCGCGACAACTTATACTACGACATTCGTCCAAAAAGGGAAGTCCAAAAAGAAATCATCAAGTACATCAAGACCAAAGAAGGCAAAAGCGGTATCATATACTGTCTAAGTAGAAAGAAAGTAGAAGAAATCGCCGAATTATTGCAAGTAAACGGAATCTCTGCTCTCCCCTATCACGCTGGTTTAGATGCGACATCAAGAGCCAGGCATCAAGACATGTTTTTGATGGAAGATGTTGACGTAATTGTCGCTACCATCGCTTTTGGAATGGGAATTGACAAACCAGATGTTAGATTTGTTATCCACCACGATATTCCAAAATCAATTGAAAGTTATTACCAAGAAACCGGACGAGCTGGAAGAGATGGTGGTGAAGGAGAATGTGTCGCGTTTTACAGCTACAAGGACATTGAGAAACTTGAAAAATTCTTACAAGGAAAACCAGTTGCCGAATTAGAAGTTGGGCGTCAATTGTTGCACGAGATTGTTTCCTATGCCGAAACTTCGGTTTGTCGACGTAAATTTATTTTGCATTATTTCGGAGAAGTTTTTGACGAGAAAAAATGCGATAAAGGCTGTGACAACTGTAAACATCCTAAAGAAAAAACAGAAGGAAAAGACGACGTTTTGGGCTTACTAGAGTCTGTTGTACAGCTTGAAGAAATGCAAAAAGCCAAACACCTTTGTGCCTTTTTATCAGGCCATTTAACCAATGACATTAAAAACTACAGGCACGACACGCTAAAACATTTTGGTCGAGGTAAAGACAGGGATGAAAACTACTGGAATGCTGTTATACGACAAGCTTTGGTCGCTGGATTGTTATCCAAGGACATTGAAAGTTATGGTATTATTAAGTTGACCGAACTAGGGCAAACTTTCTTAAAACAACCGAAATCCTTTATGATCATTAAAGAAAATGATTATTCTGGTGAAGCAGAAGATCTTAGTGCCGCGAACAAAGGCGGAGTTTATGACGAATTGCTTTACAGCCAATTAATCGATTTAAGAAAATCCATTTCTAAGAAAAACAATTTACCTCCATTCGTAGTTTTTCAAGAGCCATCTCTAAAGGACATGTGTTTTCAATATCCAATTACTTTGGAAGAATTGATAAACATACAAGGAGTCGGCCAAGGGAAAGCCAGGCGGTATGGAAAACCATTTGTCGAACTGATCAACAATTACGTTATCCAAAATGAAATTGACAGACCTCAAGATGTTGTCGTTAAGTCTTTGGTTAATAAATCAGGGTTAAAAGTTCAGCTCATCCAAAACATCGACCGTAAATTACCACTAGAAGATATTGGCAAGTCACAAGGGAAATCTCTGGTAGAAGTGATTGACGAAATTGAAGCCATCGTTTCATCAGGGACACGTGTTAATATCAACTATTACATAGATGACATTCTGGATTCAGACAATCAAGAGGAAATTTTTGAATACTTCATTGAGGCCGATACAGATGCTTTGCAGGATGCCTATAAAGAATTCGATGGAGATTACTCTGAAGAAGAATTGAGATTGGTGAGAATTAAATTCATGAACGAATACGCCAATTAATTCCTTTTTAAACTAAGAACGGAAGTAAGATCTTGCATAAATCTGGCCCTAAATACCAAATGATTTTTGGAAGAATGGGTGATTTCACCTAAGACAGTATCTGCACTCATCTCAAAGACTATTCTTTTGTCATTGTCTATTCTATAGCAACCCGAAAATTGTTGGCTAATTGTGTCTTCCTTAGAAATGCAGTTGAAATTTATTCCAAAATAACATGGGTCTGGCTTTTTATTATAAGCTTGAAAATAGGTTTCGCCTTCTACGACCTCATACTGTTTTATTGAAGAGTCGTGAATAAATTCATGATATTCATTAAGCGTCCACAAGCCCTCAATTTTATTTTGCTGTTGCTTGACCTTGTCGCAACTCAGCAAAAGACTAATGAAAATCAACCAATAGCACCCTTTCATCATATCAATGCCGTTGTAGCAAGTACCTCCATGCCGGTTTTCAACGAATTGGGGTCTATATCAAACTTTGGGTGATGCACGCCATGAACTATCCCTTTACCTTCGTTTCTTACCCCCAATCGGAAAAAACAAGCCGGAACGTGGTGTGTATAGAATGAAAAGTCTTCTGCAGTAAGTCGAATGTCGAGTTCTTCAACCTTTTCTTTCCCCAATTGATCTTCTGCTTTTATTTTTAGGTTTTCAGTAGTTTCTTCATCGTTCTTTAAGAAAGGATATCCTCTAACAATATTCAATTCGGCTTCTGCTCCGTATTTAAGAGCAGTGCTTTTAATGAAATTCTGTATAAAGCTCAAGGCTTCTTCCCTCCATTCTTCATCCATGGTTCTGAAAGTTCCCTTTATGATTGCCTCGTCTGGAATTACATTTGTAGCTCCTAATGCTTCAAAATGTCCGAAACTAAGTACTGTTGGTATTCTTGGATTTCCTTTTTTAATAAGACTAGATGGCAATGAGCGAACAATTTCGGCCCCCACTAATATCGGATCTATGCAGTTATGAGGCAAGGCAGCATGTCCGCCTTTTCCTTTTATTTTTAAATGAATCTCATCACAAGAAGCCATATAAAGACCTTTTCTAAACCCAACTTTACCCGCTTCCATTTCAGGATAAACATGCAAGGCATAAATTTGGCTCAACGGAACTTCTTTTAAAACACCTTCTTTAATTAAAAGGGATGCTCCGCCTGGTGCTTTTTCTTCTCCAGGCTGAAAAATTAACTGAACGGGTCTTTTTAGATCCGCTTCATTCAACTTTAGCACTTTGGCCACACCAAGTAGGATACTTGTATGTACGTCGTGTCCACAAGCATGCATAACGCCATCCACTTTTGATTTGTAATCGACAGCGTTTTGTTCTTGAATAGGCAAGGCATCCAAATCGGCCCTTAAAGCGATGTGCGTATCTTTTTCCGTAAAACGACCACGAATAAATCCAATTACTCCTGTACCCGCAACTCCTTTTTTGTGAGGAATATCAAGGTCAGTAAGAACTTTTGAAACGTATTCCATGGTTTCAAATTCTTCAAAAGAAAGTTCAGGATGCTTATGCAGATGCACTCTATGTGCAAGAACTTCTTCAAAAATTGAATTGACGGTATTTTTAATTTGATTTTTCATTTTTCATTCATCACACCGGTTATACCAGAGAACAATAATTTAAAGGAAATCAGAACCATAATCACTCCGAAGATTAATTTAACTACTTGCGGAGAGAGCTTGATAGCCCATTTACTTCCAAAGTAGCTTCCTATTACGAAAGTGATGGCAATTACAGTTCCGAAGCCCCAGTTTATATGTCCGGCTTTCCAGTAATTAAAAACGGCTAAAAAGCCAATCGGCAATAGCAAGATAAAGAGACTTGTTCCTTGAGCTTCATGTTGGCCTAAATTCAACAAATAAACAAGAGCCGGAACAATGATTATTCCACCCCCTACTCCAACAAATCCACTTAATACTCCTGCAGCTACACCCACTAAGGTAAGAAGCAATATTGTTTCTATCGTCATATTTTTAAATATCATGTGTCATTGAAATAAATAAATTGGGAGATTTTAATATTTGTCCATTCTCGATTCCCCAACCTAAATCAAGTCTTACAAAATAACCAAATATTTTGCTTCTTACACCAAAGCCCGATGCAGCAATAATTGGTTCACGGCCATTTATAATCTTAATTAATGCCGGTTTATTCTTTATTAACTGGACATTAAAATAATTATCGACACTAAAAGGATGTTTCCCTGTCCATGCACTTCCTAAATCAAAAAAACCAACCAATTGAAAGGAACGCAAAGGTTCATTTTTTATCGGATTCCTCGAAAGCATAGAAAACAAAGGAAGTCTCAGCTCAGAATTAAAGACGGCAAAACTGTTTCCATTGCGTTGATTCTGTATAAACCCTCTCATCGGAGTTGCTAAAGTTTGAAAGGCGAATTTTCCATTTGGATCCACTTCTATTTCACGGTTATAACTTTCCAAAGGTCGAAGCGCCCAATTGTCGACTCCGCCCATGTAATAAAGCAGGCGCGTACCTCCCAACGAAGTAGCCGTTGCAAAGCGATTGACCCAAATGGCTTTTTTAAACAATTCTATTGAGTGTCTAAAATCTAAGCCCAGGTTAATCATACCTATTGATTTACTCTCTACATCTTGAAGAAACTCTGCGAAAATTTTGAATTTTGTTCCCGACCAAATATTCTCATTGTACATTCTTGAATTATCAAAAACCAATGCTGTTTTTGCTCCGCCTTGGTAATTGTATCGAGTAGGTGTCAAAAGAGCTGTTTCGTTTAACGCAAGAGCATGAGAAAAATCTATTCTAGAGGTTAAACTCGACCTGAGGGACCAAACTTCAGAAAATGGATAAGTCGTATTGAACTGTAATTCATGGGTAATTACTTTATCTACACCCTTTTTAATTTGATTTTCGTATGACCTTCTGTAATACAGAAACTGTTTGTCGAGTCTTTTTCTACGCATGTCAAAACTCGTATAGAATTCACTCGAATTTCGAGAAGTTGGAATTCGCATGCCACCAGTAAAGACAAAGTCTTCCATCACATCACTAAAACTGATGGTTAACAATCCCGAAATTGAAGGATTGAGGTAAACCGATCCGGGACCCGTATATCTTTGATAACTCTGATTGAAGAAACTGTTTTCGATTTTTGCAGAAATAAAATCCTTGGCGTAATTGACCTTGTATTTATCCTTTCTTGGGCGTTCATAAAGAAAACGTTCGTTTTTCAGATTATTCTGATTTAAGAACTCTTCTTCATTTTGAAAAAGAACCAACACTTCTCTTTCATAAGTGCTATCCTTTGAAGTGAAGACTTGGGAGGGCCTAGAGTTTTCAACTTCTTTTATTACTTCTTCGGGTATTGAATCATTACCTCTAGGACCAGAGATAAGCTCTTTCTTACGCTGAAAATAGCTATTTGTCAAAGGGGCCAAATTGTAATTTAATTTAATATCCTTTAAACTTTCTACGTTATTTTGTCTATAGTTTAGTAATACCGAATTGTCTCCCGAAATAATAAATTTGTCGATGGAAGTATTGAAATTAGTCGTGGGTAATTTCGATTCCAAATAGCGATAATGAACGATGGTATCTATGAAAGAGACCGTGCTATCAATTTTCAATGCATGGAGGTTCCATACTCCATTTTCATCGGAAAGAAATAAATATTCCTTGTTGCCCAATGCTTTTGGACTAAGTTCATTATACAAAGGACTTGAGGTCACTTGTTCAAGGCTCCTACGAGACTTTTTAATGTCCTTCACTTTTGCTGAATAAAGGTCAAAAGTGGTTTTTTTAGGCAGACTTATCGTTTCTGTCTTTATATCTCCATTCTTTCGATTGGAAGAAAACAAAATTTCTTTGTCGTCATTAAACCAAATCGGGTCCTTGTCGTCCCAATAATCATCCGTTACATTTTGTAAGGAATTCCC
>JBLIKY010000002.1:0-38027 GCA_047637535.1 Lentimonas sp.
GTAGCTGAACAAAATATCCCAAAAATGAGGAGAAGCCCAGTTGCTAAACCCTTCGTCCTGATACAAATTAAAGGCTATTTCTCCTGTTTGGTGATAGACGTTGAGTACTTGCAATGACAAGGGAAGAGCCACTAAAAGTAAGCTTCCAAAAAGGGCTTTAATTCTTAAAAACAAATGGGATTTAAGAAAAGTCCCTGCGGTTTTTAAACTTGGGAAGAAAAGGAAGAAAGCAAGCAACGCAATTGCATTGGTTGGTCGAATGAGGAGTAGGAGCCCGAACAAGAATGCAGTAACAAACAAGAAAGTTCGTTTTTGTGTACTTACCCAAAAATGCACGGCCAGCAGCCAGAACGATAAAATTGCAAAGGAGTATACGTGCGAAAAAGCTGATTCAATTATTGTATAGTGAAGCAGTGGGGTAGCGATGGCAATCGAAATAATCCCAAAAGCGGATGCCCAGGGAGGTAATCCTCTTATGACTAACAGGTAATACCCAGCTAAACAGCCCAAAATGAGGTAAAACAAGGCGGCAAACGCTATGAGTAATTGGTAAGGATAGCTGTATCCGTTTGCAGAATAATGGTCGGGACAGAGTATATGTGCCACCGCAAAAAACGGGAATTGTAATACGGCTGTTCCTATAAAGTATTTGTTGATGATCTTTGGTGGGGTACCATAATAGGACATAAATTGTCCTGTTTTACTATCGGAAATTGAATTAGTAAGGCTATCGGAGAATTCGAAATTTTTGTCCTGATAAATGAATAATTGTGGTAAATAGGCATAATAACCACTGCCGTCTGATCTAAATATTCTTTCAGGGTTGTTTTTATTGGACCAATTTTGAAACTTAGAATATTTATAGCCAGGAACTAAAATTAAAGTCAAAGTCAGTAAAAGTGCAACAAAATGCCTATTCAGCAAAATGGATTTATTTTCTTTGAGCCAACTAAGCATAAGCCTTTTGCATCAGTAAATAGTCCAAAATAACCAATGCGGCCATGGATTCTACTATAGGAACTGCTCTAGGCACAACGCAAGGATCGTGTCTTCCTTTTCCCGAAATTGTTGCAGTCGAGAGGCCACTGTCTATAGTTTCTTGCTTTTGCATTATCGTTGCAACCGGCTTAAACGCTGTGCGAAAATAAATTGGCATTCCGTTACTGATTCCTCCTTGTATTCCTCCTGAGAAATTGGTTTTGGTAGCGCCGCCTTCTATAAATATATCGTTGTGCTCACTTCCGTGCAGTTTTATTCCGTCAAATCCAGAACCAAATTCAAATCCCTTAACAGCATTGATAGAAAGCATGGCTTTGCCGAGTTGAGCGTGAAGTTTGTCGAAAACTGGTTCGCCCAAACCGACTGGAACATTGATGATTTTACAGAAAATTGAACCTCCAACCGTATCTCCAGATTTTTTGGTTTGTGTAATGAATTCTTCCATTTCCAATGCCTTTTTTGCATCAGGACATCTAACTACAGATGCTTCAATTTCTTCTTCAGAATATTTAAAATCAATCCCGTGTTGGTCATTCAACATAGAAATGCCTCCAACCTGATCGACATAGGCTTGAATCTGTATTCCTTTTTGTTGTAAATATTGTAGGGCTAATCCGCCAGCAATAACTCTTGCAACGGTCTCTCTAGCCGAACTCCTGCCGCCGCCTCTATGGTCCCGATAACCGTATTTTTGGTCATAAGTATAATCAGCGTGAGAAGGGCGATATATTTCTTTGTTGTGGTCGTAATCTTTTGATTTTGAATCTTTGTTGTCAACCGAAAACGCGATTGGTGTACCCGTAGTTTTTCCTTCAAAAATCCCGGATAAAAAATCAACTTTATCCTCTTCTTTTCTTTGGGTGACAATTTTAGATTGTCCAGGTTTTCTTTTGGCGACGTAACGCTGAAGTTCATCAAAATCAATTGACATTCCAGCCGGAAAACCATCGATTATCCCACCGACTTTTGGTCCGTGAGATTCACCAAAAGTTGTGAGTCGCAATACATTTCCAAACGAAGAACCAGCCATAATCTTAATTACAAATTGTTTGCTCCGTTATAGCAAGGATTTCTCTAACTTCTTTCATTGTTGGCGCTTCTGCATAGGTACGCAAAACGGGTTCGGTACCACTTGGTCTAATCATCATCCAACGATTTTCATCGAAGAAGAATTTAAAACCATCGATGGTCTGAACACTTTCAACCTTGTACTTGCCAAAAGAAGTGAATTTGTCGGCTTTGCAATCTGAAATAATACTTTGCTTTAATTCTTCGGTAATGTGTAAATCACTTCTTTCAAATTGAAACGCTCCTACTATATTATATACTTCATCAATTAAATCATCCAAGGATTTGCCAGATTTGGCCATGAATTCCCAAACGATTAATCCCATCCAAATCCCATCTCTTTCTGGAATATGTCCTTTGGTAGCAATACCACCGGATTCTTCTCCTCCGATTAAAACATCTTCTTCAACCATTTTACCGGCAATGTATTTAAATCCAATTTTCACCGTTTCGGAAGGAAGTCCATAATGTTCGGCCATCTTGTTCACTCTTGGAGTACAAGAAAATGCAGTACAAACCTTCCCGCTCATTTGTTTGTATTTAACCAAGTAATGAGTCAATAGTAATATGATATGGTGCGAGTCAATGAATTCACCGTGTTTGTTATAAAGTCCAATTCTATCCGCATCACCGTCAGTTGCAAGAGCACAATCTATATTGCCTTCTTTCTTGATGAAATCAGATAACTCTTGAAGGTTTTTTGCAATTGGTTCGGGTGCCTGCCCCATAAAAGAAGGGTTGTCTTCACAATGCAGAAGTTTAGTTTTTGGCAAGATTCTCGGCAACACATTTTGACCTGCTCCGTACATTGCGTCGTAAGCGAAATTTAACCCGCTTTTTTCAATGGCTTCCAAATCAAAATTGGCTTTGACATGGTTAACGTATCTCGTTTCCATGTCGATGTATTCTAGATTTCCATTTTCAATTTCTTTTTCAAAATTGATTTGGGATAAGTCTAGATCCAATACATCCGGGATAATATCTTCGATTTCTTGCACTTTCTCTGGGGACAAAGGTCCTCCATAATGCGCCTTCAGTTTAAATCCATTGTATGATGGAGGATTGTGTGATGCCGTAATTACAACTCCTAAAGAAGCTTCTAATTGTGCAGTAGCTAAAGACACCATAGGGGTGGAAACAAAATTTTCCGCCATTTTAACATGTATGCCTTGTGACAAAAATATCTTTACAGCTTCTTCAGTAAACAATTTTCCTCCAAATCGACTATCAAAACCAATAATAACAGAAGGTTTAGCAAAATTGCTTTTTAACCACAAAGCGGTTGCATAAGAAACGCGTTTAACATTTTCAGTGGTGTAGTCTTGAGCAATAATTGCTCTCCAACCGTCTGTTCCAAATTTTATTTTTGTTGCCAATATCTTGTTGTTTTAGAGAGCAAAGATAAGCTTTTTTGGAAGAATGCAGATAGAGATATAAGCTGGCTGATTAAAATGATCGATTCAAAATCACTATAGTAATGACTCGATGTTTTACAGAATTTTAATATTCTTTTTAAAAGAATAAGCTAGACTTTTTTTTACTTCTACAAAAGGACGTACATTTGCACTCTTGAATAAGTCAAACAAAAAACTAAAAGACTGTTTTTTAGTTTATTAAACGTTTTTTGTGTTGAGGTGAAAAGAAAAATATTTTAAGAAATTACTAATATTATCGTAAGATTTAGGTTAGTGATTATCCAAGAGAAAGAGTTTGCTTCTGCAAACTCTTTCTTCATTTTATAAGTTTTAATTCTTAGAAAGTTCAATCTAGAGTACAATGGTTTGAGATAAAGTGAATTGAGGTAGATTATTGAATCTTCAAGGTTCTATGTCGTTAGACATGTTCTTTTGTTTTTTAAAACCACCTTGACTTTACACGCTAATTATTGTATTTTCACAACTTAAAAGATATACGAATAATTAGGTAAATTAGATTAACTGTTTAATGCATAACGAAATAGATAATAATTGTTCTTCCAATAAAAGCGAATCAAATCGAGAGAAGTCCCATTTGACCTCGCTTGTTATTGAGTATAAAGTTCTCGTTATTGACGATAATCCATCCGATTTTGAATTGGTGAGTATTTATTTAAAGCCATTAAAAAATGTTAAATTAGATTACGTAAAAAACCTCGAAGAAGTAAAGAAGGTTTTAGTTGATTCTAATTACAGTGTAATCCTCTGTGATTATGATTTGGGGAGCATAACGGGTCTGGAGATTTTTGAATATTTACAAGAAAAAGGGTCGGAAGTTCCTTTTATTATTATGTCAGGTGCTCAAGGTGAGGATAGAGCGGTTGAAATTTTGAGACTCGGAATAACAGATTATGTTTTAAAAGACAAACTAGATAAGATTCAATTCATTATTCAGAGAGCGATTAATGATTCTGATGCCAAAAAACACGAAACTAAAACATTAGAACTTCTCAAAAACAGTGAAAAAAGCCTTCGAGAAATATTTAACTCAATAGTCGATGTTTACTTTCATTCCGATATAGAGGGGGTGCAGTTGGTGCTTAGTCCGTCAGTTGAAAAAATAATAGGTTTTAAGCCTGAGGAGTTGATTGGCACAAATGTTTGTGATATTTATGCAAACCCTAACGACAGAAAAAAATACATTAAAACCATATTAGAAAAAGGTTCAATTACTGATTATGAAGTTTCAATAATTTGTAAAGACGGAACGAATAAAGAAATTTCAGTTAATGCGGAGTTAATATTTAATGACAATAAAGAACCGGTAGGAACTCGAGGAGTGTACCGTGATATTTCAGATAAAAAACGTCAGCAAAGAATTTTAGTTAAACGAGAAGGGCAATTGCGCGAATCTCAGCAAATGGCTAGTTTGGGCTCGTGGGAGCTAAATTCAGAAACAAAAAAAATAGTTTTATCGCCTGAGTTTTTTCGAATTTTCGAACTACCTTATGATGACAAGGAAAGATCTGATTTTTACGAGTTTTCTTCCTTGGTGCACGCAGATGACAGAAGTCGACTTGAAAGCAATTTTTTAAAATTCATAAAGTCGGGTAACCAATTGCCTTACGAATTCAGAATTATTACACCTTCCGGAAAGTTAAAGTATGTTTCCACTAAGGTCTTTAAGCACAACAAAGGAGATTCAGACTTTTTATCAGGTATTATCCAGGATATAACCGATTTAAAATTACTGGAAGAAGAAAAAAATAACGTTCAACGCCAAGCCTTGGAGATGTTGGAAGAAATGGTTGAGCAGCGAACTAAAAAAATTGAAGAACAAAGAGCAGTCATCGAGCAAAAGAATCGCGACATTACGGACTCAATTCGCTACGCCAAACAAGTTCAAATGGCCATTTTGCCAAGTAAGGAATTAATAGATCAATTTCTTCCGCAAAATTTTATCATTTACTACCCAAAAGACATTGTGGCAGGAGACTTTTATTGGTCTTTCACCATCGGAGAATATTTTATGATTGCTGTAGCCGACTGTACTGGTCATGGTGTGCCAGGCGCTTTGGTAAGTATGATTTGTTATAATGCTTTGAATAGGGCGGTTAATCAATATTCGTTGCGCGAACCAGGGAAAATATTGGACAAAGTCAATCGGTTGGTTGTTGAGTTCTTTTCACACGGTTCGGGTGAAGTTAAAGACGGAATGGATATTTCCCTTTTGGTTTTTAATTTCAATAAAAAAGAAATCATGTGGTCAGGTGCTAATAACCCGCTTGTTTATTTCGATAGTCAAGGAATGAAGAAGATAAATGCTGACAAACAAGCGATAGGGAATCAATACGCCGTGACTAATTTCACCACACATCATCCTTTGTATCAGAAAGACGCATCTTTTTACCTGTTTAGTGATGGCTATGCTGATCAATTTGGTGGCGATTCGAATAAGAAATTTATGCAAAAGAGGTTTTATGCTCTAATGGAGTTGGCACATAAAAAATCAACTTCAAAACAAGAAGATTTGTTCGCAAAAACCTTCCAAGACTGGAAACGTGATTATGAACAAGTCGATGACGTTGCTATTATTGGTTTTAAATTACCTTAAAAAGTTATAAATTGATTAAGACTGGCAATACAAGATTAAATGTTTTGGTCATCATCCTTCTGGTGACAACAGTATTTGTTTTTGACCAATATTTCTTCCCAAATAGAGCCCTTTCTCAGCTATACATTCTTCCAATTTTCTTCAGTTTTTTCTTTATCAAATCAAAATCAGTATACACTGTTGCGGCTCTCGTTTCCTTAATGGTTTTGTTCACACATTTGGAAAGTTTTGAGACCGTTTCTAAAAAAGCGACAGGCATTTTGACCTTAATCATCGTTTGGGTTAGTGCCTATTCAATTCATCAATTCAAAAGAGATAAGATTAAAATTGAAGCCCAAAAGCTTCGATATCAAAGGCTTTCAAATGATTTGTCCCAAAACTTGGATGCTAAGCTTTCTGGGGAATTAGATATTAAAAATCGTGATTTTGATAGACTAAATTCGGCCATCTCAGCCGGTGGAGTCGGTATTTGGGAATGGGACGTCAAAAAAAACAAGGTCTTTTTTGACGAACAATGTTTCCTACTCTTCGGACTATCAATGAGTGAAGTAGATTTGAACTACCATTGGCTTGAAAGTTGCATTTTGAAAGATGATAGAATTGATTTTTCTACCGAGATTCAAAATACGATCAGGGGCGAAAGTCAATTAAACGTTGAAGTTCGAGTTGTTTGGCCTGATAACAACATTAGGCACATTAAAATGTTTGGCCGGTATGTACATAATTCCAAAACAAATGAAATAAAATTGGTGGGTACGCTTTGGGATTTGACGGATAATAAACGGGTTCATCAAAACATGAAGTCCTATCAAAAAGAATTGGAACAGTCTATTAACTCGAATAATAGTGAGTTGATGGAACTCAATGAAGCACTTCAATTAAAGGGAAAATTTCATAATGAAATGTCTAACATCGGTCAGATCGGGGGGTGGGAGATGTTTTTGCCAGATCGAAAAGTAGATTGGACCAATCAAGTCAGCGTGATTTTAGGTTTAGAAGAAAATGAAATGCTTTCTTTCGAGATGTTTGTGCAAATGTTTATTCCTGAAAACAGAGGGGTGTTGTTAACAGAGATAAATAATTCAATAGAGGAAAAAAGACGATTTGAACTGGAATTACAACTTGTAAAAAAAGATCAAAAACTGATTTGGATTAGGATTATTGGTGTCGCAAATGTGGTTGGTAATGAGGTGAGGATGCTGTCGGGTATACTTCAAGATGTTACCTATCAGAGAAGTTTGAATAATTCATTGGTTGTATTAAATGAAGAATTAGGCCTTAAGACTCAGGAGAAAATGGAAGAGTTAAGCGTGGCTTTAGTCGAACTTGAGACTTTTAGCTACACGATTTCTCATGATTTACGTGAACCATTAAGGGCCATTGAAGGATTCTCCAAGGCCTTAAAAGATAATTATGCTGGCATATTAGATGAGGATGGCATCAGATGGCTAAATTTTATTATTGAGAGCACGGATAAAATGGGTGGGTTAATCACGGATATTCTTCAGTTTTCCAGAGTAGGTCGAATGACTATTCAACCAATTGAATTAGATATGAATAAATTGATTGAAGAAAAATTTGATCAATTAAAGCAAGGATATTTAGAGAAAAATCTTAAATTAAAAGTAGAAAAACTGCCTGAAATCTCAGGAGATAGGGCGATGATAGGTACCGTTTGGCAATGTTTGTTGGATAATGCACTTAAATTCTCCTCTAATGATGACATCATTCAAATTGATATTGATGGTAAGAAGGAGGGGGACTTTGTAATTTATTCGATTAAAGACTATGGTTCAGGTTTTGATCAAAAATTCGTTTCCAAATTATTTGTAGTTTTTCAACGTTTGCATGCTAATGATGAGTTCAAAGGCTCCGGTGTCGGATTAGCAATTGTAAATAGAATAATTACTAAACATGGGGGGTGGACTAGAGCAGAAGGTATAATAGACGGAGGAGCGTTAATCACATTCGGGTTACCTCTTTCATAAGAAACAAATGAAAATGGATCAACGAGTTGATGTTTTATTAATAATCGTTATTCTTCCTTGACATACTCAAGTATGTCCCCGGGTTGACAATCAAGTGCTTCGCAAATTGCTTCCAAGGTTGAGAACCTAACTGCTTTTGCTTTACCCTGTTTTAATACACTCAAGTTAGCGTTGGTGACTCCTACTTTTTTACTCAATTCGTTTAAACGCATTTTTTTTCTCGCAAGCTCCATATCCAAGTTTATTCTGATAGCCATGTTTGATGATTTAAATAGTTAGTTCGTTTTCATTTTTTAACTCCACTCCATTTCTAAACACTTGACTAAACACTAAAGAAAGAAGGAATAACAGGAAAAGCTCAATATCTGGAAATGGGAAGTTTACTACTTGGTACTGGGAAAATAGAGCTGTGTTGTTAATTGCAGCACTTATGAAATATTGCGAAATCACATCTACAATGAACATACAAAAGAAAGCAATGCTTATTCTCTTAAAATAAATAGCGTTTTTTTGAATAAAGAAATGACCCAGTTTGATGTTGCTAATGACGCTACGAAGTGATTTTGTCATCCAAATAATGAAGATCAAATACAAGGAAACAAATAACATCTGAATTCCAAATAAATGATGAGTATCATTATCGATTGGGATCTGTACAGTCAACTCCTGAATTTCCAAGGAGTTTAAACCATCTGGTAAACTAATGTTTTTAGCAAACTCTATCGGAAGTTCGATATTAAACTTTAGCCCTTCCTCTCCAAATATATCTGGCGAAATAACTTTCATTGTTCCAAATATTACAACCAAGACGGTTAAGAATAAAAGAATTATCCAAAACACTTTGAGAAGAATTGATAACCACTTAATTGACCAATGACGATTTGTAGAAGCACCCATATTGTTTAATTTAAAATTTCTGATATTTAAATGTAAACATTAATTATTGAATAAGAATAAATATATATTGTTTAACAGTAAATAATTTACTTTTATCAATCTATTTTACTTTGTGATAAAGTATTTTAAATACGGTCAGCTATTCTTTACCAGCAGTAAAAAAGTATCTATCTTTGTGCTATGCTTTTATTCTTAAATGATATTGCCGGTTCTGAAATCTTATTGATTTTAGTATTTATATTGATGTTTTTCGGTGCCAAGAGTATCCCAGGGATTGCTCGCACTATGGGTAGAACCATACGTCAAATTAAACAAGCTTCGCAAGATGTTCAATCCGAAATACGGAAGTCGGGCGTTGATATTAAAAAGGACATGAATTTTCAAAACTTCGTGCAAGACGCTACTAAAGAAATAAAAGCACCTATGGATCAATATGCTCAGCAAGTGAGTGAGGTAACGAATTTAAATAGCCAAGCCTATAATAAACCGAAGCCTGTTGGGGTTGTGCCTCCATTGCCTGTAGAAATTGATAAGAAAGAAATTGCAGATAGAAGCGAGCCAATTAACGAGACGCCAAAAAAAGATTCCAATGAGATATAACCTCTCTGAAATAACCGAGGTCATTCGCAATAGACGTACAATTTATCCCGAACAATTTTCGGATAGAAAGGTCCATCGTGAACAGATAGAGCTTCTGCTAAACAATGCAACATGGGCGCCAACGCACGGTAAGACTCAGCCTTGGCGTTTTAAGGTTTTTATGGAAGAGTCACGTAGCTCTCTGAGTGAATTTTTAGCAAAGGAATATTTAAGTCAAACTCCTGCTGAACTTCAAAATGACAAGAAGCTTGCGAAAATGTTGAATCGCCCTAAACTTTCTTCTGCAATAATTGCGGTTTGCATGCATAGACAAGACGAAGAAAAGATACCTGAAATTGAAGAAATTGAAGCCGTAGCTTGTGCCGTTCAAAACATGCATTTGACGGCAACTGCATACGGATTAGGAGCATTCTGGTCGAGCCCTAAGTTGATTTACTCACAAGCAATGAATGATTTTTTGGGCTTACGAAAACAAGACAAATGTTTGGGCTTGTTTTATGTAGGATACACCAATGAAGAATGGCCCCAAGGTCAGCGCAAACCAATCGAATACCTTACAGAATGGAAAACCCAATAGATAATTCAATAGACCTAGGTTTTGTCAATTATGTGCAACATCCTGAAAACAAAAAATACGTTGTTTTTAGGTTTGCCGATACAAATAGATCCAAAAGTTTTGAAGAGAGTTTAAACGAGGAAAAAATCTGGTTTGAAAAGGGCGATGAAGAAAAGCGGGGTCGAAAATACGAATTGTATGCCGTCCATCAATCGGATTACAACAAAGCACAGAAATTAAACTATAAAGTAGAGGGTTTGCATAAAAAACCAATTATTCCGTTTGCTATATTAAGATGGAGTTTAATGATTTTTTCTGCTTTTGTGATGACTCTTGCGATTATAGGGTATGTAAAAGGAAAAAAGCATTTGAAACAAGAATCTCAAAAAATAGAGAAATCAAGAAGGTGATTGCATACACACAAAATCATATAAAAAAAACGCTTTTAATAGGGTTAACTCTGTTTATTGGAAATTCTTCAATTGCCCAAGATAAAAAGGAGTTTAAGGATAAATACGAGACCCATTTTGGGTTTCAGGGTAAGGTTTTGCTCCCAAATAACTTCATTTCTTCAAAAACCGTCAACATGATCAATCAATCATTTGAAGTAAATATGACGGAAACCAATGGGGTTGCCTATGGTGCAATAATTCGAAAAACTTACAATGAGAAATTTTCTATCGAAACTGGCTTGAATTATTATTTCCGAAATTTCTCCTTCGTTTCAACCGTTAAAGACAGCAACGCAAGTGCGACAGGAAACTTCACATTCACTAACTTTGAAGTCCCATTGTACGGCTTTGTTTTTATAAAGTTATCTAATGAAGTATACGCTAACACGGCCCTGGGCTTAAATTTTAATTACAAACCTTCTGCAGTAGAATCAGCTGAAATAGCTAATAACCAAAAGTTCACAAATAGAGGGATACCCTTAAGCAGTTTTGGTCTAGACGTAGCTGCCCAATTTGGTTTTGAATACAGAACGAGAAGGTCCGGCATGTTTTACCTGGGAGGTAATGTAAAAGTTCCCCTTACTCCATTATTTAATATTTTGTCTATATATCAAAAAGGCGGAAATGCAATAAAGATGGCTGGTAAGTACCAAGGTTCGCTTTTTTCTATTGATTTAAGATACTATTTCCCGGAAATAAAGAATAAAGGCTCACAACCCCTTCAAGGCCCAATCGAGTAATGACTACAAAAGATGAAATAATTGAATCGTTAGGTTTGATCCTCCATCCCGAGGGTGGTTGGTACAAAGAAGTTTATCGTTCTGAGGATAAAATAGATACAATAGACAGAAACCTTTTAACCTCGATTTATTTCCTAATTGACGATCAAAATGTATCCAATTTTCACCGCATTAAAAGTGACGAATTGTGGTTTTTTCACTTAGGAACTCCATTAACTGTGCATGTGCTGGACAAAGAAGCTGGTCACCAAAAAAGAATTGTAGGCAACGACATCAGCAAGGGCGAGTCGCCTCAAGTATTGGTTAAGAAGGACATGATTTTTGGAAGTTCTCTAGAAGACAGAAAAGGATTCGCTTTGGTTTCTTGCGCAGTTGCACCGGGATTTGATTTTGAAGACTTTGAACTCTTCACAAAAAAGGAATTATTATCCCAATTTCCCAATGAGCAGGAGATCATTAATAAAATGACGGCTACTTAAAAAACTTTTTAGTTACAGTTGTCACTTGTAATTTGATTTCCCCATCAATAAATAAAGGGTAAATAGCGCATATTTTTCCATTTACAGCGTCTATATTTAAATAGTCACCAAAAAACACTTTTTCAATGGGTTCAAATTCTGTCTTCTCTATTTTTTTTTCGATAAAAGTTTTGCCGCCATCCTTTGAACAAGCTAAATATACTTGAGTTTGATTGTCCTTTAAGTCCCTGCGATCGTAATACACAAAGTATAGGTGCCCAGAAGATTGATCTACGGTCATCCAAGTAAAGAATTGATGTGCTTTCCCTTGATCTTGGTTGACTTTTACTGGCTCACTCCAATTTTCCCCATCGTCTTTAGAGATGGACAAGAAAATGTCTGTATTGTCAATTCCGTTGCGTTGATCAGCCCAATTGAGATAGAGGTTTCCGTTAAAATTGCCACCTGATAAATCTGATTTTAACACAGGGAGTCCGTTCGCTCTGTTCATCCCCGGAATCTCCAATGTCCAGCCTTCAATTTGCTGTGAAATAGGTTTTTCGGTATTCATCCAGGTTAAGCCTAGATCATTGGATTTTTGATATACAAGTCCATTTGGCCCTGTCCAGGTGACAAACAATTGTCCATTTCGCCCTAAAATAGGAACAGCGCCTTCAACCGTGTTGTCATCGTCGAGGCAATCGCCTGCATCTTTGGAGATTCTTAAAGGATCGCTCCAAGTTTCGCCTCTATCTTTTGATTTAGAAAATACGATAATAGATGAATCTTTGGGAGCTGCACTGTTGTAACGGTCAAACTGAGTCCATGTCATATACAACTCACCGTTTTCTTCATTTACAACAACCCAATGCTTGTCCTGTACTTTGGGTGAAGCCGGTTTTGGAAAACTTCCGTCAGTAAAATCTTGAGATAAATCATCTGTGTATTGACAAACGATACGGTCGAGATGGGTTGTTTTTTTATAACTGGCCAAGTGAAAATAATACGCTCTTCCTTTGTAATCGTATATTAAAACAGGATCTCCGTAAACGCCATAAGTACTTTGGAGCGATTTGCTTGTCCATGTACTTCCCCCATCTTCAGAATAGTAAAAATCATTGAGAATAGTTCCGGCGATAATTTGGTCTGTGTTGTTTGGATTGATTGCAATCGATGGTTCAACTTGTGAATATTGGTATCGACTTTTTTCAGGCTTTTGAAGAATAGAGTGAATGGGTGTTGATACACTGCAACTTGTTACTAAAAAAGAAAAACAAACTATACCAGAAAAAATCAATTGAATTTTCTTTGATCGATTAATTATTTTCTTTGTCATGTTTCTCCCTTTTACCATGAATTCTTACTAGAAAACCCTATAAAAATTACTTATTACTTCTTAACCAATAATTGCTGTTGACAGTATTTACTTTATCGTCTAGTTCAAAATTGAAACGAGTTTTAAAATAATCGTCCATTTTACAATCGAGCTTCATCAAAAGATTGTCTCGAGAAATTATCAATTCAAACGTGTCACCTTTTGTCATAGATTCCAAAATAGCGTCTAAGACATCTGAATCTACTCGAATGTCGTCTATGGCTATGATTTCATCACCTACGCTCAGTCCAGATACTTCTGCAGCCGATTCACGACGGATTCTTGTGACAATAGCCGAATTTCCAGAATTTCTTGTGAGGCTTCCAAAAGAGGTTTCAAAGTCACTGACGTCCTGAACAACTATTCCTACTTTTTCCAAAACGGTTTTATAATCAGGAATTTCAGTTCCATGAATGTATTTCTTAAAGAAATCACTCAGGTCATAACCCAATAACTCTTCCAAAGTCGTTTTGAATTCGTCTTCAGTAAATCCTCGCTTTTTACCCAAATAATATTTGTTGTAAAGGATTTGCATAAAGTCATCTAACCCTTTTTCACCTTTGTATTTATCAATGATCATTGCGTCAAACAACATGGCCATCATTTGTCCTCTTGAGTAATAACTCATGGTTGTGTTTACGCTGTTTTCATTCGGTCGATATGCCTTAATCCAAGCGTCATAACTTGCATGGGCTAGGGGTTGTATGCGCGAACCAGTAGAACCTTCAACATAATTCAAAGTACCATTTAACTTTCTTAAATAAGTATCCTTGTCATAATATCCAGCTCTTAAAAGCAACAACTCATCGTAGTACGAAGTGAACCCTTCCATAACCCACAACAAAGTGGTATAGTTTTCTTCGTCGTAGTTAAAAGGCCCCAGTTCAATAGGTCTTATTCTTTTTACATTCCAAAGATGAAAATACTCATGCGCCACGAGGGAAAGAAAACCTATGTATTTACTCCCTTCATATGTCCAGCGATTTACGGATAGGGTAGTGCTGTTAATGTGCTCGAGTCCACCTTGCCCGTTTTCAACATTGTGAATAATAAACGTGTAGTTTTTGTTAGGATTGACTCCAAAAACACTTGTAGCCGACTCAATAATTTTTGGCATATCGATTTTTAACTGTTCGATATCATGATTTCCTCTTCCGTATATTCCAACGTCGTGGTTAAGTCCTGCTGCATTAAAAGAAAATGTTTCTTGATTTCCAATTTCAATCGGGCAATCTACCAATTGATCGTAATCCTTGAATTCAAAACTAGTTTTTTCATCAGAAACCTCCGATTCTTTAGATCGATTTAAGGCGGTTGTAATTTTTGAGAAAGAAGAATGAGGATATACATCTAGGGTTCCTAAAACGTCTTTTGCGTTGTTGAGGTACATAAATACCCCCGAACCACTAACAAAACCGTGGGTATTATCTAGGAAGGAGGTTCTAACTGTCAGTTCAAAGGAATAAACCTCATAATTGATATGAACTTCTTTGACGTTTTTGGTGTCAACAACCCAAGTGTTTTTGTTGGACTTGTTTATTTGTAATGCTTTTCCATTTTTGTCTGTAGCTTTTACCAAGTCTAAATTTTTGGAAAACTCTCTAACCAAGTAGCTTCCGGGTGCCCAAACGGGAAGTTTAAATTCTAGGCTTGATTTCTTAAAGTCTTTAACAACCATTTCGACTTGAAAATAATGTGCTGCTGGTTTTTCCATGCGCAAGTTATAATGGATGCTTTGAGCAAAACCCATTGTTAACATTGCACAAAAAAGAATGGAGATTAAGAGAGATTGCCTCATTTTTTTAGTATTTTTCAATTAATAATTTATTTGATAAAGATAAAAATTCCTTTTTGATGAAAATAGTATTTGGAGCATTGATTTTAAGTCTTATTTTTTCTTGTAAACAAGAAATGAAGATGGGCGACGATTTAGAAAGAATTGCAAGTTTGCAAAGTGAACTAGAGCAATTAAAGTTGGATTCTGATATGAAAGATTCAATGATGAATGAATCCTTGGCCTTTTTTAATGAGATTCAAGAAAACTTATCTGCAATTGAAATTAAGAATGAGAACGTCAGAATGCGCGCGCAAAACCCTGAAGTGCCAGGTAATGAAAAGGAGTGGATTCTTCAAGAAATAAACCACATTAACTTCTTGCGAACTGAAAATGCGAAGAAGGTTAGTCAACTCCAAAGTCAAATTAATAAAAGCGGCGCTCAGGTTATTGAACTGAAGTTAATGGTTGAGAAATTGGTGAAAGACATTGCTTCGAAAGACGAGAAAATTGCTGCCTTACAACTAGAATTAAACGAGAAAAATCAAGATTACTCTAAACTCTTTGATGCTTATCAAGTGAAAGAGTACGAAATGGAGGAAATGACAATAGGCTTAAATGAGGCCTTTTATGTTTATGGAACCGAAAAGGAATTAATAAAAAATAAAGTGATTGAAAAATCCAATGGTTTTATAGGAATAGGTAAGTCTGTCGATATGAAGCAGGATTTTAACCAAAGTTACTTCACTAAAATAGACATTAGAGAAAAGGATAAAATTGTAATTATTGGTAAGGAAACTAAGTTGGTTTCGACCCATCCAAGTAATTCCTATGAATTGACACAAACTGGTGAAACGTGTGAACTAAAAATCATAAATCCTCGGGATTTCTGGAAAATCACGAAATATCTCATTGTCACAGTTAAATAAAACTAATCATACAAAAAACTGAATTCTTTAGCGTTGTATGTCTTCTCAAATAGGTGAGGGTAGTGGCTTTTCATTTCGGCAATCATAAGTTCGTGCGGTAAATCATCAAAATCACCATAATAATGAAGGTATTCCATGAACTTTTTATCTCCACTGTAGGGTTGAAATAAAGAATCATTCATTCCATCAAAATCCAAGACATCAACCCCTGTAAAACGACAAATTCTTTGATCAAAGGCAGGTGTACAGCTAATCCATTTATCTGCCAAAAAGATTTTGACAAATCCATGGAAAACGATTTCATCTCTCCTCAAGTATTTTTGAAGTTTCTCAACACCAATATGGTTCTTAACGATACCAAAGGACAAACGTGAAGGGATGCCTGTTTTACGCAGAAGGGCGCATAGAACTAATGATTTCTCAACGCACCAAGCCCGATTTTTAGTTAAAACAGTACTTGCTTTTAGCTTATCCTTTCTTAAGTCTAAATGATGCGGGTCATATAAAAAATGATCTCTTACTTTATTATACAAAACGACTGCTAAATCTCGTTCAGGTAAGTTGAGATTTAAACCTTGCAAGAATTCATCGAAAATGGGATTTTGATAATCGAGAAAATAAGTTGATTCAGTTTGCTGTTCGGGTTTTTCCATTATCAAGTATTCTTTCCTACTTCAAAAGTACAAAAAGGAAGAATAATTCTTACTTTTAATGTATGAAAAACGCCATTCTCAATGCTGTTAATGGGGTGGGACCTAAAAGCCCTTTTCCTGTTTTAAAAAAGATTAAGGATATTATTTTAGGTTCAAAAAAACCAAATTTCTTAATTCGCTTCTCGTTTTTGACTCAATTTGCTGTTTGGTTGTACTTTTTAGCTTGGAATGCACTAGCTATCGTGGCTTTTTCGTCGGGTGAAGTGCTTAAAGTCGAAAAAAATGTAGACTTAACTGAACTAATGAATCAACGAGCTTTAGAGTTGGAGATACCTTTAGACGGACTTATGAATACACTAATGAGTTTTCATAGTATTTGTTTTGTTATTTGGTCCATTTGCTTGTTAGGCTTGGTGTTGTATTGGCGACAAAAACGAATTTTCGTGTTATTTTTCATTATTCCACAGCTACTTGTTTTACTTATGGCTCAATTTTATGTTGGAGGCAATTATATAACTGAAGAAACTAGTTGGATCGATTTGATTATGCATTTTACCTTTTTTGGTGTTGCATTTCTAGGCAGAATATTTTTGGTCAAGAAGAATAAACCAGAAGAGTCTATAAATAAGATTGAAGAATTGGAGCGAGTCGATTAGCTCTTTGCTCAATTCCTTTCACGATTATTTCCGCGTTTAAATAAAATGATTCTCGGGAGGATAAATGTTGGGTCACAAACTCTAAGAGTTCTTCATTGGATTTACCCTTAATTAAAGGTCGTTCGTTTTTTTTGGACTCTTGAAGTCTTTTTGTTAATTCGATTTTAGAAAGCTGAATGTAAACGACCTTTCCTATTTTCTTTAATAGCTCTAAATTGTCTCCAAAACAAGGGGTTCCTCCTCCTGTAGCTATTACATGGTTATCGAGGGAAGAAATTTGATTTAAACATTCAACTTCTAGACGTCTGAATTCTGATTCACCTTTTTTATCAAACAGTTCTTGAATACTCATTCCGCTTTTTTCCACAATGAGTTGATCGAGGTCGACGAAATTAAAATTCATCAATCTTGCGACTTTCTTTCCGAGAGTGGTTTTACCCGACCCCATGTATCCGATAAATACAAAATTCATGGTCCAAAGTTAAAACAAAAAAAAGGGTGGGAAAATATTTTATTTGGACTCAAAAGATATTAAAATCAGAACTTTAAGAATTTGCTCAAAAAAAAAACAAAAAAAAACGGTTTTGTTCCTTGTCAGAAAGAAATATACCCATATATTTGCAGCCTCAAACGAAGAAACAACATCAACTTTTTAGAACATGTTTTTCTTTATTTAGGATTCCGTAGCT
Source organism: Lentimonas sp. (assembly GCA_047637535.1). Classification (GTDB taxonomy): domain Bacteria; phylum Bacteroidota; class Bacteroidia; order Flavobacteriales_D; family Crocinitomicaceae; genus UBA2040. Next base: position 17,864 of record JBLIKY010000002.1, read on the forward strand.
CAGCTGGTAGAGCAATACACTTTTAATGTATGGGTCCTGGGTTCGAGCCCCAGCGGGATCACAAAAGCCTTCATCAAACGATGAAGGCTTTTTTGTTATTTAGAGTTTTAATTTTCGATATTTTAGTCAAGCGAAAACTTTAAAGGCTCCTCCTATTCCCATAACGTTCTTTCCTTGTAAAGCATAACAGGGAGCGCCCCCAATTCATAGCTTCGTCTAATCCAGATTCTAAAAGGATATTTCTGAGGAGTTGTAGTTCAAGTTTTTGGTTGGACTTGCTATTTATAAACACGTCAATGTTTTTCTTGATTCCATAGGTCATGATTTTAAGGGGATTAGCTGAAATAATACCTCTAAGCCATTGTTTTCTTTATGATATTAAAATTATGGATTCTTAAAGTAGATGTCAAAATAAATTATTTGACCAATTTTTATGGAAAATGATAAAAAATTGCTTTGTTTTAAATAAAGGGTTATTATATTTGTCATGTTAAAATAACGATTATGATGAAAAAAATTACACTTGTTGCTTTATTAATGGGGGCATCGTTTGCATTCGGTCAAATAACTAAGCCAAGCTTTAATCGCTGGTCAGTTGATGTTAATGCTGGAGTAAATAGAACTGTGAAAAACTTTGCACCTGGATATGGTTCCACTTTAAGTCTTGGTGGTGTAAACGCTGGAGCTAGATATATGTTAAACCCAAACTTTGGATTTAAAATTGATTTAGGTTTAGAAAGTTTTCAAGGCGATAAAAATTCTACGGAATTTTCTACAATGTATGGTAGGTCAACTATCCATGCTGTAGCTGATTTAGGAAATATCTTTAGTTTTTATAATTTCACAGAGAGGTTCTCTTTATTGGCTCACGCTGGTGCAGGTTTGTCTAGTATGTCTGCAGAAGGATTAAGTTTCTTTGAAAAAGATGTAGTTGACTTTATGGGTAATGCAGTAGCTGGATTAACACCTCAGTTTAAATTGAGTAACCGTGTTGCCTTAAACTTAGACGCTTCTGTAGTTTTAAACTCTGGACAAAATAGAACGTATGACTTCACTCAAAGTGTTAATGAAGGTGGAATCAATGGTTACTACTTTACTGGAACAGTTGGTCTATCTATTTACTTAGGCGGATATGATACACACGCAGATTGGACTCCACATAAATCAGTTTCTAAAGACGAATTTGATGCTTTAAGAGCTGATCATGAGAAAATGCGTAAAGGTATGAAAGACGAAGACGGTGATGGTGTTCCAAATTACTTGGATAAAGAGCCTAACACTGTAGTTGGAACTCCAGTTGATCTTGCAGGTATGGCTGATCTAACAAGAGTTGATACAGATAAAGATGGTATTCCTGATACGTATGATGCATGTCCTGAAGAAGAAGGTAAATACGCAACTAACGGTTGTCCTGATGCTGACGGTGATTTGATCGCTGATAAAGATGACAAATGTCCAAATGAGGCAGGTGTTGCGTCCCTAAACGGTTGTCCAATGATGACTAACAAGCCTGTTAAAGTTGTTCCAAACTTGGAGCCAATTTACTTTGGTGTTGCTAAGTCTGCAGTGACTTCTGCTGAAATGAATAAATTGAATCGTGCAGTTGAATTGTTGAACAGCAAACCAGATTACAACGTTGTAATTAAAGGTCACACTGATGTCAGAGGATCTTACGATCTTAACCAAGCGTTGTCTGAGTCTAGAGCTGAGTCAGTTCGTTCTTACCTTGTAAGAAAAGGAATTGATCCAATCAGAATCACGACTGTAGCTTACGGTTCTTCTTTCCCTTCATCTAAAGATGATTCAGTGAAAGCAAGAGCAATGAACAGAAGAGTTGAGTTAGTTGTAAGAAACTAATTATAATAATAGTATAAATGAAAGAGCCGATCTATTGATCGGCTCTTTTTTTGTGAATTAATTTTTGAGTTAGTTAGTTAGTTAGTTAGTTAGTTAGTTAGTTAGTTAGTTAGTTTTTAGACTGGTTTGTTCTAATGAATAACTATTCACCCTGATTACTCAAACCGTTCCTCACACTTATCTTTCCTGCGCACTCGATACTCACACTCACACTTGTTTTCCCTGTGCACTCGATACTCACACTCATACTCACACTTATTTTCCTGCACACTCGATACTCACACTCACACTTATCTTTCCTGCACACTCGATACTCACACTCACACTTGTTTTCCCTGCACACTCGATACTCACACTCACACTTATCTTTCCTGCGCACTCGATACTCACACTCACACTTATCTTCCCTGTGCACTCGATACTCACACTCACACTTATCTTCCCCAGCTCACTTCGCACTCCACCTTTCGCACTCCTAACTTTCATTGGCTTGGATTCAAATCGGCGTGATGAACACGGCAGTGCCTGTTTTTTTTAGTCAAAAAAAACGCCCTCCATACGGAAGACGCTTAATATTACTTTTACTTCTGACCTGATATTTTGTACTTCTAACTTTGTGTTTCTGACTTCTTATTTTTGAATGTGTAGATCCATTTGAGGAAAAGGAATATTTAATCCATGATCGCCAAACTCTTCATAAACTCTTTCGTTCATCGCGAAGAATATTGGCCAGTAGTCTTCAACTTTACTCCATACCTTGACTGCAATGTTTACTGAAGAGTCACCTAGGGTTGCCACTCCAACAAATGGTGCTGGATCTTTTAAAATTCTTTCGTCGTCATTAATAAACGAGGTAAGCACTTCCTTTGCCTTCTTTAAATCATCGCCGTATGCAATTCCAAAGACAAAATCTACTCTTCGAGTCTCTTGTTTTGTGAAGTTTGTAATCACTCCATTTGCGAGCGAACCATTTGGCAAAATAACTACTTTGTTATCTGGAGTATTCATGTAAGTATTAAAAATATGAATTTCTTTTACCACTCCTTGTTCGCCTTGAGCTAAGATCATGTCGCCAACTTTAAAAGGTTTAAATACTAAAATCATAACGCCGCCAGCGAAATTGGATAAAGTCCCGGAAAAGGCCATACCGATAGCTAAACCGGCAGCACCAAGAAGGGCAACGAACGAAGTCATTTCAATTCCCATTTGTGTTATTGCAGTTATAAATACAAGAACTTTTAACAAGGAGGACGCAAGACTGGATAAAAAGGAAGTTAAACCTGCATCCATACTGTTGCTTGTCATGAGTTTTTTAATCATTCGACTCACTATTTTTGCTAGCCAAAAACCGATGATTAATATTGCGATGGCAATGACCAGTTTTAATCCTGTTGCCAGTATGTATTCTTGGATTTCCGAATAAGGGATTCCGAAAATGGACTCTAATTTTAACATAAATGTATTTTCTGTTTTTTGATTAATATTGTATTCCTATAATTAAGTGCAATTTTAATAAATATCAAGAATTAATGTTCTTAATTCTATCAAAGCTACTTGTTTTCGCTCTAAATCCATTGTTTTGGGTGGTATGTTTAATCTTTATTGGAATTTTGTTTAAGAACCCTGTGAAAAAACATAAATATTTAACCGCATCTTTTATAGTAGTAATGGTTTTTTTAAATTCAGTTCTTTATTCAGAGTTTGCAAGAAATTGGGAAATCAAAGGGAAGTTAAATGAAGAGATTTCTTGTTTTGATTATGCTATAGTACTAGGAGGAATGGGAGAGTACTCTAAGGATTACAAGCGTATTTCTGTTGGTCGTCAATTTGATAGACTTTGGCAAGTAGTAAAACTTTACAAAGAAAAAAAGGTTAGGAAAATTGTCCTTTCAGGCGGTTCGGGGCATTTAATCGACACGGGATTAAAAGAAGCGTTACAATTTAAAGGTGATTTAATGAAATTGGATGTCGATGCAAATGATATAATTGTTGAATCAAAATCAAGAAACACAAAAGAAAACGCGGAGTTTTGTTTTGATGTCCTGCATAGAAGAAACAAGAAAATATCTCAATCAAAAGTATTGTTATCTACCTCAGCAATGCACATGAAAAGGGCAGAAGCCTGTTTTAAAAAAGCCGGATTTAAAACGGTGAGTTTTGCGGTAGATCATCAAACGGGAAGGAATAGAAATTATACGCTAGAGGAAATCCTGATTCCAAATTCGAAAATATTGTTCAATTGGAATGGTTTGTTCAAAGAATATGTCGGTTTCCTTATCTACAAATTAATGGGGTACCTATAAGCAAGGTCACTGATTTTGATTATTCAATTATCGGTAAGCAACGATCTGCATTTAGCCATTTACTCCATTTTTGATTGTAACCATGCACTTGTGTTGTAGTTCCATTTTTATTAACGACCTCATTTCCGGAGTTTACCCAGTTAAAAATGCCGCCGTAGAGGTTGAACACATTCGTGAATCCCAAATCAATCAATTTTTCAGCGGTTTTACCGCTTCGATAGCCGACACTGCAATAAATTATTATAGTGTCAGATTTGTTTAGACTCTTTATTTTTTCAATTTCTAAATTATCATAACCCACCCAAATCGCTCCGTTGATATGACTTGTTTCAAACTCTTCCTTTTCTCTACTGTCGAGAAACAAAAAAAGTGTAGATTTGTCTACGTTGACTGGTAATTTATCAAGATGAATGATTGGGTTTTTTGTTCCCGCCATGTTTTTCGCCATTTTGTCAAACCCATCAGGGTTTTGTGAGTAGCAAAATTGAACCACAAAACATGCAAAGACAATGAGTGACAAATAAACAATTGATTTCATATAACTAAAGGTAATGCTTCTAACGTATATGAAACAAGTTTAAGAAAAGGCATTATGAATTTTAGAAAGTTTTCCAAAATAAAGTATTTGGCTTTTGCCAGTGTTCTTATCGTTTTGGTTTCTTGTATAACTTCAAAGAGTAAAGAAGTTACTGCTATTAAATATTTGGCTTTGGGCGATTCCTATACGATTGGTGAAGGAGTTGGAGAAAAAGATAGATTTCCTAACCTTTTAAAGGCGACTCTACAAACCACTGGATTCTTTATTGAAAATCCGACCATCATTGCTAAAACGGGATGGCGTTCTGACGAACTCATTGAGGCGTTAAAAGCACATGGAAATGACGAAAAGTATGACTTGGTTTCCTTACTTATAGGAGTAAACAATCAGTATCAAGGCAAAAGCATAGAGAAGTTTACCAAAGATTTAAAAGAACTATTAAGAATAAGCATTCAGCTATCTAATTCCGGAAATGACGGTGTCTTCGTGCTTAGCATTCCCGATTATGGTGCAACACCTTTTGCAAAAGAAAATGGACCCAAAATAGGAGCAGAGATTGATGAATGGAACGTGGTCATAAAAAAAATGTGCAATCAATATAAAATTCACTATTACGATGTAACGGATATTTCAAGATTAGTTAGAGATCGACCAGGCTTGCTAGCAGCTGATAACTTACATCCTAGTCCTGAAATGTACGAGATGTGGGTGTCTCAAATTCAAAACCCTATTGAGGAAAAATTGCGTAAAAACCTTAGATAATCCAGGTTACGATTTTACTGTCATCACCGCTGCTTATTAATTCATTCTTATGTATCGATAGTGAATTTACAGAGTGTTTGTGTCCGCCTTGTTTAAGTTCCACCTTCTCAACAAAACTCAGGTCCTTTAAATTCCATTTTTTAATCGATTTGTCGCGACTGGATGAGTATAAAAAGGAATTGCTCGAGTCGGTGACCAAGTCGTAAATAGCAAAATGATGAGCTGGAATTTCTTTGGTTAATTTTTCCTTTTCCCAATCCCAAACCTTTAATAGGCCATCTTTTCCTCCTGATATTATTAATGATTCATCAAGAGGGGAGAACAAGCTAGAACATGTGCCTTCTTTGTGACCAGGCAAGGTAATAATCTCATTAAATCCTGTGGTTTCAAAAACTCTTAGCGTGCTGTCTTGGGCATTTATAAGAAGTAAGGACTGATCGCTGTTACACGATAATTTTCTTATTTTCCCACACAAAAGGGGTAAAAAGAGAAGAAGTTTTAGGTTTTTGCTGTCCCAAATGCTAAGATTTCCATCTGCATCTGAGCATACCATCATACTAAGTTTGTCCAAATGCAAGGAAGAAAAAACGGCACTCCTATGTTGTTGAAAATACTTGATTTCTTTCTTTGATACTAGTTCGATAACATGCTGGTCACCATTGTTTAAAGCAATCCAAAGGTGATTAAAATCTGGGTTAAAAGCCAAAGAATAAACTGGCCTTGCGCAATTTATGGAAAACTGATTTTGTTGACCGGTTTTTAAATCCCAACTGGCAACGTATCCATCTGCACTACCTGTAAATAGGGTGTTTTTATCAATTAGGCACTGCGTATATATAGCGCCACGATGACCCGTTATTTCAAGGTTTTTTTTCAATAAATCTATTGGTTTTCTTGTTCTTCGTCTAATTCTGCCTCGTCTTCGTCTTGCACTTGTTTCAACCTTTTGGTGTAATCTGAAGGCAAGTTTTCGAAGAAAGTATCTCCACGTAATCCTAAACGTAAGCATTCAAGTGGAATCATTTCGTTTGGTGCAATGTTTCCAAGATTTACATGAGCTCCGAAGAGTTTGATGAACCAAACCTGTTGATTTTTAATAGGAGCTTCCCATAAAATATCATTTGGATCAACATTTTTAATTATTTGATTAATTAAGTAAGTATGAGCAGTACCATTTGGTCTAAACACACCTACGTTTCCAGATTCTCTTCCTTCTGCAATCACTTTCCAAGAACCGGCTTCTAGTTCAGTACTCATCATCTTAATCCATTTACTAGGAGAAATGATAATTCCAGAATCTTTTGACCCTACTTCTGACAATACTGTGCGGTCCTTTGACATTCGGTTAATCAACTCACATTTTTCGTCGTGATTGATGATGATCGAACCGTCAGAGACTTCAGCCAAATCTAATTGGTGCTTATCGATGAATCTTAAGTAATCTTCGAATTTTCCACGCGCGTAAAATATTTCAAACAAAGTACCTCCAAAATACGGGCGAATGTTAGCTTCACGATATAATTTTAATTTTTGCTCCAAATCAGGAGTAACCATAGCGGTACCAAATCCTAATTTTACGATATCTGTAAATTTACCCGAAGCTTCGATAAAATCCTCTACTTCTCTTATTCCAAGACCCTTGTCCATCATCATGGTTAAGCCTTTTTGTCTTGGTTTTATTTCCCTTTGGGGAATGAATGGTAATTCGAAATTCATCATTTTATTTTATATCTAAAAGTTGTCTATACGCTTCAACGGTCTTAAGGTTTGGCGCATATTCAAATAATTCTTTAGCCGTTTCTTTGTCCAGCTCGTAAAAAAAGCGAAAGTAATACAAAGCTTCTTCTTTGCGACCTATTTGATGGTATATATTTGTCTGGAACAGGGGTAAAATTCTGTTTTTCCCGAAATCCGCTTCAAATTTTTCGCAAAAGTCCAAGGCCATTTGTAAATCAATATCCATTAACATTGCGACGTAGTTGTTTAAACACTCTTCATCGGTTGGGTCAATGGTCAATGATTTGATATAGTTTTCGTCGGCGATTTCTTTTTCATTTAACTTTTCATAGGCTCCAGCGAGCACATGATAAATACCAGCGTTTTCTGGGTCCAATTCCAGTGCCTTAAGGATAAACGTAAGCGCTTCAAAGGTTTTTCCCTCTAAATCCTGAACAATACCCATTCCAAGCCACGCATCGGGCAGCATAGGAGCAAGATCGATGGTTTGTTGGTAAAACATCTTCGCCATTTGTAGTTCGCCCAACTGTTCATAAGCCTCCCCAATATAACAAAGTGCGACCGGGTCATCTCCGTCTATATCCATGCATTTTTGAAAACTATCTATGGATTGTCTGAATTTTTCTTGAGACAAAAATGCGTTTCCTAGATTAAAATGAGCGGGACCAAATTCTTCATTTATGATTAAACAATAATCATAAGCCCAGATGGCTTTTTCAAAATTTTCAAGTTTAGAATAGGCATTTCCAAGATTGTACCATGAAGTATAGGAATAAGGATTTTCGTCAATGAAATCAGAATAACTCTTAATTGCATTTTCATATTCACCCAATTGGTCATAACAAAATGCCAGTTCGTAAATTGCTCCTTCGTTTAAAGGATTAATTTTAATGGCTTCTTTAATAACCTTAATTGCCGAGTGATAGTCGTTTTGGTTTTCGTATTCCATTACCAAATCCAGGTATATCTCGTCTTTGTCCTCGTCCTCTGCTAATTCTAGGGATTCTTTAAAGTATTTTATGGCAAGTTTGGAGTCTTTAAGCTGAGAAAAAATACTCGCTTTGGTAAGAACGATTTCGCAATCTGGTTCGAACCCCTTATCAACCCCACTCAAAACATTCAATGCCTCTTTAAGTTTACCTAAAGCGGAAAGGCTTTGGGCAAGTCGAACATGAAATATTTTTTGGAACGAGAATATTTGTAGCGCATACTCGGCGCATTTTTTTGATTTTTTGTATTGACCTGATATCAAAAAGTGATCAATCAAAGCTTCTAATCTATCGGCATCCATGTATCCGAGATCATCGCCTTTTAGGTAACGTTCGAAGTTTTGAATGTCCTTATTGAGGTCACCATCTAAATAATTATCGTCTTCTGGTAACATACGTTTTGTTTTAACTGAAATTTACAACTATTTCTTCCTGAATAAAAATGTGATTCAAAATGTTTTCCACAGCTGAATTAACAATTACAAAAAATGTACCCAACCAATGAAGGAAGGGTACATTTATATTTTATTGTGATTCGGTTTATTTGTTCCCCGAACGTTTTCTCTCTGCTTCTTTCAAAAGAATCTTTCTAATTCTTAAGCTTCCTGGCGTTACCTCAACGTACTCATCGGATTGAATGTATTCTAGACATTCCTCCAAAGAGAATAATTTAGGCGGTGCAAGACGTACTTTATCATCCGCTCCAGAAGACCTCATGTTAGACATCTTCTTCATTTTAGTCACGTTGATATTTAAATCACCAGCTCTTGAATTTTCTCCAATTACTTGACCTTCGTAGATGCTTTCATTTGGTCCGATAAAGAATTTACCTCTTTCTTGAAGGTTATTCAATGAGAAAGGAATGGATTGACCTTGTTCCATTGAAATCAATGAACCATTTTGACGTCCTGGAATATCACCTTTGTAAGGTTGGTATTCTAAGTAACGGTGAGTCATAATTGCTTCACCAGCCGTTTGAGTCAACAAATAGTTACGCAATCCGATGATACCTCTTGAAGGAATCGTGAATTGAATAATCATTCTTTGTCCTTTTGGCTCCATGTTTGTCATTTCACCTTTTCTCTTAGTTACTGCTTCAACAGCTGTACCGGAGTGTTCTTCAGGTAAATCGATCGTCAATTCTTCAATTGGCTCACATTTTTTACCGTCTATTTCTTTGATGATAACTTGTGGTTGACCCACTTGAAGTTCGTAACCCTCACGTCTCATCGTTTCGATCAAAACTGAAAGGTGTAATACTCCACGACCTGCAACTAACCATTTGTCAGCTTTGTCCGTTTTGAAAACACGCATTGCCAGATTTTTCTCTAACTCTTTATCAAGTCTCTCAGAGATGTGTCTTGAAGTTACTTTCTTACCTTCTTTACCGAAGAATGGGCTATCGTTGATAGAAAACAACATGTTCATCGTTGGTTCATCAATTGAGATAGATTGCAATGGATCTGGGTTTTCAGCGTCACAAAGTACATCCCCGATTTCGAAACCATCGATACCTGTTACAGCGCAAATGTCACCAGCTTGAACTTCAGAAACTTTCATTTTTTCCAAACCTTCAAAAGTGAATAATTCTTTCACTCTGTGTTTTTCTTGCGTTCCGTCTCTTTTAACAACTGTCAAAGGCATGTTTTCTTTCAAAATACCTCTGTTTAATCTTCCAACAGCGATTCTTCCAACATAAGTGGAGAAATCCAAGGAAGTAATCAACATTTGTGTATTTCCTTCGTCAATTACTTTCGGTGGAAAGTAATTAAGAATTTCATCTAAAAGAGGAGTGATCTCTGTTGTTTGTTTTTTCCAATCTGTTGACATCCAGCCATTTTTGGCAGAGCCGTAGATCGTAGCGAAGTCCAACTGGTCGTCGTTCGCATCCAATTCAAACATCAAGTCAAATACTTTTTCGTGTACTTCATCAGGCGTACAGTTGTCTTTGTCTACTTTATTGATAACCAATAAAGGTTTTAAACCAAGAGCAAGAGCTTTACCAAGTACAAAACGAGTTTGTGGCATTGGTCCCTCAAAAGCATCTACTAAAAGACAAACTCCATCCGCCATATTCAATACACGTTCAACCTCACCACCAAAATCGGCGTGACCTGGAGTATCGATGATGTTGATTTTAGTGTCCTTGTACTGTACGGATACGTTTTTGGAAACGATGGTAATACCACGTTCACGTTCTAAGTCGTTATTGTCCATGATTAATTCACCAGTAGGACGAGATCTTTCGTTGTCGACATTTCCGGCTTCAATTATTCTATCCACCAAGGTAGTTTTACCGTGATCGACGTGGGCTATAATGGCAATGTTTCTGATTTCCATTCTTTACAATTATTATCTTTTGTTTCTGCTACTGCTACTACTGTTATACGAACGGCTTCTTCCTTCGCTTGAACTACTTCTAGAACGGCTACCTGAGTCACGACTTCCGCCACCTGAATCACGGTCACGGCTTCCTCCGCCATAACCACCAGATGAACGTCTATCGCCACCACCGCCACCACGGCTATCGCCTCTAAATCCGCCACTGCTTCTGTCACGACCTCCGCCGCCACCTCCGCCACCGGATTTTGACTTAGTTTTTTCTATGCTTACTTCGTTTCCTTCGTAATCAGCGCCGTTAGCTTTTGATAGAATTAGTCCTTCATGCTCTTCGTCTGCTTCAAAGAAAGAGAAAGAAGGTAAAATTTCGATTCTTCCAATGCTGCTACTTGTTAAACTAGTCGCGTCACAAATAACTCTCAATAATCCACCTGGATTTAAGCCATCACGTTTACCGATATTAACAAAGAATCTAGATTTTCCTTCGTCGTTTCTTGGTCTACGTTCTTTTTTGTCTCCGTATGCATCCGAACCTCTATCGTCTCTATCATTAGTTCTAGAGTTTGAAGCATTTAAATCTCCAGCTCTTAAGTAATAATCAAAGAAACGGTTGAATTCTGCCGATACAAACTTTTTGATAATGTCTTCTTTTGAAACATCTTCAAAAGATTCAAAAATCTGAGGTAAGAATTTTTCGATGTCTTTTTCTTTTACTTGAGTCTGTAAAACTTTTTCCATCAATTTACTCAATTGAATAGCACAAATTTCTTCAGCTCCAGGAATAGTACCTCTTGTAAAGTCGACACGCATTTGTCTTTCGATTGCTTTGATTTTTCCGTTTTCACGAGTATTGATCAAAACTAAAGATTCACCTTTCTTACCAGCACGTGCAGTACGTCCTGAACGGTGAGTATAATTTTCGATATCGTCAGGAAGGTTGTAATTGATAACGTGTGTAATGTCATCAATATCCAATCCACGTGCCGCAACGTCAGTTGCGACTAAGATTTGAAGGTCTTTCTTTCTGAATCTATCCATAACGCGATCTCTTTGCGCTTGAGATAAATCTCCGTGCAAAGGTTCAGCATTATATCCATCTTTACTTAACTTCTCAGCGACTGTTGCTGTTTCGTTACGTGTACGACAGAAAATCAACCCGTAAATATCAGGGTTAAAATCAATCAATCTCTTGATTGCTGCATAACGGTCACGTTCTTTCACACTATAATAGATGTGGTCGATGTTTTCGTTACTTTGATTTTTGTGTCCTATAGAAACCTCTAAAGGGTCATTTTGGTAATTTTTTGAAATTCTTGCAACTTCTTTTGGCATAGTTGCTGAAAACAACCATACGTTTTTAGTTTCAGGAGTTTGCTTAAGAATATCATCGATATCTTCTTTGAAACCCATGTTGAGCATTTCGTCAGCCTCATCAAGGACAACGTAGTCAACATTTTGCAATTGAATTGCTTTTCTTTTTATTAAGTCACATAACCTTCCCGGTGTTGCAACGATAACTGAGACACCTCTTTTGATGTCTGTCATTTGTTTACGGATATCCGTTCCACCATATACTGCAACCACTTTGTGCTTGCTGTGTTTTGCGTAAGAAAGGAGATCTTTTGAAATTTGCAAACACAATTCACGAGTTGGGCATATAATAAGTCCCTGTGGTAATTGCGTGTTTGCATCTGTGTTGTTGATAAGAGGAAGACCGAATGCCGCCGTTTTACCAGTTCCTGTTTGGGCAAGACCCACGAAATCGCTATTTGTTCCTAATAAATAAGGGATAGCTTGTTCTTGGATTGGAGTAGGTGTCGAGAAACCCAGTTCTTCTATCGACTTCAACACCTCACTCTTGAGCCCGAGCTCTTTGAATGTCATCTAATGATTTTAAAATTGGGTGCAAAGATACGGATTAAATAATGACTCTCCCAAAATTTCTTTTAAGCACCCAATTGTTAGCAGTTTACGCTCTTAGTTTTTGGTCTGAAAATAATTCTTGAATTGTATGATTAAACTATCTTTAATGCATGAAATTGACCTTTAATTCTCCTTTTGTACTGTTTTTTAGTGCAATTGCCGTGACTTTCTTTGTTCTACAAATATCCTTAGGTGCTCCTTTGCGTATCACAGTATTGAAGGGTACGTTCGATTATTCTTCCTTTCAAGACTACATTTCGTTGTTGGGTTACAGTTTTGGTCATGCAAATACTGCTCATTTAATCGGAAATTTTAGCATTATTTTGTTGATAGGTCCGACTCTTGAAAAAGCTTTGGGCTTCAAACGCCTTTTTATCTATACCGCGATAACAAGTTTGGTCATCGCGATATTTCATATCCTGTTTTTTGACACCGGATTGATGGGAGCTAGCGGAATTGTTTTCATGATGATTGTTCTTATTTCTTTGAATGGAAGAAAATCAGGCGAACTCCCGCTCACTTTTTTGCTAATTATACTTCTGTTTATAGGTCAAGAAGTACTTGCTTTGTTTCAAAAGGATCAAGTTTCCCAATTCGCTCACATATTAGGAGGCGCAATGGGCTTACTATTAGGGTACTTCAGGAATTAATCATTCTCCTGGAATGAATTCCTTTTCTTTAGTATTCATTCTTTGAATAAAATAAAAGGTTTTCTCAATGGTTTCGTATTGAGCATCTGGGGTAGGACCCAGTGAAGTTGGGTTAACGATGTACCCTTGAGGATCTATCAAAATATATCTAGGAAAATTTCTGATTTTATAAGATTCAATTAATTTGTCATTTGACTTTACTGCCGTTTTTTTCCAACTAATTTTTTTATAAACTTCTGCTTGTTGTTTGGTCCAATTTAGGGAGTCTACAACGACAGTAAGAAACTCTATATGGTCGCTGTATTTTTTATGCAGTTCTTTTAATAAAGGGATTTCGTTGATGCTGGTAGGTGAGGTAAAGTCACTCACGTGAAAATACAAGTACTTGCCATAGAAAAATTCTTTTTTTCTTAAAGAATCACCTTCAAGGGACAAAGTGAAATCAGGGGAGGCCGCACCAGGGACTAACTCGGTCAATCTTGCTTTTATGTTTCGGGCAATTATTCTATGTTCATGAAACAAGGCTTTATTCTCTAAACTGTCAAAAATGGTCAAGAGATTAGTTTGAGGATAATCATTGGAGTTGTATACTTCACTCAAAGCTTGTATCATAACCATTTCTCTAAGTCGAAGATTGTCAAGCGCGTATTCTGAACCAAGGGCTCTCATAATCAAGGTCGGGCTGCTTTTCAAAACTCCCATATATACTTGCCCGTTAGCTTCATTACTGAGTCTAGGGATTAAGTTGTGGTAATAATTCTTAACATAGTTCATATAAGCATCATTGTTATAAAAAACAGGTGAAGGCTTGAGGTAAAAATCGTATTTCTCATACCTGTTTCGGCTTCCGGCAAAGTTTATATCGTCATTTTTTGCCATCTTAAACTTCACATAAGTAAGAAAGTAAATGTCATCTTCGTCTTTATAGGCTCGTTCGACATAAATTTTGAAAGTATCAAGTTTGTTGGCAAAAGTACCTGGGTCGGTCTTTTTAATTTTGTAATAACGACCTATGTATTCGTCGTTCCATCTTAAGAAAGACAGTATTTTATAATTAATGTCGGCCGGTGATAATTCGTTAAAGGATAGTTCGACCAAATTACCACTTTTTGATGGTGGAGAATAAGGGTTTTTACTCGGCAGAAAAACTTGATATTGAGCATTAGGTTGGGCATACATATATGCTCTGTTGTTGTCAGAAGAAATGATGATTTTCTGGGTCTTATCGGCTTGAAATTCTATTTTAAATAAACTATCGATTCCAACAACAGCACTGCACAATAAGGTTTCCTTTTGACTTAAGTAATCCTGTACCCCATAAATATTAATTATCTTACCTACATAGTCCGGAGCGTACCCTTCAATTTTCACAAGTGAGTCTTGCGAAAAAGAAAAAGTGGATATAGAGAGAAAAAAAGCAAAAATAAATTTGGCTTGCATAAAATGGGTTTTGTCTTTGGTTAACGAGAAGGTATTTACAGATATTGTACCAAACTATTTTAAAAACTCCGATTTACTCACGAAGCTTGAAATGCTGGCATCATTGCGATGTATTTCTCTTACAATGCTTGAATTGATTGCGGCGAATTTCTGTTCGGTCAAGAAAAAAACGGTCTCAACCCCGCCACTGATTTCGAAATTCATGTGAGCGATTGGTTTTTCGTAGGAGAAATCCTTAGAATCTCTTAATCCACGAAGGATGTATTTAGCACCAATTTCTTTTGCAAAATCAACGGTTAGCTTTTGATAGGTCTTTATAGTTACTCCCGGAATATCATTATAAATTTCTTCAATGTGAGCAATCTTCTTTTCCAAGGGGAAATAGGATGATTTGCTTGTATTGATTCCGATTCCAATAACAATTTCATCAAATAATTGCATTGCTTTTTTAAGCACAGCTTCGTGTCCCTTAGTAAAAGGGTCAAAAGATCCTGGAAAAAGGCCAATTCTTTTCATGTTCTAATGTACGGAAATCAATGAGAATGGTTGCTGTTTAATCTTGAAGAAATGAAAAATGCACAGTTCCATAGTTCTTTACCAAAACAAATTTGGGATGATCTTCAAAACTGACTTTTTGATTGTGCTCGATGATTAGCCATCCGTCTTCGTTCAAAAGACTTCTGTCAAATACAGTCTGAGCAATCTTATGATGAAAAGTCACATCGTAAGGCGGATCGGCAAAAATAACGTCAAAAGTAAGAGGCGTGTTTTCAATAAAATGGTGAATATCTTGTTTGAGAACCTGCAATTCATCTTCAATTTTCAATTCTTTACTGAGGCCATGAAGAAATTTGACGCATCTGTAATTTTGATCGATTGCAATTACTCGTTTAGCTCCTCCTGAGACGAATTCTAGACTTATGTTACCCGTTCCTGAACAAAGGTCAAGAACTTCTGCTTTTTCAAGATCAATTCTGTTGTCGATGATGTTAAAAAGTCCTTCTTTGGCAAAATTGGTCGTTGGTCTCGAATCAAACCCTTTAGGCACGTTGAGTCTTCTAGACTTCAGTTTTCCGCGAATTATACGCATAAAGTTTGATATTGATTGATGAGATTTTTATGTTGTGTAATTTCCAATTGCTTAAAACTCGCAATTTTCTTTGTTTTGGTTTCAAAATCAGCCAATAGTTGATTTTCTTCTTTATAATAAGGCACTAAGGTCAATTTTCCTTTCGTTTCTTTCCAATTCTTGGTCTCCAATACATGTGCCGTATGATAAATCAAGTCATCCGAATTTTGGTATTCAAAACTGTTGTAAAACTGCAATTCATTGTCCTTGACCGCCATTAAGATAAAATGGGTATCGTGTACAATTAAAATGGCATTAAGGTAATAGGTTGGTTGGCTGAATAAACCTCTAATGGCATGAGAACCTTCGTGCTGAATGAGCATACGAGGAAAGCGAATAATAAAAAAGGATTTAACCCAAAGTGGAACCTCATAAATATTAACTCCTGTAAATTCGGGGATACGGTTAAAGTCGATATCGTTTTCAGGTGTTCCCTCGCCAAAAGACAATTTGTAGGTGGCAACAGTATCTACATTTCCGAAGATAGAATAGGGAAGAAGGGTCGATTTTTCGCTGTACCAAGAAAGAGAGAATTCATCCCAATCTTCTTGCCTATAATTTGTTTGATTTAAGAATTGATCAAGCTGTTCTTTATAGCCAAAATCAGTCTTATCTTTAAAAGAAAAACAATGAGATTCGCTTACTTCTCCACTAATTACTTTGGAAAGCCTAACAGCGCTGCGGTCTATATCAACCGTTAATTGTGATTTGGCCATGGCCTATTGTTCCCAAGAACCTCCAGTATCGTTTGTAGTTAATTTACCAAATGACATTTCCATGAAACCTTCACCTCTTTTTTCGTAAGGCAGTTTACCGTGTACGTAGATTGCTGGGAAAACAACTTCACCCATTTTTACGCTATCTGCCACTTCCATGTTCCATTTCTTACCTCCTGAATTAGGAATCAATGGCAAAGAGTCAGCATAAAAAGAACCGAATCCATCTTTTGCACGAGCTTGCAGGTAAGACATAGTCGCAAATTTTGTTTGCATAAATGGCACCATCACCGTATCTCTTCTGAAATTTTGAAGGTCAGGGTCAACAACGTCCATTTTACTCAACAAGTAGGCTTCACCTTGCGTCATGTTGACATCGATTGCTCTGTTGTCACCGTATAACATTTTTCTTTCTTCAAGTGAGATTTTACGAGAAGGAACTTGACCTTCAACTTCAACGAAAGCCACTTTACCGTTTTTAATGAAATCGATTAGTTCTTCCCATGTCGCAGCATAAAGACCAAAAGTCTCTGCATGCGCTTTTTGAGCTGAGCGAATATCTCTAAGGTTCATTTCTGATTTGCTAACACAAAAACGAACTTCTTCTTGATAATTAATTTCAGAATTAACTGAAGTTGCCGAAATCCAAAGGGCTACTACTGCCAACAAACCAGCTACAATACCAATAATGTTGATTAGTTTAGTTTGTAATTTACCCGAACTGTATAATAAACTCAAAACCCCTGAGACAAACATCATCAAGGTAGCAATTGTATATACTGCCGACTGATCTGTTTGTAGACCGATAATTAACATTACGAGTCCGACAATTAAAAACAATGCTGGAACAGAATATTTCTTCAATAAAACTGAAAGATCTTTCATTATATACTTTTTTACATTTAGTTAGACAAATCTACAATTTTTTCAAAAGCGGAAAAGACCAAACAGTAGTTTTTTTGTACACTATACGAATTGATGCTATCCTTTTTATTCAATTACCTTTATAAAGTCAAAAATAAAGTGGGTGGATAAGAATAGTTTTAAAGAGATTTTTTCAGAATTCTTTGGTATGAAACCAACGGAAGAGCAAACTCAATTGCTGGATAAATTGACCGAGTTTGTTTTTAAAAAAGACTCCGGACTTCTTTTCTTACTCAAAGGATATGCAGGTACAGGTAAAACTTCAATGTTAGGTGCCTTAGTGAAAACCTTAAAAGAATCTCGAGTTAGATCAAAACTAATGGCTCCAACAGGTCGAGCAGCAAAAGTTTTAGGGCTAAAATCAAATGCCCCAGCCTCAACTATACATAAAGTAATTTATAGGCGAAGCATGGGGACTGATGGACAATATAAAAGTTCGCTCACTCCAAACCTACACAAGGATACTTTGTTTATCGTCGATGAGGCATCTATGATTGGCGATTACACCATGAACAAAGACGGTAGCATAAGCGGAAACAATCTTTTGGAAGATTTAATTGAATTTGTTTATTCTGGGAAAGACTGTAAAATGATTTTCCTGGGTGATGAAGGTCAGCTTCCACCAGTGGGGTCAGACTATTCTCCTGCGCTTTCAAAAGATTATTTAAAAGAGAATTTTATTCGACTGGATATTGATGAGATGAATTTAAAGCAGGTTGTGAGGCAGGCTGAAGGTTCGAGTATATTGATGAACGCTACCTATTTAAGGTCGGCAGAGGAATACACCTTTCCCAAATTTACATTACAAAAAGGGGGTGACTTGATACGACTTCCGGGTGATGAAATTCAAGATGTTTTGGATCAGTCCATGACGAACTTGGGACCAGAAGAGACAATTGTGGTCACTAGGTCTAACAAAAGAGCCAATTTGTTTAATAACCATATCCGTGCGCGTATTTTGTGGTATGAAGAGGAGCTTTGTTCGGGTGAGCTTTTAATGGCCGTTAAAAACAACTATTACTGGCTTGACGACGATTCTTCAATGGGCTTTATCGCCAATGGCGAAATGATGATTGTCAAGCGCTATTTAAAAACTGAAGAATTATATGGCTTTCGTTTTGCGAAGGTCATTGTAAAGTTTGTTGATTATCCGTTCGAACCGGAAAAGGAGTTGATGTTGTTGATTGATACGCTTCAGTCAGAAGGTCCGAGTTTAAACCGTGAAGACGCCAAGCGACTATTTTTTGCCATAGAAGAAGATTACATGGACGAAAAGAACAAGAAAAAACGATACGAAAAGATAAGAAGAGATCCTTATTTTAATGCCTTGCAAGTCAAATATGCCTATGCAGTTACTTGCCACAAGTCGCAAGGAGGGCAGTGGACCAATGTTTTCATAGATCAAGGATACTTAACAGATGAAATGTTAGATGCTTCTTATTTTAGATGGTTGTACACCGCTTTGACAAGAGCAACTGAAAAAGCCTACTTTATTAACTTTAAACCCGAGTTTTTCGAAGACGAGGAGGATTAGAGTGATATTTTAATGTATTCATTTGCAACCAATACCTTTGTTTTTGAGAGTTCTTTATTGAATCGATCAATTACAATTTTAGCTTCGCTTCTTGTTAAATAATGGCCGGCATACACGTTGATTTCGCTTTTTAATTTTTTAAGAATTTCTATCGTTCGCATGGCGCTCAAAACATCATTTTTTGAAGCATTTGTTTTTCTAGTTTGATTCTCAATTTCTTCATCTATTACTTTTAGATTGGAAGCAACGGGGTCGGTGTAAGAATGAACTTCAAGATCTATGCTTCGGTTAAGATTAACGGTTAATTCACTTCTTCTTAATTCTTTGTAATCCTGACCATCTCTGGCTTTGTTCTGCTCTTCAGTGTTTGCACCTGGATACGTTTTTTCTTCAACGGCATTCAAGTTTTTCACAATGTTTACGCCTTTTTTTACTCCAATTCCATCACCAAAAGCATTGATGTTAAAGTCAACATTTTTGTCCAACAAGCCTTCTAAAAACATATGAATCGATAAGCTATCATCGTCAGTAAACAAAGGTTGGTTCAGTACGAAAGAATCAGAAGAAAAAACATCGTTTAAGGCCAATTGAATACGTGCGTTGTAATTGGGCTTAGCATCCATAAGGTTAATGTGGAGCATTACCTCATCTGCATTTTTGGACAAGGCAGAATTGGGAATAGCCAATAACTTAACCTCAAATGGCACAGTGTCTAAACTAGCCGGAAAGGTAAATTCTTGTGTGTACAAATCAAAAGTAGTCGAGTCTTCGAAAAGATATAAACCATCTTTTTCAGTATAGCTCATAGGGTAATAACCGAAGGCTCGTTTGTAAGAATCTAATCTGATTTGATATTTTGCAATCAAATCCATTGCCTCCTCTTTTTGGTCCTCCAATTCTTTTATTTTTCGCTTGTATGCGTTAAACCTATCGTATAATGCAACGATTTCGTTTTGCTTTTCTACTCTGGCTCTTTTTTGAGAATTGGTAGTAGGCTGATAATCGCGCAGAGTAGTGCTCTTTCTTTTGGCTTTCTTAGTTCTTCTAGATGCCTTTTTGCTGGTCGAAATCGCTGTTAGGCCAAAATCAGAATACATTTTTTCTGATTTTTCTATTCTCAATTCCGTTTCGTCTTTCTTTTTGTTGTTGTAGTCTATCCAATGATCAAATCCTTTTTTTCCGTAGATTAGGTTGTTTAAATCACCGATTTTCTCTTTCTCCATTTCATCAATTATAGATTGATAAGTCCCACCACTGCCAAATGCAGAATCTGGGGAAAGAAAACGGGTTTCGCCCGAACCAAACAAACGATAACTCTTACC
>JBLIKY010000003.1:0-37734 GCA_047637535.1 Lentimonas sp.
TGGTGTGGCTACTTTTAATTATATAGAAAAAATATCACCTTATTTGGTTGATGGTGCCGTGATTTTAATAGATGACATCCGCTGGAGCGAAGATATGTTAGTAACATGGAAGAAATTACAGAAACTTTCCGACTTTTCTTTTCAAGATTTATTTCAATTCGGGCTATTATTAAAAGGAGGTATACAAAAAATCTAAAATTTGGGGTTGTTCTTGAATCATTTGAGAATGAGCAGAAGAAATGTCCTTTTTTAGCAAAATATCAGCCTGTTGAAACTCGATAATTTCAGATAGCTTCACTATAGACTCTTGGTCCATTAAAGCGTCTGATGAAACGGCGGTAATTGGCATCTGAACACCTTTTTTTTTCTTGATCAATGGCTTCAATAATTCTTTAGTAGAGTTTTGAAGTTTTGGTGCTTCTAGTTTGTTTACTGGAGCAGGCTCGGCTCGTTCTTTTTTAATTGCTTCCATCCCGCTTTCTTCAGTCTTTTCCTCTAAATTTTGAGCGATTAACGAATCATTTTTGGTGCTTAACTCATTTTCAATCAAAGGAAATAACAATATAACTAATACTAAAGCCGCCGCAATTTTCAGCAAAGGTGAGACGAAGGCCGGTATCCCCTTCTTTTTCTGATTCGCCCCCAAAGGGTGCTCCGCAGTGAAAGAAGCCATTACATTTGACTTTAAGTCTGCTGATGGTCCTTCTGCAGGCGCCAAACCTTGCGAAGTAGTCAGAATTTTCTTTATTTGTGAAAATTCCTCAGAATTCTTTGCCCATTCCTTTATTTGTCGTAATTCCAGTTGATTTAAATCGGCATAACTCTTAGTCATGATTATATTTTCAATGTGCTTTTCCATCTCTCAATTCATTTTCATTTCGGTTTGAAACACCTTTAATGCTTCACTAATATTTTTAATTGCGTTAAACAGCCTCGATTTGACTGTACCTTCACTTATGCCTAACATCTCTGCAACTTCTTTGTTGCTGAATCCATTAATATGTCTCAATTCAAAACAGGTGCGATGTTTCTCGTCTAATCGTCCTAATTCTTTTTCCAAAGCCTCTTTAAATATCTTGTTCTCGACATTTTTTAGTGGATTTTGGTCCGAAATCACCCTCTCTGCCTCTAAATTTAATCCGGGTACAGTATTCTTTCTGACTTCTTGCTTTTTATATTCATTAATAGTCATGTTATTCGCAATTGAGAAAATCCAAGTTTTAAAAGACCTGCCGCTGTCAAAACTTTCGGGATTTTGAATGATTTTTGTAAAGACATCTTGAACAAAATCCTCTGATTTTTCCTTGTCTTTCCATAATCTTCTAAAGAAATATTTGAATAAAAACTCGGCATATCGGTCATACAAATCTTCAAAAGCCTTATGGTCACCGTTTTGGACTTTAACCATGAGGGCTTCATCATTGATTTCTTTATATGAAGAGTTGAACCAGCTCATATTTAATACCCGTTAAAAGCTGATTTAAGTTGAAGTATTTTTTCATCGATATACTCCACTTCTTCTAACTCGTTTTTGTCCGCAAATTGCCTTCGCAATTGATATAAAACCGGTAAATAATTCTGTGTGATAGGATGGCTGTAATTTTGACTGAGTGAGTTTTTAACTTGAGTATTATAGATCATTTCATTTTGCACGCTCAAGTCGAGAGGTGTTATGCTATAACTTAAACTCAACCCTCTTAAATACAGATTATCAATATTTGGAATCAAATATTCTTTAGGTAATGTCAATGAAAGACTGACAGACTTGCTCGGGTTTAAAAGACAGAATTCTTTTAAAAAGGCAATATCAATGTTTTTGGAAATAGGAAGTTGATAGTTATTTGTTTCGATAATACTTCTATACTGTGAAGACGTCAGCCAATCTAAAGAAATTACGAATATTTCATCTTCTTTAATTCTAAGTACTTTTTGGCAATACAAAATTGCGAAAGCATCTTCTTTTCCATGCAAAACAAGAGTCGAACCATCCGGCTGAGAATAAAGTATATCTTTTGCCACTTCAACCAATTGATCGTTATAAATCCCTATGGCTTTCATATCAATTAACACTTTTCTTAGTTCAATTTCTTTCGAGACAATAGAATAGTAAACCATTTCTTCTTTCAATACTGAACTATTCATTGGGTCAATTTTCTTTGCTTTTTTAAGCGCGTCAACGCGAATTAAGTCATTTTGTCCAGCTTGATAATAGGATAAATAAGTCAGAAAATCATCGTTGTACGTTGCCAACATCTTGCTCAACACATCATTCATTTGACTCGTTTCTTGAACAGAAAAAGTCTTTCTTCTTCGATTTTCAGTGGCTTGATTGTAAATGGAATTAAACCGATTAGACAGGTATTCAATCGATTCTACTCGGTAAGTTTCAATGTTCTCATCCTGAACGTTTGATTTTTCTGAAGAAAACTCACCTTTGGCTTTTTTTTCCAAGCCATTGCTTTCCTCATTATTTTTCACAGGAACGTTTTCATTCACTTGGGAAAAACCATGAGAAACCAAAAGCAAAGGCAGCAAAACAATTAATAATTTCATTTTAATGAACGTTTATTATCTGTACAAGTTAATAAAGATTTGGTTCATTATTTACTCGATTTAATCTGACAACTTAATAATTGGATTGCATCTTCTTAATTTGTTTTTTGATTAGTTCTTGTTCAGTAATCGGAACATCGTGTAAAATCACAAACATTGAACCTTCTTGATTCAAATAACTTTTTTTGTAATTAACACGAAGAATAAAATTTGCCAATTCACTAGAAAGGGAGCTTTTGACCAAAATTATTTTAAGGTCATTTTCGGTCGACAGATTCATTACCTCTTCTTTTGAAAGATAAACAGTATCCACTTCCTGTAGTATTTTGTTTGAAACAGTATCCTCATCAACTCCCTTCGACGATGTCAAAGCCGGTTGTTTTTTTACAACTTTCACTCCATATATCGGATCAAGGCTTATTTCTTCTTTTGTCGGTAGTTCAAATAACTTTTCACCAAACTCAGCAAGAAGTGAATTAGCTTTTCTCAATGTAATTCTTTCTCCATTATAATAAGCCGTAACGAATGCATCCTTAATACCTTTTTTAATGACGTCAATCCTTTTTTCGTTTGCAGTTGACATGTCATTGTAAATTCCGGTTGAATATCTGATTTGACCTGTAGGGAGTTTTATAGTCAATAGTGGTTCAATATTTAGCAAAAGACCTCTTGATACTGGTTCATTAAACACTGCAATTTGAACAGTAAAGAAAAGTCCCAAACGAGATTCAATTGGACTTGCTGGAGCTGAGCCAAGCACTTTATTATAACTCACCAATGGTGAATCAACTCCTCTTTCATTATTTGATTTCTCAGATTCAACCAACAAATCCAATTCTTTATTTATTGGGATTATATTTCGGTTGTCCATTGCAAGCTGCAATGAATCTTCGATGGCTTTAATCTGTTTAATTTTTCTCTTTCCCTCTTTCCCTTTTTTGTATCCAAGATTAAGAATTTTATACCTCTCTTCATGGAGCATAGATTTAACAATAGAGTCTGAGATATTTGAATTTTCAAATGGAGTGGCTTCGAAGTTATTATTGAAGGTGTATTCAACCCTTTTCAAAATCATCTTATTGGACTCCCTAGTTACAAGACGTTTTGCTTCGAGTTCTTCCTTTTCTTGCACTTTCAAGTCCAACAAGTTATTTACTAACCCGATTTGACTTTGAATTTGGATGCTTAATTTTAAGCCCAAATTGGAAGATTTAGCTTCACCGAGTTGAAGAATTTTTTGATCTAAATCAGCTATTATTTTTTGAACTTCATTTAATTTATCCTCAAGAACTAAAATGTTTTTTAATTCCTGTATATTACCTTCAGGGCTTGAGCTATAAAACTCGGCTTCATATTCTTTCGCAGTGTTAACTTTATTCTTTTCAATTTTCACTAATTCGGAGAATAATAAATCCGTTTTCATGTCAACAATCTTTTCTCCTCGTTGGTTTATTTTGTTGTTCAATAGACTTTTAGCACTGGTCAAAGCACTTAATTCGTAAACCTCTTCACCGAGTACAGGTCTTTTACTTTTAACTATCTCATTTTGGAGGATTTTTAAAGTTTCTCTATCCTTTTTTTGAATTGCTTTTAAATCATATAATTGAGCGTTTGACGAATCTTTTCCTAGGATAGGATACGGTTCATTTTCAGAATTGCCCACAAGTAATTTATTAACTTCTTCTCTTTGTCTACTTTCTATTAGAATCGCTTTCTTTTCTTTTAATAATTGGTCTTTTTCAGCTAATAACTGATCGTTTGACTGTCTTTTTAATAATGAGTCTATCTCTTGAATTCGATTATCTAGTTTTGTTAATTGCAATTGATCAAGTGCGCTTTTCTTTTTTAAAGTGGAGGATAAATCCAAGCTAAGATCAGGTTCTAAGTCAGAAATCTGTTCACTATACTCAGTCAACAGCACTGATTCTTTAGGTACCTCAATTACTTCACTTGCATATACGGATTCATTATTATCTTTTTTGGATTGAGCAATAGTTAATTTATTCTCTTCAACCAATTTCTGATTATTAATTAGCTTATCATACTTTCTGTCCAAATCGTCCTCAAATTCAATAAAGGTCGAAACATCGAAAATCCTATTTGAGCCATCTAGAATTTTTAATTGAAATTGGATTTTTTCAACCTTATTATCTACTAGGCCTATTTCTTCAACTAGAAACGCCGATTCAATTTTATATTCTTCAATTTCAGATTCAATTAACAACGCCTCTTTGCGTTTCGCATCGGGCTTTCTTTCTTCTAAGGACTTTATGTTTTCTTCTAAAGTATAGAGATTGGCTTCATACCTTCTCTTTACGGCAACTTTTTTACTTAATTCTATTTTTAATTCATTCGATTTGGTCTCGTTGGTTTTGGAGAATTCGAAAGGATTTATTTCATTTAAGGTTTGAAATTCTGATTGATTTGACAACATTAAAGATTGAGCTAAGTCCAGCTCTCCATTCTCAATTAAAATTCCCAAACGATCTATACTTTTAGCAAATTCGTCTCCATTACCTAATAATTTTTGTTGGTTCAAAATTTCTTTGGTGGTAATTTCTTTTAAAAGAGTTATTTCGCGGATTTTCGCTTTACTATATGCCCTTAGATCTAAAGACCTTTTTGCTTCCGCTAAATTATCTTCATCACCCGTTTGTAGGGCTTCATTTTCAATTTTCGCAAACAACTTCAAAATCTGTGCTTCAAACAGTTCGATATTCTTTTTTTCTTCTGAAAGTTCAATATCCAAAACAGCTATTTCAGCTTTTTTACCTGATATTGATTTCATCAGCAAATCTGAATTATTTTTGAGTCTTTCATAGACTGATGATAAACTTAACTCTTCTGAACTACCTATCTCTTTTGAATACAATTCTTCTAGACCTGGTTTTTTCTCAAAAGTTGTGATTTCGAAATTATGAGAATTTGGAATTAATGCCGCTCTTTTGGTGAAAACCTCAGCCAATATCAAGTCAGCATTCTCGATTTGCTCATCGTACTTATCCACTAGCCTAATTTCGTCTTTTCCATTTGCAAAGACATGAGTAAATGATTGACGAAGCGGAGTCAGTTTATCCTTTTGAGGAATTGATACGGTCTTCTCCGTTACAAAGTCACCTCCGTCAATGGACATAAGGTATTTATATTGGCCACCTTTTGGAAAGATCAAGACAATTTGTTTGTTTTCATCTGATTCAAAAACTCCAATGGTTTTGTTTTTTGGGGTTAGGACCTTTACAATTAGCCTTTCGTTTACTTCAGAACCAATTGGATTGAACATACCAGCAATAATGCTCAATTGAGTTGACACCTTGTTGACGCTAATCTTATACACAAACAATTTGCCTAACTGACTCTGTCTTGCAGAGGCAAAATATCCAAACTCATTATTGTTATCAACGATAAACATTAAGTCATCATCTGGAGATGATATGGCAAAGTCCATGTTTTCAGCTATAGAAAATCCTGTTGAATTGGATGTAGCGATAAAAATATCATAACCTCCCATCGAATTGTGCCCTTTTGATGAAAAATAAAGAGACGTTTTATCACTGGTTAGAAAAGGATAGTCTTCGTCATATTTGGTATTAACATTGTCTGATAATTTAACAGGCTTTCCCCAACGATTTGCACCATCCTTTTTAACCTCATATATATCGAGTCCAGTCAATCCTTCTTCACCATAACTTGAAAAATATATCTGATCTGCATTTTTAGGGAAAAATACCAGTGGGACGTGTCCCATTTTTTTATCTTTCTTGGACTGAAACTCATTTGCAACCAAAATACTTCCCTCTAACCCAACTTGATCGTAAAGTCTGAAAAACTTATCTCGATCTACTTCTGTTTTTTCATAAACGATTAATTCAGAATAACTCGACAATAATAACCGACCATTTTCTGCAGTTTCTATTTGCCTTTCTAAATCCATTTTAACAGCCAACTTGATCCCTCCTTTTCTTTTGAAGGTATTATATGCTAGAATTGCTTCATTAAAAAAGTAATTGAGCTGATACGACTTTCCCAGCTGATAATAGGCCATCAGGTCAATTTCGGAAGAAGAAGTGGAAAACTTTAAATAACGTAAGGATTCTAATCGAGAGTTAGCATTGTATAACAGACAGGTACCGTATCGATAGTTATAATCGTAGTTTTTAGGGTCTTGAGAAATTAATCTTAGATAGTAAGGTGTCGCTTCAACAAATTCACCTTTTTCAAAATGAGAGTTTCCATCTTTTTCTAATTCGCTTGTCCCCTGAGAATAGGAATAATGTGCACAAAATGTACATAGCAATAAAATTAAAAACCTATATAATGCTCTCATTCCAATTACTTTATTTTAAGTTAAGTTAAAATAAAAAAAGGTTATTCTTTCTTTTTAAGCAACGGCATTTTCGACTCGGTACCATTTAAAAGTCTAAAAATATTTTTCCAATGTGCTAGAATTACGGCTAAACCAAGAATGGCGCTAAATATCATCAAATTGAGTGAGGAAACTTGAAAAACAAAAATCACAAATATTGGAAAAGCAAAAGCTGCAACAATTGCACCCAATGACACATAAGAAAAAGATAAATAAACAAGCAAAAAGGCAAGGACAGCAAAACCAGCGGCTCCTGAATGAAGTCCGATAATCACACCCAAAGATGTGGCAACTCCTTTGCCCCCATTAAACCCCACGTATACCGGGAACACATGCCCTAAGACACAAGTCAAGGCGGTCAAGATTTGAATGTCGATTACATCATCTGGAGCTAAGGCACTTCCTGCTAATAACCATGGCAGCAAAGTTGCCATGTAGCCTTTGAGAATATCTATCATCAATACAACTATACCGGGTTTTTTTCCCAACACCCTAAAGGTGTTTGTTGCTCCAGCATTTTTCGAACCGTGTTCTCTTATATCTGTACCGTATTTTAGCCTCCCTAACCAAACCGCAGTTGGAATAGATCCCAGAAGATAGCCGATAATAGGAAAAAGGAAATAATTTATCATGCTACTCTCTTATGCCTAAGATTCTTTTGAATTTAGCTAAATATACATTTTGTTTAGTAATTCCATACTTAAAGTTCTTAGATTTTCTATTATCCTCCTTAATGGCATCAATTGCTGAAACAAAATTCTTATCTCCACTTATAATTCTTAACTCACCGTCTTTATTGGCTTGAGTATAATCTAAGAAATAAACTCTACCGCCAGGACATGATAATAAGAACGACCATTTATCGCTTCCCGCCTCTGAGTATGTTTGCATAAAGAAGGCACTAAAGTCTACATACTTAAAAACTGGTTTTTCAAAGATGTTAACCAGCACAGCAGAAGTAGTTGAAGTAACAATCCCTCTCTCTTGAAAACCATTTTTATCAAAACTCTTTAGTTTAAGTCCTGTAATCGTGATGGATTCATTTATAGCATCTGGTAATTTCTTAACCTCTCCTTTAATCGTATAATCGGTTTTAAATTTATCAGAAGTCCCAATGTCTGACCATTCTTTAAGCGCACGTTCTAAATTGTTATTATCTAAATCCATGGCCTCAAGTCCTGGTGTTGCGCCAATTCTTATAGCGACATCTTCAAACACATTTTTGTCAACCGGCAAAGTCATTTTCATGGTAACATCCATGGAAGTTTCGGCCGTAGATTGGTCATAATTCACATCTCCGTATGTGTCGATTGTCATTTCACCAAAATCCATACCGAGGTTAAGTTTACCCGAACCATTAAGCGCACATGTTTGCGAGTTTAGTGAAACAATATTCCCTTTTTCAGACGGGTCTAAGAATTTAGCTTTAGAACCAATTTGAAATTCATTGGTTTCAAAATCGTATTGCAACACGCCACTTGACGAGATAACAATTGGGTCATTCTGGTCAACCAATTGAGATAAAAAGGTAGGGTAAATGCGAACACTGTCGGCTTGAGGAGAATCTCTCCAGACAATCCCAGCAGAAATTCTAATTCCTTCCAAGTTCTTCATTTCTTGAGAAACCGGAATTTGAACATTAGACGGATCAATTGGCGCAGAGAATGACAACCAGCTTCTTTCGAACTTAGCACAGTCATGATTAATTTTCGTTGCACCCGTAAATGTAATTGTTGGATCTGCACCTTTAATGATCATTTCACCATAAAAGTCAAACTCTTTTGAAAGGTGAAAATTCATTTCTTTAGTCACCTTACCTTTAGCAACAGTTTGGAAAGAACTATCCAAATAAATTTTCTCCATTACGACATTGGTCAGGGTACTATCCGCGTCAAAATATGGATAAACTCCGCTAGCTTGATAATCTTTTCGACCAGCAATTTGTACTGTTGCGTCAACAAACTGGTGATATTTCGTGATGTAATTGGCTACAATTTTCGCATTTTCAAGTGGATCCAGAATTGCCGCCTTACGTATTGTTATTTTTTTATCCGAAGGAAAAACACGGGCATCTGCCACATCAATATATTGAACTTCGTCACAAAATATAACTTTCTCCTTTAAACTAAACTTAGCCAATGGAGCCTTAAATGAAAGCGTATCTGTTTTGGAATTGGTCGAAAAGAAATTTGGTTCAATAAAATCTACTCCTTCTTCTAAAGCCTGTTTGTCATCGCTCTCCATTTCTATTTCCTGGGTATCCATGTACCAATTGAATCCGTCCATTTTACATTTGTATTGGTTCACTGGGAAAATCACAACAGAAAGGCCATCATTAGAAACAAATTGACCTTTTCGGTCTTTAAAAGAAATTTGAGCTTTCACGTTTTCGGTCTGAAAGGCGACATTATCCTCTCCACGCTTGGAGTCTTCATTTCTAAGATTGAAGAAACTGGTGTCCGAATCAATATCAAAGGCTTTGTATTTAAACTCTTCAGAAACCAAAGTTGCTGAAGATAAATTCATTAACCCTTTCCCACTCATACCTTCTGGTGTAACAAAAGCGGTACCTTTTAAAATAGCCTCTTTCCCGAAAAACTGCAAATCATTTCGAGCTCCAGATTTTGCCTTCATTACGTTCTTTTTTGGAACATAGGTGACAAAAACACTTTCTCCTGAGACAGAAGGAAATTGTACTCCCGAAATTACTTGCTTATTTTCGAACTGAGCAATTCCTACCGTTGAATCTGGCAAGAAAGAAAAAGCTTTAGAGTCTGCGGTGGCGTATAAATATTCAATTTTACCCGAACCTTGGAGTCCGTTGTTTGAGAGTACTATCTTATTTTCATATTTCGCCTTTGTTCCATAAAACGTATATCCTTCAACAGGCGCTGTAGTAGAAAACCCGAAGGAATAATCTGGCATAATCTGAACTTCTTGTTTAAAAACCGGGAAAATTCCAGCCGATGTTAACTCACCCTTTAATCGAAGTGTACTTTCTTTAAAATCATCCAAACTATCTAAAAGAAAAGGTTCGACTGTATAGAAAAAACGAGTACTATCATAAGCCCCTTTGTAAATATCATTGGAGTTATAATAAATGTAAGAATTCTTATCACTGGTTAATTTAGGGAAACCAGTAAATCCTTTTCCTTTTCCAGATCTATTTTTAGGGTCATCAACTTGAATGGAACCAGTAATCCCTGTCAATTTTGAAACCATTTCAATAGCTCTGTTCCCATCCTTTTCGGTTAAGGGCTTCACTCTAAGTACGGTTTGATTCGATTCGTCAATTTTAAATTTAAATTCGTCATAATTGAAATATGACTTTTCAGCATCCATTTCAACTTTACCTGCATTGATGTAACCTTGAAAATCAAAGTCTCTATTTTTCTTAATTGTGATATCGTATGCTCTTGGGAAAACTGCTGTGTTTTGAGCTTGAGAAACGTCCACTCGATCGACTGCCACCAAATACAAATCTTTAGTAATAAGGTCTATTTGACCGAACCTTTTAAAGGTAGACCTTTCTGCATTTAATTTGTTAAAGCTGGATTTAATGGCCAGTAAATATGGATCGTTCTCAATTTCCTCATTGGAATACCCTCTAAGTTCTTTTGGTCGTAAATCAGAAATAAAAATCAGATTATCAAAATCTCTTTTTCCAGATCTTGAAGCAACAAAGTTTTCCGTCTTAGGAAGAATATCAATCATTTTGTTTTCTGTATCATAGGATATAAAACCAAGATTTGACAACTCCAATAACATGGCTTTTGCTTGGTCCGTAGTTTTCATTAAAGCAGAGGCAATATATCCTTCTTCAATGTCATTCGTCCCATTTTTCAAAGAAAAACTATAAATCGCAACCAAGGGGTGCACTGCTTCTTGACCCTGCAGTTGATCATATAATCGTTGATCAAAATAATTTTTTGATTCAAAACGAGCGACTCTACTTGCCTGACTGGTACCGAACTCATAGTCGATTATAAGTTCGGTTGAACCTTGAATCCACGATATTTTTGGTACAAACATGTCCACCTGATGATAACTGTTTTCAAAGGGTGCTTGCCCAATCCCAGCTCTCGAACGAGACAACTCTAATAGATTTTTTTCCACCGAAAATTTAAAATCTATCCCGGGGTGATTTATCGAATCAGTTTCTGAAAAGACTGTTTTTATTGCTGCTCTATCGGATGATATTTCTTTATCACTTATTAAGAATACAGTTGACTTTGCGTGAATAAATAGTTTGTTTTGTTGAAGAACAGAAACCTCTGCGGGCAAAGATGCCGTGCCTACTCCATAAATATTTCTACCTCTATAGGTCAACCCTCCTAAGAAATTAAACTCGGGTTTTATATCCTTAATAAAAAGTCGATTATCGTAAGAATTGAATTGCGGGTATACCTTATCTTCCTCTCGGTTGATGATAAATGCTCTGTCATTCAGTTTCCCTCTTATTGGTTGGTCGAAAAAGGGCGTTGTAAACAAGACCGAATCTGCCGTGAAGTTTGAAGATTTTAAAGCAATGTCGTATTTTTCAATTTCAGCGTAAAGCTTCGATGGGTCTATTCCCACTTTTTGCCAAGTGATTTGTCCTCCCTGACCTTCCCATTTCTTTAAAATAGGATCGTATTCACCGCTAGTCTTAATTACATTAATACTATCGATATACGGAATTTTCTCAGCCTCCTTACTGTCACGATTTCTTACGCGACAAACTAAGTTTCCACCTTGAAATCTTATTATGGCTTTGTCCTCGTAATCAAAGAAATAGGTTCCACCGATGTAAAACCATGAAAAATTAGAGGCTTCTGAAAGCAAGCCTTCATTGAAAAAGCCAACGGAAGTTTCAATGAAATCTTCGAATTTTCTTGGGTTTCTTGAACTCAATAACTTATCGACAGTATTGTGCCAAGCATTATAGCTTTCTTCATTTTGATTTTTTGTAATGAAGGAAGTTACTGAATAAACATAGTTGTAAAGTGCAGGATAAGGCTTAATTTTTTTTTCAAGAATTAGATTACTCGTTGTAACCATTTGAGTAAAAAAGGATTCTGGAAATTTTCCGGACTCAACGAGGGTCGGCTCAAGCACTTTTTTAATAAAATCACTGTAATCACCTCTACCATAATCAGATAAGACTTTATTAAACTCTTTAATGAATTTACCTCTATCAGGAGTAAATTGCGCAATGAAAAGGTTGGAGATAAACACCCCAAAAAACAACAATACTAATTTCATAATTCTTAAATAATTAATTCTTTTTTAGCAAAATAGCTGCCCAACTTTCCTTGGCATACAACTTAACGAACTCAAAATCAACTTGTTTTGCAGACAAGCGCATTTCTTCTACGTCCGTTTCAAAAAACCCTGACAACATTAAATAACCATCTCTTAAACAGCATTTTGCATAACAAGACATTTGTGCTTTTAAAACATTCTTATTAATGTTCGCAATAATCAATCCAAATTCTAACCCTTGGATTAAATCAACATCACCGTGCTTTGTGATAATGTTTGTACATGCGTTTCTCCCCGCGTTTTCTTTTGCATTTTGAGCGGACCATTCTTCAATATCTATAGCAAGAATTTCTTTGGCTCCTAGTTGTTCTGCTAAAATCGCCAAAATGCCTGTACCCGTGCCCATATCAAGCACTTTAGGCGGCACAACGTTAAGTTCCATCAATGCCTTGCTCATCATCCAGGTTGTTTGATGATGACCTGTACCAAACGACATTTGCGGCTGTATTATAATAGTACGACCCACTGCAACCACATCGGTGTGAAAAGGGGCCAAAATGGTCAATTTATCCTCAACAAAGACCGGTTTAAAATCAGATTCCCAATTTGCATTCCAGTTTTGATGAGGAATCATTTTTATCGAAATCCCTACGCGAACCTCTTTCGAAAGCAGGGAGTTAATCTTATTTTTTATTTCATTTTCAATGCATGAATCTTCAGGAATATACGCCTGTATACCTGTCTCAGTATCGACAAATCCGTCAAAACCAGCATCCGATAATTCTGCTACCAAAATTTCGCACCAAGGTTCTCTCGGATTAACATCAATGTTCCACTCTAAATAATCCATTATTAAAAGGATAAGGCTATTTTGTTAAATGAGTCGGCATCTAAAGAAGCACCTCCAATTAATCCACCGTCCACATTGCTACAAGCAAATAACTCCTCTGCATTGGCAGCGCTGCAACTTCCTCCGTAAAGTATTGAAATTTGATTGGCTACGTCTATTCCGTAGTTGTCACTTAACCAAGAACGAATGCCTGAATGCATCTCTTCTGCTTGTGCACTGGTAGCAGTTTTTCCTGTGCCAATAGCCCATACAGGTTCATACGCGATTGATGCCGAAAGGATTTGAGTTCGATCCAAATGAAACAAGCTTTCCTCTAACTGGTTTTTTACAAACTCTTCGTGTTGTCCCGCTTCTCGAATGTCCAAAGGTTCGCCACAACAGAAAATGAAATTCATTTTGTGTTCAATTGCAGCATCTACTTTTTCTTTCAGAAATGATTCGTGTTCACCAAAATATGCCCTTCTTTCTGAATGACCAATTAAAACTGTTTTGGCTCCAGTTGCTTTAATTTGAGTGATGGAAAGTTCACCTGTAAAAGCACCATTATCTTTCTGAAAAAAATTTTGTGCCCCTACAATTATCCTGTCCGAAGCTTTTTGAGCTAATCTTTGTATATACAAGGCTGGAGGAAAGATGATCACTTGTACATTATCCGGCCAATTATCCTTTGCTAAAATTTCATCCACTAATTGCTCTGCCTCATCGGGTAAAAGATTCATTTTCCAGTTTCCGGCTACTATATGTTTTCGCATTACTTATTTATAATATTTTCATTTATCCAAGTCCAGCCCGGCAATGCTCTAAAAGGATATTTTCCTTTTACTACACCTTTTTTTAGGATCAAAAGTGCTGGGTTAGATCTTGAAATTGCCTTTAATTCGGTTTCGTCATTTAAGAAAGTAGGAATATTGAAATTGTTGTTCTTTCTAAACGCGTCTACTTCTTCTCTTGAAGAACTGGTAATCATTATCATAGGGATACCGGCAGAACTCGCTTTTTGGAATATATCCTTGTACGTTTCAATTTTCTTAAAATTAGCCTCTTTCATATTTTTGCAAGAAAGAATAATTATTTTATCTGTTCCTACCGCGTAATCACGAAGAGAAATCTCAGTTAATTCTTCATTAAGAATAGAAACTGTATCAACGATTTCAAAATCATCAACTGGATATTCCGATTTATCGTATTCGGACAATGCAATTGTAAACTCAGTATTGTACTCGAGTTCCTTCAATATGATTGCTTTTATTGTATTTTCTTTAAGAATTGACTTTACAACAGACAAGCTTCTTTCTTCCACACCAAGATCAGAAATGGCTAAATAAGGATTGAATTGAGCTGTTATTGACGGAATTCTTGGTGCTATTATTACTTTTTGAACCATTGAAGCGTACTCCCAAGCTTTGTCTTCCCAAATTTTAGAATCTAGATACAATTTAGAAGCAGCATCAAACTCTTTGGACTCATCCGTTTTGATGTTTTTATAGACCAATAAATTCAAGTATTCCCCATCTATTCCATCCGACATCTTCTCTTTCAAATTCGAATCAACAGCATAGGGTCTATAATCTTTTATTGGAGCATAAAGCAAAACATAAAACAGCACTAAGGCGCACATTATTTTTGTGAGCGTTATGAGTTTAAAATCGAAAGGCAATTTACCCGGTTTTGAATTAAACAGCCACATTCCACCAACTAAATTGATTATTGCGAATATTAAAGGGAAAACCCAACCGAATACCCATGAGAAGAATGCTATAAACAATAGACTCGCCAAAACATAACTTAATTTTGATTCTTCCTCCACCCTCTTTTTCTTAAAAACAGAGACTGTCAACCAAAGAACAAAATAAAGAAGGATTAAATCTTTCCAAAAGGATTCAGAAGGTGTTAAAGATCGACCAAGTGAACCTTTTAATGCATCTCCAAAACATCCACAGTCATCAACGCATTGGGGCTGTTTAGTCTCATCAATCACTATTCCGTCATTGTTATTGCTTACAATTACAAGGTCTGTGTTTTCTTTAGCTGATTCAACTTTTGCAAGACCGATCGGATCATTTGTTTCATATCTATCTCTGTCTACAAAACTCATGTCTCCGTCACAATTGGCAGTGTGCCATGTTAAAAAAGTAAAAAACAGCATCATAGCAAGTAAAAAACCACTTACCAATCTCATTTTTCTACCAAAAATGGTTAAGACTCCCAATACAATCTCTACAACACAAATTATAACCGATAACGGTAAAGCAAATTGGATAAAGAACTCCAAAGAAAATTCTGGCATTCCGAACCATTCTTTAATCCTAAAAGCCAAGGCACCGTCTTCAAAATACTCTTCTAATTTATACGCAAATCCCATTGGGTCATTGGCCTTCACTAAACCAGAAACAATAAACAGTCCACCGACCACTACCCTCGAAATACTATTCATCAAGATTCTTCCCTTAAAAATAATCAAGCCTAATATGGATAGGAGAAACATTGAGTAACCTCCGACCAGTAACCCGGTATTGCTTTCCTCGTTCGAACTATGATATCCCATCACTAAGAAAGTCAGTCCGATTAGATTCAAGACCGCAAAAGCGATATTTAAGGCCAAAGATCGCCCCTCAATTCGAGCCGACGGGTTTAAGTTTTTAATCTTGTTCATTATTCAAATGGATTAAGGCAAAAACAGAATAATTTAGCATATCGTGGTAGTTGGCATCAATTCCTTCTGAAATCAGCGTTGCACCCGAGTTATTTTCTATTTGTTTTACCCGAAGTATTTTCATTAATATGAGGTCCGTGAGCGAACTAACACGCATTTCGCGCCAAGCTTCACCATAATCATGGTTCTTTTTCAACATCAAATCATGAGCTTCTTTAGAATACTTATCATATAACTTGGTTGCATCAATAGGAGAAATTTCCATTTTTTTTAGGTCCGTTTCCAGCAATTGAATTAATGCCATCAAGCAATAGTTAACAATCGCGACAAACTCGCCTTCAATACTTTCGCCAACCTTATTGTTTCCAGTTTCTTGAATGGTTCGAATTCTTTGTGCTTTAATGAAAATCTGATCGGTTAACGAACTAGGTCTTAATATTCTCCAAGCTGTTCCGTAATCTTTCGTTTTCTTAACAAAAATTTCTCTGCAATCATTGATTACATTTGTATATTCTTTTGAAGTTTTACTCATTTTTATTTTATGCTCAAAAACAGCGATGAAGTTACACATTTTCAAACAAACAACTCGATAAACGTCAAGGGGAATCTTATGATTTTTGATCAAACGAAGATTATGGGAATCGTAAATGCTACGCCAGACTCTTATATTAAAGGCAGTCGAATAGAAAGCGAAACTGATTTGTTGAAGAAGGTTGAGAAGATGTTGAATGATGGAGCAGACATTATTGACTTAGGAGGCTATTCCACCCGACCTGGGGCACAAGATGTTGATATACAAACTGAATGTCAAAGAATAGACACATATTCATCACTAATAAAGAAAACTTTTCCGACTGCTGTATTGTCTTTGGACACCTTTAGAAGCGAAGTAGCGAAAAGAGGATTAAACAATGGTGTTGACATGATTAATGATGTATCTGCAGGCGAAATGGATTCTGAACTCCCAAATCTTGTTGCTGAATTTGGTGTACCATACATAATAATGCACATGAGAGGCACTCCTCAAACTATGATGGAAGATACAAAGTATGAAAACGTTTGTTTGGAGGTAATGTCTAATTTATCAGAAAAAATACGGCGATTCAGAAAAATGGGAATAATTGACATTATTGCTGATCCAGGAATTGGGTTTTCTAAAACAGTGGACCAAAACTTTGCAGTATTGAGAAATATCGAGTTATTTAAAGAATTAAATGTTCCACTACTTCTTGGAGTAAGTAAAAAGTCATTGTTAAGATCAACATTTGATATTCAACCGGAACAAGCGCTTTCAATTACTTCATCCTTACACACCTATTTAATTAATAAAGGAATCAATATTTTACGTGTTCATGACGTTAAAGAGGCAAAGCAATGTGTTGAATTGAATAATCTTTTGACTAAATGACAACTTTATAGTCAATTCTACAACTAAATTCTATTGAATAAAGATTTTTCTTTACTTTCGCATATAGATAATTATAAATAATAATATGAAGTTATCCTTAATCGGTTTCGCCTTTCTACTTTCGTCAATGTTTTCATACGGACAAGTAACGGCAAATTTTTACGCAGAAGACCAAGCTATATGTGAAGGTGACTGTCTTCGTTTCATTAATACCTCAACTGGAAACATCACCAGTTATGCCTGGACAATTCTAGGCGCTTCTCCAAATAATTCGACAAGCGAAAACCCTTCTGCATGTTACCCAAACACTGGTGATTATTCAGTTTCTCTAACAGTTACTGGTCCAGATGGTACTGATACATACGATTCAATTGTACGCGTTGGAGTTTACCCAGATTCTGTAATAGTAACAAGAGACACAACCATTGAAATGGGAGGTGTAGCATTTTTGCAAGCCGTAGGTTATTCACAACAAGGTGGTGGCGTCTTCTTTTGGCCGCAAGAAGACATTGTAAGTTGCCAGCCGCTTTGTAACCAAATCTTTGCAAACCCATTGGTTACTACTAACGTTATTGCTCAATTCACATCTATTGACGGGTGTGTTACTGAAGGGTCAGCTAAAGTCACTGTCAAATACGAAGATGTCATTGATGTACCGAACACCTTTACCCCGAACCTTGATGGAATAAATGAAGAAGTTTTTGTTAAAGGTCCCGGAATCACTTCCATGTCATTCAGAATTTTTGATCGCTATGGAAAATTGATGTTTGAAACCACTGATCAAGAAGAAGGTTGGGATGGCACTTATAATGGAGGATTATTAAATCCATCAGCATTTTTATGGACATTAGAATACACGTTAATTAACGGAGAGTCAAATACCAAGTCAGGTTCAATTACGCTTCTCAAATAAGTTGAAAACAATGAAAAACTTTCTTACTGTTTTATGTTTAATGTCGACAATAGTGACATTCGGACAACAGCAACCTTTTTATAGTCTTTGGTATGGTTCTCCTGCAATCATGAACTCAGGTGCAACTTCCGCTATGGAAGAAGACGCACGTATATTCGTTAATAGTCGTGCTCAATGGTTAGGATCCCTCCCGGCTCCGCTTCTTACAAGTAGTTTCAGTCTTGAAGGAAAATTGTTTAAAGAAAAAATGTCGAACGGATGGATTGGTACTGGACTTCAAGTTAACAACGATAATGTCGGAACTACCACTATTAATAATTTTTCGGCTCATGTGCCGATTAACTATGTAATGGAACTAGGTAAAAACTCTCATTTTAGTTTTGGATTTAAGCCCGGGATTCTTAACACGAGTGTTAATAGAGACATACAAACATTTGACAACCAATGGAATGGAATTGCATTTGACCAAACAGTTGTAACTAGCGAACCTGTTCCGAGTAAATTCACTCGTTTCGATATGGGAGCAGGAGTTTATTATTCCACAGAGTTTTTTAATGAAAACAGAATTGATTTAGGTTTTGCTGTGAATAATTTAAACAGACCAAATGTTACTCAATATGTCATTACAGAACAGTTGTACAGACAATACTTACTTCATGCGAGAGGAACTTTTGGTTTTAGTCGATACAAATTCAAACTAACTCCTCAAACGGTTGCTTTCTTTCAGGGAGAAACGAAATATTTAATGGCAGGAATGTCATTGGATTATCCACTTAAAGAATCATCTTCTAGAACCGCGTTTATTTCTGAAAAATGGTTGAAAATCGGTTTGCATTACCGAAATGACCAAACTTTAATTGCTTCGCTTAATTTAAATTTAGGCAATCTTGGAATTGGGTTCGCTTACGACTCTCCTCTAGGGACTGTAAGAAATCAAATTGGTTCAACAGGAGCTTTTGAATTGTTCTTACGATATTCAATCATCAAAGGATATAGAGCACGAAGAATTAGATAATTCTTCGTTTTTTTCTCTGGATTTATCCATTTAACAAACCTCCAGTATGGACCATTACGATGTTTTTATTCTTTTGGTCATTATTTTTATAGGTTTCTATCAAAGCATAGAATGTTTTGGAGGTATAAACTTTATCCAAAGGAATTCCACACTCTTTGTTGATTAGACAAATAAATTCTTCCAATTCATGGGTTGTTTTGCCATAGCCTCCAAAGTGAAAATCTGGATAGACATCAACTTGTTTGAGTTTATCAATGGTTGATTCTTCTTCACCATAGACCATCATTAACAAAGGTTTCATTTCAGCCTTTGAATCAAATCCTTTTAGTGCTGGAACCACATTTAATTTTTGTCTAAGTTGTAATCCAGAAAGAACACCAACACTAGTAGTGCAAGTGCCTTGTGACACCCATATATCATCAAAATCAAGCTTAATTTCTTTCGTGATTTCTTGGCAACCAATTATACCGAAAAAGTTTTTTCCGCCTTCAGCTACAATTTTGTATTCTGAAAATTCACTTTTCAACTCCATTAAGTATTCCCAATCTTCTTTTAAACGATATTCTTCTCTAGAGATAAAGCGAAAAGTCATACCCAATTCAGCACAACTTTTAAGATTGTCATTTGAGTTTTCATTCAACTCTTCTCCCCTAACTATTCCCAAGGATTTTAATCCTAACTTATGACATAAGGAAGCGGTTGCCAAGAGGTGGTTAGAATAAGCTCCTCCAAAAGTCAATAAACCCGATTTCCCGTCACTTTGAGCTTGAAGAACGTTGTATTTCAACTTACGCAGTTTATTTCCTGAAACTTCAGAATCAATAAGATCATCTCTTTTTATGAAAAGCTTTAGTTTTCTTGACTCAAAATCTTCTTTTACAGCACTTGGCCAATTGTATTCTGTAAATGGCGAGGGTAAATCAAATAGTTCGTTTATGTTTTTGGTCATTGCTCAAAATTAATAGATAAATTTGCAATATGAATGAAGAATTGTCCGGCTTTTCTAAAAGATCTAAACTTGATCCTGAAGATTTTTATATGAGCGAACACGGTTTTATTGTTTTCACGGAAAAATACCATCTTAAAAGGGGGCGCTGTTGTAAAAGTGGGTGCAAACACTGTCCGTACGGGTTTAACGCAGGGACAGGAAGAATCAATAAGCCTGTCAAAAAATAATTTTGTCATTCAATTCTAATTCCATTTTCAGGAACTTTTCCTTGGTATTGGCTTAAGACCTTTTTAATTGCCAAAATATCCTTCTTTATGTCACCAGTCGGTTCAAATAACGAAGCAAAGCCTCCTATTTTCTTTTTATAATCTATGTACCCTATATAAATCGGAACATTTGCCCTTTTCGCGATGTGGTAAAATCCGCGCTTCCAATTGGGATTGTAACTGCGAGTTCCTTCGGGTGTAAAAACCATGTAGATGTCCTCAGAATTGCTAAAAATGGATACAGCTTGATCCGTAACATTACTCCCTTTCTTTCTGTCTACAGGTATTCCACCCATCGCTTTAAGAATTAATCCCATGGGAAAGAAAAACAGTTCTTTCTTGATTAAGAATTTAGCATTAACGCCGTAGTAAGAAAAAGTCATTCTACCTATAATAAAATCCCAATTCGAAGTATGCGGTCCCATCACCACAACACACTTTTTCACCCCTTGAGGAGGATTTGGATCTATTTTCCAACCAAAGATTTTTAAAATAAAAAACATAAACTTTCCCATACATCAAAGATACAATTTCATTATTTATCTTATTTTTGGAAAGTAATGAAAACAAAATTAATTACCCGAATTTTTACTGGTATACTTTTTCTAAGTATATCATGGGTGTTATTTTTGGCTGGCCGGACCTTCATGGTTGAAAAGCCTATCGAAAATCTGAAACATATCCCAGATGATGCAAACTTTGCGGTACGTATTGACGGTGGATCATTTTTAAAAACTTCTCTTTTCTCAGTTTTAATGGAGTCGAAAGACCAAGAAATCATTAATGCCTTTAATGAACAGATTAACGATAGAAGAAAATCCACTGACAAAAGTAAGGAGTTAGGAATCAATTACTTGAGCGACGTTGTACTTTTCGGATATCGTGAAGAAAAGGGTGAAGTCTATGGTTTATCTGTAAATCTTTCTAAACCTAAATTATTAAGAAAAAATGCGAGTCGAGCCTTAAGTAAAAATCAAGTTTACGCTATTCAAGGTGATGTCGGTGTGATTCTATCCTATAGTGGAGCCAAAGATTTAACACCAAATATGAGACGGGCATTAAGGTCAAAAGCCCAAAAAATTGCAAATAACAAGCAAACATCCCCGATTGGAAAGAATATCTCAATAAGAAACAGTGAGAAAATTGTTCAAATGAGCAGTCAAGGGTATTTTTTCGGAATATCCACCATGTTTGTTGGAACCACTGTCGACGTTAATTTAAACAAAAAAAGTGTTGGATTAAATGGTGAATTATTTCTAAATCCCAAAATGCCTGATGCATTTTCTCAAGTAAACCACACCCTAAAACCTTCTGGATTTCATTTCTTCAGTGCTCTAATCCCCCAGAAAATTCAAGACACCTTACATGGCATTTTTAAAAGTGTTGATTTAAACCTTCCTAAAATCGAATCGATTAGTCTAAACTATAGAAGTTTAAACATTAAAAATACAATGCAGGGTATTGACTGGACACCCGATATAGATTTAATGATTTCATTTGATGAACCAATTGATATTAAGGATAAAATATTGAATTCTGAATTCTTAAACAAAATAGGTTGGAGCTATGAGGATAATAAATTTAAAAACAAATACACTTCCTATTACTTGATTAAAGTCAATGATAGAACTTTTATTTTTAGTCAAAACAAAAACTTGAAAAGTCAAAAAAACCCCTTGGATTGTATGTTTACAGTAAATGGGGAATTGAGTTCATTAACAAATTTAGATGGAGATCCATTTTTAATGAGCTTCATTCAAATGTTAGCTGTATACAAATCGAGCAAAGAGTTGTTTGGTAAAATGGAGGATGTAAATGTTTCGATTTACAACACCCATGACAACAAGGCGGAGCTAAAAGGTCAAATTAAATTTCAAGATGGTGCTTACCCAATTAGCGAATTGTTAAAATTTGGCTTGAAGTCGTCATTAATTAGAGTCAACTAAGCTGATTTTTTAAATTATTTAAATATTCTGGGGCTTTAAGCAGTCGACTTCCA
This sequence comes from Lentimonas sp., assembly GCA_047637535.1. Lineage (GTDB taxonomy): Bacteria > Bacteroidota > Bacteroidia > Flavobacteriales_D > Crocinitomicaceae > UBA2040. Next base: position 22,214 of record JBLIKY010000003.1, read on the forward strand.
TACCAAGAAAAAATTTCTCCATCAACGAGCATTACCTTCGCTAAAGGCAATTGTTTTCTAATTTCTGCTATGTGTTTCTCTTTAAAGGGATAGGGTTCTGAACTCAGTAGCACGAAGTCGCAAGCTGGCAAGTTTTCGATTTCAACGACCGGGTAACGCTCAACTCCAATTGCATTCTCAAGTCCCCACTTGTCTAATATTGAATCAATGAAAGTGCTCTTACCGGCCAACATCCAAGGCTCACGCCAAATAAAATACAAGGCTTTTTTGATGGAAGAGAAAGGCTTTAAAGAACGAAAGTTATCTTTTATTTTCTCTATAATGAATTGAGATTCTTCTTTCCGATTCGTGAGTTCACCTATTTGCCTCATCATTTCAAAAGAATCATCCAAATTAAAAATATCGCTCATATAAACGGGTGCGATTTTTCTCAATTCTGCAATGTTTTCTTTATCGTTTTCCTCCTTGTTTGCAATAATTAAATCAGGGTTAAGAGCACGGACCTTTTCCAAATCAACATTCTTAGTCCCGCCAACTCTATTTTTTGACTGAAACCAAGCCTTGGGGTGTATGCAGAATTTCGTTATTCCGACAACCTCATCATCAAGGTCAATGTCGTGTAAAAACTCAGTTTGAGAAGGGACAATAGAAACAATACGTTGGGCTGGTTTATCAAGACGAATCGTATTTCCAATTTGATCTACCAGCCTCATATCTCTATTATTAAGCCAATGAAGAAATAATATCGTACTTAGTGACAATATGGTATTTACCCTCACCTAGATCGACTAAAACCGCTGCTGTGGTTTTGTTTATGATCTTGGATATTTGTTCGACTGTTGCATTTGCCTTAACAATAGGAAAAGCAGCTTGCATAACGGAAGAAATTGGGCTATCAATCAATTTAGGATTGTCCACCAAAAGTTGATAAATGTGATTGTCATCAACAGAACCAACGAAATCAGCTCCTTTAACTACTGGGATTTGGGAAATTCCAAATTTTCTCATTTTTGCAACAGCATGTGAAACCAATTCTTCTGCAAATAAAGTAACCAGTGGCTTTTCTTCGTGTTTTTCAATCAATTGAGAAGCAGTTTTTAATTCCTCTTCTAAGAAACCTCTTTCTCTCATCCAATCGTCGTTGAACATTTTACCTACATATCTACTCCCGTGATCGTGAAACAAAACAACAACCACATCGTCTGCTTTCAATTCACCCTTCATTTGAAGAATTCCTTTTATTGCTGCACCTGCTGAATTCCCGACAAATATTCCTTCTTCGCGTGCCAATTTACGCGTGTAAACTGCAGCATCCTTATCCGTAACTTTTTCGAAATGGTCGATTACATCAAAATCTACATTTTCTGGTAAGATATCCTCCCCAATCCCTTCTGTTATGTATGGATATATCTCATTTTCATCAAAAATTCCAGTTTCTTTGTATTTCTTAAAGACTGAACCATAAGTATCGATTCCCCAAATCTTAATGTTTGGATTTTTTTCTTTTAAATATTTTCCAACTCCAGAGATAGTACCACCTGTACCTACTCCAACAACAAAATGCGTTATTTTTCCTTCGGTTTGGTCCCAAATCTCAGGTCCTGTTTGTTCGTAATGAGCCAGTCTATTCGATAAGTTATCGTATTGGTTTACATACCAAGAGTTTGGAGTTTCTTTAGCCAATCTTTTAGATACGCTATAGTAAGAACGTGGGTCTGTAGGTTCAACTGCGGTAGGGCAAACAATAACCTCAGCGCCAACGGCACGAAGAATATCCATTTTCTCCTTGGATTGCTTGTCATTTAGCACGCAAATAAGCTTGTATCCTTTAATGATACTAACTAAGGCTAAGCCCATTCCAGTATTACCTGAAGTTCCTTCAATAATTGTACTCCCAGGTTTTAGTATTCCTGCTGCTTCTGCGTCTTCAATCATTTTAACCGCCATTCTGTCTTTTACAGAATTCCCAGGGTTGGTTGTTTCAACCTTTGCGATAATTGTTCCTGGTACGTCTTTTGTAATCTTATTGATTTTGACCATTGGTGTATTACCTATGGTTTCTAATATATTGTTGTAAACTTTCATTCGACTTTATTTATCCCAAAGTTAATTAGACTTTAGAGAAGGTCAAGAAAATGAAGCTAAATGAATTCAAAATTTCTGCTTACAAATTCATTTCCAGCTGGGAAAACTCAAAACCGTCCAAATCAAATCCGCTAACTGAAAAACCTAACAACCGAATTGGTCGCTCGATTGGAAGGAAAGTATTAAAAAGAAGAACAGATAAATTATACAGTTCTTCTTTGGAAGAAATCAACATGTTGACCGTTTTGCTTTTTGAGTATGTTTCAAAATTGTCATTTCGGATCTTCATGCTCAAGGTCCGACCAAACCCCTCGTTTCTTTCCATTCTGCCCCAGAGGGTTTCCAATAGTTTCTTTGATTCTTCCCACAAAAGGGTTTCGTTGTCGATATTCACATCATAGGTCGTTTCGACTCCAATCGACTTTCTCTCTCTATTGGCAAGAACCTCTCGATTGTCTTCACCTCTGGCTATCTTGAATAAAAAACTACCCGACTTACCGAAATAGTTGATGAGTTCCCTTTCTGTAAATCGCAACAAATCTTTTCCTTTGAAGATTCCTAGTTCATTCATTTTATTTGCAGTCACCTTCCCAACTCCATAGAATCTTTTGATATCCAGTTTTTCAATAAACTTCTCGCCTTCTTCGGGTTGAATTACAAAAAGTCCGTCTGGCTTATCTTGATCAGAGGCCATTTTCGCCAAAAACTTATTGTAGGATACTCCGGCAGAAACGACCAAACCCGTCTCGTTGAAAACATCATTTTTAATGGCTTGAGCGATATAGGTACCCGAATTTAAATTCAATTTATTCTCCGTGACGTCGAGGTAGGCTTCGTCAAGGGACAAGGGTTCGATTTTATCCGTATACCGACTGAAAATTTCGTGAATTTGGGAAGAAACGCGTTTGTATTTTTCAAAGTGAGGTGGAACAAAAATTAGGTCTTTGCAAAGCCCTTTTGCTTGCGAACCATTCATAGCTGATTTAACGCCAAATTTTCTGGCTTCATAACTAGCGGCAGCAACAACACCTCTTTCTCCACCTCCACCTACAGCGATAGGTTTGTTCTGCAAATCTGGATTGTCTCGTTGTTCAACCGAAGCAAAAAATGCATCCATGTCGAGATGGAGAATTTTTCTCATTCAACCTTATTACGTTCCACATAAATTGAATAGACTATTCCTGACGTAAGAAGCATTAAGATGACGATTAAAGAAATTCCAGTTGGAATTGGGTAGAAATGAATTAGCAACATTTTAAGTCCCACAAAAAGCAAGACTGCAACCAAAGCAAATTTCATGTACTCGAATTTATCAAGCATATTGGATAGGAAAAAATACAAGTTTCTTAAACCGAGTATTGCGAAAATATTTGAAGAAAAAACAATGAATGGGTCCGTTGTTATTGAAAAAATAGCTGGAATTGAATCTACCGCAAAAATAATATCTGAAAACTCAACTACTATCAAGGCAGCGAATAAACCGGTTGCCACTCGTTTTCCGTTTTCTTTAATAAAATAACGACCGTCTTTAATGCTCCAGTCAATTTTAATCACTTTGGAAAGTAATTTAACTCCGATTGAATCTTTGAAATCTTCTTCCTCTTCTTTTTCAAAAATCATTTTGATTGCCGAGAAAACAAGAATTCCACCAAAAATATAGGTAGCCCATTCAAATTGTTTGACAAAAGCAATGCCTAAGAAGATCATTATTAACCTAAAAATGACTGCACCTATTATCCCCCAGAATAAGATTTTATATTGGTACTTATTCGGAATTTTAAAATACTTAAAAACAAGGGCGATGACAAATATGTTATCGAGGCTAAGGGATTCTTCAATTAAATAGCCGGCATAGTAATCGAGCATGGCTTGGTAGCCAGTTTGACCGGAGGTGTTTATTTCAAACCAATTGTTTTGATAAATGAAGTAAACAACTATTCCAAACAACAAAGCAATAATCACCCAAACTGCCGTCCAACGCATACAGTCCTTCATACTAACCTTCACATTTTCTTTATGGAAAAAGCCTAAGTCAAGTGCTAAAAAAGTGAAAATTAGAATTAAAAATAATATCCAAATCATTGAAAAATGAACTATAAATGAGATTTGCTCAAAGATAATTAATCTTGCATAAGTCCAATACAAAGCACAGATATTCTTATTTTTGAAAACAAAAAATGGAATTTAAACTTCAATCTGACTATAGTCCCACCGGAGATCAACCCGAAGCGATAAAACAGTTGGTTGAAGGCCTTAAAGAAAAGGTTAAATCTCAAACTCTTTTGGGAGTAACCGGAAGTGGTAAAACCTTCACTATCGCAAATGTGATTCAAGAGGTGAAAAAACCAACTTTGGTACTTAGCCACAACAAAACATTAGCGGCTCAGCTTTACGGAGAGTTCAAACAATTTTTCCCTAACAACAGGGTGGAATACTTTGTATCCTACTACGATTATTACCAACCAGAGGCTTTCATGCCGGTTACTGGAACTTACATAGAGAAAGACTTATCCATAAATGACGAACTAGAAAAGCTGCGACTATCAACTACTTCCGCCCTATTGTCGGGTCGCGAAGATGTTATTGTCGTCTCCTCTGTTTCTTGTATATACGGTATAGGTAATCCCGAAGAATTTTCAAAAAGCGTCATGTATCTCGAAAAGGGAATGTCAATTTCTCGAAACAAATTCTTACTTCGTCTTGTTGAAAATTTATACTCGAGATCGGTCAATGAATTTAATCGAGGAATGTTCCGTGTCAAAGGTGATACTGTAGATATTTATTTGGCCTATGATGATTTCGCCTTAAGAATTGAATTTTGGGGTGATGATATAGAATGCATTAAAGCAATTGATCCAATTAGCAATAAAACCATTGAAGAATTTGATAAAATCAATGTCTATCCCGCTAATATTTTTGTTAGTAGTCCAGAAAACACTCGCCAAGCAATTGATGTAATTGCTCAGGACATGGAAGTCCAAGTTGAAGCTTTTCGAAAAGAAGGAAAGGCGGAAGAATCAAAAAGATTAAAGGAACGAACAGAATACGACCTTGAAATGATGAGAGAGTTGGGCTATTGCTCGGGCATTGAAAACTACTCAAGATATTTTGATCAACGCGAACCAGGAACAAGACCCTTTTGCCTTTTGGATTACTTCCCTGACGATTTTTTAATGGTAGTTGATGAGAGTCACGTTACCATGCCGCAGATCAGAGCGATGTACGGTGGAGATAGAGCACGTAAAACGAATCTAGTAGACTACGGCTTTAGGCTTCAAGCCGCTATGGACAATCGTCCTTTAAAGTTTGAAGAATTTCAAACTTTATTAAATCAAGTTATTTACGTTTCAGCCACCCCTGCTGATTTTGAATTAGAAGAATCTGATGGGGTTGTTATTGAGCAAGTAATTCGCCCAACCGGACTTTTAGACCCAGTCATTGAAGTTAGACCTAGTTTAAATCAGATTGATGATTTGATTCATGAAATCAACTTAAGAGTTGAGGCTCAAGAAAGAATTTTAGTCACCACTTTGACGAAAAGAATGGCTGAAGAACTTCAAAAATATCTCGACAAGTTGGGCATTTTGTGTCGATATATCCATAGCGATATTGACACAATTGAAAGGGTAGAGATTCTTCGCCAGTTGAGATTGGGAGATTTCGATGTGCTAATAGGTGTGAATTTACTGCGAGAAGGATTGGATTTACCTGAAGTCTCTCTAGTAGCTATTATCGATGCAGATAAGGAAGGCTTTTTGAGAAACGTTAGGTCTCTCGTGCAAACCGTGGGAAGAGCTGCACGTAACGTCAATGGTAAGGTCATCATGTACGCTGATAAGATGACCGACTCAATGAGGAAGACCATAGAAGAAACGGAAAGAAGGCGAACGATACAACAGGAATACAATACCGCTCATAACCAAGTTCCGATGGCTTTGAACAACACGAAAGAAAAAATACTTAGGTCCACGAAAATTGCAGAAGGTGACGATGCCAAGAACGAGGAGAAAAGATCTTACGCTACATCCGAACAACAAACAGCCATTGCAGCGGAGATGAAAGGAAATTATGGAGACCAAGACAAGCTTAGTAAATTAATAAAGTCGACCCAAAGATTGATGGAAACGGCAGCAAAGGCTTTAGATTTTATTGAGGCAGCAAGGTTAAGAGATGAATTATTTGAATTAAAAAAACACTTTATAAAATGAACCCATTAGGATTACTCAAGCTTTTTCAAAAAGTTACTATTGCAGAAGGGGTTTCCCTTTTGTCCTTCGCTATCACCATGCCTTTAAAATATATCTGGGAGATAGGATTACCCAACAAAATTGTCGGCATAGCACATGGTATTATTTTCATTTTATTTATTTTCTTACTTGGAGCAGTCGCCTTGGAAAGAAAATGGAAGGTTTTGCCAATTTTTTGGTTGGGATTTTCTTCAATTATTCCATTTGCATCTTTCATTGCTGATAAGAAAATTATAAAGAAAGAAATCAGGCGAGTCGAGAGTCAACAATAAACTTTATTTTTACCATATATGGACAACAGAAAACACGTAGAGGTTTGTTTTACCCCGGGAGAATACGATTATTTTAAAAGTGACTATGAAATTGTTGTCGTTATTGATGTGCTAAGAGCAACAAGTGCAATTTGCGCTGCTTTTGCGAATGGCGTAAAATCAATTATCCCTGTATCTACTGTTGAAGAAGCTTTGGAGTATAAAAAGAAGGGCTATCTAGCTGGTGCTGAAAGAAAGGGTCAAATCGTAGAAGGTTTTGATTTCGGAAATTCTCCATATACTTACATGAACGAGGAATTAAGAGGTAAAGAAATTGTCTTGACCACCACAAACGGAACCAAAGCATTAGACATAGCCAAAGACGCTGAAATCGTTGTTGTCGGAAGTCTTTTGAATCTCGATGCAATTTGCGAATGGTTGCAAAAACAGAATAAAAATGTGCTTTGTCTTTGTTCCGGCTGGCAAGATAAATTTAACCTTGAAGACACCATTTGTGCAGGTGCCATTTGTGAAAGCCTTATCGATTCAGGAAACTATACGAGTGATGAAGATTCCTCCATTGCAGCAAAATATCTTTTTAAATCCGCGAAAAATAATTACTTTGGATACCTGAAGTCTAGTTCTCACCGACGTAGACTAAAAAACCTAAACTTAAACGAGGACATCAAGTATTGTTTAACCCCCAATCAAAACGATGTCATACCGATATTGCGCGATGGAAAACTGGTTAAACTATAAACAGAGATTTCAATTTTTACTTTTAATCTCATTTCTTTTTCTTTCTTTTCGAAACGATTCAAAAGTTCAATGGGGATTCTTTGCGCATAAAAAAATTAATCGCCTTGCGACATTTACCCTTCCGCCTCCGATGTTTGGGTTTTATAAAGAACATATTGAATATTTGACCGAACACGCAGTTGACCCTGATAAACGCCGATATGCTGTTAAGGGCGAAGCTCCCAGACATTACATTGATATTGATCATTATGGTTTTTCCATTGACGAACGATTCAAAAATGTCCCAAAAAGATGGACTGATGCTGTCGAAAAGTTCACGGAAGACACTTTAAATGAATACGGAATTGTTCCATGGCACATCGTTAATATGAAATATCGATTGCAAAAAGCCTTCGAAGAAAAAGACGTAGATAAAATTCTAAAATATTCAGCCGATATCGGGCATTACATAGGCGACGCTCATGTCCCACTGCACACTACAGAGAACTACAACGGTCAATTAACAAACCAAAAAGGCATACACGGGTTATGGGAAACTAGACTGGTCGAAATAAACGATGTTAATTATGATTATTTCGTGGGCAAATCAATGTATATAAATGATCTGACCAATTTCGTTTGGGATATCGTCAAGGAATCGCATTTGGCAGTTGATTCTGTTTTGAGATTCGAGCGTGAATTGAGCGACAGATTTGACAAGAAACTAAAATACAGCTACGTCAAACGAGGAAATTCAACACAAAAGAATTACTCAGAAACATTTTCTCAAGCCTATCATGACACTTTGGACAATATGGTCGAGCGAAGATTGAGAAGTTCTATTCTTTCAATTGGATCGGTCTGGTATACCGCATGGGTCGATGCGGGTCAACCTAACTTGCATAAGATGAAGTACAAGAAGAGTTCGGACTCTTACCTTGAAGAATTAAAAGCCATTAAAGAAGAACAAGAAACAAAAGGCAGAGGTTGTCACTAATTTTTTTTGGCCCTACTATTTGTGAAATAAAAAAAAACATTCCATAAAAAAAGCATTCTAACCACTATAAATGGACTTCTCCAAAAAATAAATCCTATTTTGCCAGACTATAATTTTAAACTATGATTAAAGTCGAAAACCTTAGTAAAGAATTTAATCTTTCTAGGGCTCAACAAAAAGAATTGGACACCGATTCAAAGATTGCGCTTGCAGTTGATGACATCAGCTTTACTTGTCAACCGGGAAGAGTATTTTCATTACTCGGACCAAATGGAGCGGGAAAAACAACTACGATGAGAATGCTCTCAACAATTTTCAAACCGACTTCGGGGACAATTGAAATCGCAGGAATTGATGCAGTTCTTAACCCACAAGAGGCGCGTGAAAAAATTGGCTTTTTAACTGGTTCGACTGGACTTTATGCTCGACTAACTCCAAACGAATTGGTTAAGTATTTTGCTGATTTGTATAGTGTTAGTTCAAGTGATTTTAAAGCACGAAAAGAAAAGCTATTTGACTTGTTAGACATGAACGAGTTTCAAAACAAAAGGATAGGTAAGCTCAGCACAGGAATGAAGCAAAAGGTATCGATCTGTCGAACCATGATTCACGATCCAGAAGTAATCGTTTTTGACGAACCAACGAGCGGCTTGGATGTAATCACAGCTGAAAATATTATCTCTTTAATTCGCGATTGTAAAAATGCTGGTAAAACAGTGATCTTTTCGAGTCACATTATGAGTGAAGTTGATTTGCTTTGTGATGATATGGCGATTGTTCACAAGGGAAAACTTTTATTTAATGGAACAATGGATTCATTCAGAGAGAATCAACAATCCAGCAGTTTAACAGGGGAATTCATTCGAATTATCAACGAATCCAATAGTCAATTAGCATGATTACAAAAATATTTTTAAAAGAACTAAAGGACACGCTAAGAGACAAGCGTACCTTATTGATGATGATCGTAATTCCCGTATTAGTATTCCCAATCATACTAAATTTGGTCATGGGGATTTCTTCCAAATTTGAAAAAGAAGCGGCTGAAAAGGTGCTAAGAATCGGATTTGTTGGTGATTCAAACACTACAATTATTAACGGTTTTACTCTGATGCCGGAGGAATTGGGCAAACATGATTTAATCCCCTATGCAGATGCAGCATCTATGTTGGCTGACCTTAGATCAGATTCACTGCAATTGGGCTTATTCATTCCAAATGATTTCGCAGCACAAGAGATGAAGCTTAAAACAGCAGATTTTGATGTCTTTTATAATGCAGCAGACCTAGGTATATCAGACCGAGCAGAAAAATATATTGACTTTATTGAAGCCAAGGCAAAGAAAGAACGATACAAGAAATTAGAGATTGACACAGAAAAAGTAACTCCTTTTAAAGCCAACTACACCAATCTAGCCTCGAGTAAAGAAATGATTGGAAAACTAGCTGGAGGTATTCTTCCTTATCTATTTATCGCATTTGGATTCATTGGATGTATGTATCCTGCGATTGACCTTTTTACAGGAGAGAAAGAAAGAGGAACGATTGAAACTCTATTAACCACGCCTGTTGCTAGATGGCAATTGTTGTTTGGCAAGATGGGAGTAGTTGTTTTGTCAGGACTCGTCGCCGCAACCTGTGCCTTGATCGGGCTTTACTTATCAATAGAAGTGTTTCAATTGGTAGACAACGAGCAAATTTTGGCCGTTGTAAGAAGTATATTGAGTCTTGGCTTTATATTAATGTTGTTCTTACTGTTGCTTCCGCTTACAATCTTTTTTGCTGGGGTAATGGTTCCAATAGCCATTTACGCCAAGAGTTTTAAAGAAGCACAAAGCATAATCACTCCACTGAACATCGTAATGTTGTTACCAGCAATGGTCGGCTTATTTCCGGGCATAGAACTCAATGCAGTAACGGCTTGTATTCCTGTGGTTAATGTAGTGTTATCTACGAAGGAGTTAATTGCAGGAACCTTAGAACCTGGTTATTTAATACTAAGCTTCACAATCATGCTAATATTGGCCTTGATTGCAGTTTTCATTTCTTACAAGCGATTTGATAAGGAAACGAATGTTGTTATGTAACATTAAGGCAAGATAATTTAAAGCGTCAACACAGGTTGGCGCTTTTTTTTGGTCTACACCTCCCTATTTATGGTAAAATAAAAATTAAATTAACATTTTAAAATCCACAAATTCGTTGAGGGCGTAGATATGTCATAACTCTTAAATAATTAAAATGAAAAAAACTTTTTTAAACCTATCCGTATTAACGTTAGCACTTACTTTTGGATTGACTAGCTGTGGATCGAATGAAGAAACAATGGCTGAAGAGACAATGGCAGCTGAAATGCCAATGGAAGAAACAGTTGAAGAAGAGCCATTTGTAATGGTAGGTGGTGCGAAAATGGTTCCATCTTTGGATATCGTTGATAACGCTGTGAACGCTGACAATGTAACAACGTTGGTTGCTGCTGTTACAGCTGCTGGTTTAGTTGAAACTTTGAAAAGTGAAGGTCCGTTTACAGTATTTGCTCCAACTGACGCAGCATTCGGTAAATTACCAGCTGGAACTGTTGAAACTTTGGTTATGCCAGAAAACAAAGCGAAATTGACTTCTATTTTAACCTATCACGTTGTTGCTGGTGCATTGATGGCTAGTGACTTGAAAGACGGTCAAAAAATAAAAACTGTTAATGGACAAGAATTATCTGTTTCATTAAAAGATGGTAAATGTTACATCAACAACGCAGTCGTTACTATTCCAAATGTTATTTCATCTAATGGTGTAACTCACGTAATTGATGCAGTAATGTTGCCAAAATAATAGGCACCGATTAATAACTCATATGAATCCCTCTTATTCAACTTTGTTGATCAAGAGGGATTTTTTTTTGCTCCTACAATCCAATATTCAGATATTCACGTAAGTATGATGAAGGAGATTAATGTTTAAGTTTTTGATTATCCTTAATTAATTGAAATTATAAGTCAAATGAAATTGTTCGATTTCTTCAGTTTTGTTCAGTTCAATTGACCTACCTTCAACAACAAACCAAAAAACCCCTGTCGTTTCAGCGTCAGGGGTTCTTTTTTAAAATAATTTTGGTTGATCATCATCGTCTGGTTTTGTCATATCCCATTCTATGGTTGGAGTGTCGTCGTCTGAGGGCTTGTCCTGATCTTCCTCTGTTTCCTCATCATCTTGTTTTGGTGTTTCATTCTTAACTTCTGGCCAAGGTTCGTCCCCCTCTATTGCATGAGTCAAAACAACTTCCTTCACTTTTAGCTTCGTCAGTTGATTCCCTTGTGCTTTCATTCCTTTGATGTCTATAAACTCTTCCAAATCAATCTCTAAATCAGGAAGGTTTTTAGTCTCTTTAAGAAGTTTGTTATAAACCAACTTAGCCATTGGCTTGTACGCAGTAGTTACACAGTCCAAGGTTGACCCTTCGCTTTCCGAGATGAAACTAACTTTTTTATCCGTAGTGACTTCACACAAGAATCGTTTTACATAACGCAAATCTTTTTCAGCATCGTAGTACACCGCCGAAATAGGTCTTTCTGGATGCCATTTTTCAATGTGCAGCAAGTCCTCGTCAAAATGAGTAGATAAATCGAAGTTAGTCAGTCTATAGTCTCCAGATTTATACAAGGTCAAAATCTTTTCCTCTCCTTTAAATTGTCCTAAGAATTTACCTCTATTGTCATCATTAAGTCGACCTACCACGTTATCAAACCAGATTTTTCTAGCAGCAAGGGTCGAACCACCAACTTCTTTCTGAATGATTTTTTGAATAATTTCTTTTGTAACGCGATTACCTTTAGACGCGCGTCCTTTGATTAAAAGGTCACCTAGGTCAACGTCAAAACGCAAACGTTTTAAATGAGGCCTTGGTCTCAGGTGAATGGTCACAACTTCTTTCTCTCCATTCGGATGAACGGAAAAATACAAAAGTTTAGAATTTTTCGTACCGTTTGTTAAATCGTACTCGGTATCGCGAGTTACAGTGTTGACATAAAAACGTTTCATCATTGTCGAACCGCCAGCGCCGTCTTGATACATCATGTGATATATAGTGCGCTTGTCCCCTTTTTTCCATACTTGGGCATGGATGATTCCTTTTCCGACGAATTTTTTATCGGCTACTTTGGTTATCATCATTTTTCCTGTATCGAAGAAAAGAATGACGTCATCGATTTCAGAGCAATCTCCTATAGAGTCTACTTTCTTCAAGCTATAACCAATAAACCCTTCGTTAAAGTCAACGTATAATTTACGATTGGCAATAATGACTTTGGATGCATTGATGGTATCGAAAATTTTGACCTCAGTTTTTCTTTCTTTTCCTTCTCCGAATCTTTTCTTTAAATCTTTGAAATACTCAATGGCATGATTGACCAAGTTGGCAAGCTTTTCTTTCACTTCAGCCATTTCAGCTTCAATTTTCAGGATATTATCATCGGCTTTATCGGTATCAAATCGCGTGATACGAATCATTTGAATTTGCGTCAACTTTTGCAAATCTTCATCAGTTATTTCTCGTATCAGTTTATTCTTAAACGGTTTAAATCGGTCGTACATGTAAGCAAACAAGCTTTCTTTGTCGCTATAAAGCTTAAAGTCGATGTACATTTCTTCTTGGATAAAGATTTTCTCCAAGGTTGAAAAATGCCATTGATTTTCCAATTCATCCAGTCTGATCTCCAACTCGCGTTTGAGTAAGAAAACTGTATTATCCGTATTAATTCTAAGTATTTCAGAGACCCCCAAGAATCTTGGTGTGTCGTTGTCAATAATCGAACTGTTTGGCGAGTATGAAACTTCACAATCCGTGAATGCATAAAGAGCATCAATCATCTTATCAGGAGAAACACCAGGTGCAAGGTGAATCATCACCTCAACATCAGCCGCTGTATTGTCCTCGATTTTTTTGACTTTAATTTTGCCTTTATCGTTTGCCTTGATGACACTTTCAATTAACGAACCTGTAGTGGTACCGTGTGGAATCTCGTGTACAATCAAAGTCTTGTTGTCGACCTTCTTGATTTTAGCTCTAATTCTTACCTTCCCCCCTCTCAACCCGTCGTTGTAATTGCTAAAATCAGCCATTCCACCGTTTGGAAAATCAGGAATCAATTCGACTTTCTTACCGCGCAGGTGATTGATGGATTGTTCGATCAATTCGATAAAATTATGCGGCAAGAACTTACACGCCATACCAACAGCAATACCCTCAGCACCTTGAGCTAAAAGCAAAGGGAATTTTACTGGTAAATTTTCAGGTTCTTTATTTCTTCCATCATAAGAAGAAAGCCAATTGGTCGTTTTTGGGTTAAAGACAACGTGGTTAGCGAATTTTGACAATCTAGCCTCAATGTACCTAGGTGCTGCAGCGCTATCTCCGGTTAAAGTATTACCCCAGTTACCTTGGCAGTCGATGAGTAAATCTTTTTGGCCCAATTGCACTAATGCATCCCCAATAGAAGCATCTCCGTGAGGGTGATACTTCATCGTGTTTCCTATGACATTGGCGACCTTGTTGTAACGTCCGTCATCCATTTCTTTCATTGAATGGAGAATTCGTCGTTGCACTGGTTTTAGTCCGTCAAAAAGCCCAGGAACGGCTCTTTCCAGTATTACGTAAGAAGCATAATCTAAAAACCAATTTTGATACAAACCACTCAGTGGAATGATCTTGTCGTCAATTTGCTTTTCAGGTAGAGTATTTTCGTTGTTATCAGTAGAATCTTGATTTTCTAACTGGTCGTCTTTTTCGTCTTCTGCCATTTCTTAGGAAGCTTTTTCTATGATTTCTTCTTCATCGATCTCCCCCTCTACACGAAGGTTTTTGATGATAAATTCTTGTCGATCCGGAGTGTTTTTACCCATGTAATAAGAAAGAATTTCGTCTATCGAGGCATCCTTGGTTAAGAATACGGGTTCGAGGCGGATATCTTCCCCAATGAAATGCTTAAATTCATCTGGAGAAATCTCCCCGAGTCCTTTAAACCGTGTAATCTCTGGATTCTTACCACATTCTTCCATTGCTTTTCTTCGTTCTTCTTGAGAATAACAATAGAAAGTTTTGGTTTTATTTCTCACTCTAAAAAGCGGAGTTTGTAATACGTAAACGTGATTTCTTTTCACTAAATCAGGAAAAAACTGAAGAAAGAAAGTCAACAACAACATACGAATGTGCATTCCATCGACGTCGGCATCTGTTGCGATCACGATTTTGTTGTATCGCAGGTCATCCATGTCGTCTTCTATTTCCAAGGCAGCTTGAATGAGGTTAAACTCCTCGTTTTCGTAAACCACTTTCTTGGTCAAACCGTAACAGTTGAGCGGCTTTCCCTTTAATGAGAATACTGCTTGCGTATTGACGTCTCTTGACTTGGTGATCGAACCACTGGCCGAGTCTCCCTCCGTTATAAACAGAGTTGTCTCTTCGGCTCTTTCGTTTTTCACGTCTGTAAAGTGAACTCGACAATCTCTTAATTTCTTATTGTGCAGGCTTGATTTTTTAGCTCTGTCTCTCGCCAGTTTTCGGATTCCAGAAAGTTCTTTTCTTTCCTTTTCCGATTGTTTGATCTTCTTCTCTATAATATCTGCAACGTTGGGGTTTTTATGCAAATAATTATCAAGCTTATCCTTTAAGAAGTCGTTGATAAATGCCCGCATGGACTTCCCTCCTGGTTCGATCTCCTGTGAACCAAGTTTCGTCTTCGTTTGAGATTCAAAAATAGGTTCAACCACCTTCACAGCAATTGCCGCAACGATGGATTGACGAATATCTGAAGCCTCGTAATTCTTGCCGTAAAAATCACGAATCACCTTCGCCATTGATTCTCTAAAAGCACTTTGATGTGTACCCCCTTGCGTCGTGTGTTGACCGTTTACAAAAGAATAATAATCCTCTCCGTACGTGCGACCGTGTGTAAATGCCACTTCGATATCTTCACCATCCAAGTGGATGATTGGGTAAAGCGGGTCGCCATCCATGTTGTTATCCAACAAGTCTTTTAGTCCGTCTTTGGATTGAAACTTCTGTTTATTAAAATAGATTGCCAATCCTCTGTTGAGGTAGCAATAATTCCAAATCATTTTTTCTAAGTAAGCCGTTTTGTAGGCATACTTTTTAAACACGGATTCGTCGGGTATGAATTCTACGTAGGTTCCATTTTGTTCGTCTGTCTTC
>JBLIKY010000004.1:0-33911 GCA_047637535.1 Lentimonas sp.
CTGTAAATGAAAAATATCGTTTTCCAGAATTGATTCCGAGCGCTAAAAGTTCGCTTTTTACATTAAAATCCATGTAATTTAGATCCTTAGTTTTACTCAACGCATTTGCTACGTCAAAAGTCAAAGAGTCATCCTGAGGCCTCGCGACTATTAAATCGTTTAATCGAAATCCCGAGTGAGTAAAGCCTAAGCTATGTGAACCTAAACCAAAGTTGATGTAAACCTTGTTGTTTGCATTTAAAGCAGGGTTAAAACTATGGGCTTGCGGTAAACATTGGAACCCAATAAAACTATAATTCTTTTGGGCATGTGCTTGTGTAAATAACAAACAAATTAAAACTGCACCAATTGTCTTTTTTAATATCATTTTAATAGCTTTAATTAAATTTCAATGTTAAACTGACCCTTGATCCCAAGATTCACTTTGATTTTATAGTCCTCAAACATTTTTACCACTTGGTTCAAATTACCATTATAGGTTTGACCTCCAACAGAAAACTTGATGTATTTCGTTTGATTAAAAATGGATAGTTTCGAATTATCGATCCGTATATCTGTTATCTTTTTATTATTTTCAGTAACTCTTCCTGATACACCCACTGGCGCTGCACCGACAATTTGGGAGTTTTCGCTCAATTTGCCTAACTCGTTGTAATTAATATCCAACATGACGATATCGACATTGATTTCAATAGGGAAGCCGTTGTCAGTAATAATTCTAAACTCGACGTACTCAACATTTATCGAGTCAAATGTTTGGCCAAACTCTACCGTATCAGTTACCGTAAAACCTGCAGCATAACCTTCCAAAGGTAAATTCAATGTGCCTTCAACGCTTAATCTACTTTCATTGGCTACAAAATTATTTGCTGGACCTGAAGGGTTAGTTTCGCCATTTATATCAAAAATCAACCTTTTGGGTGTCAAGTTAAAAATGCTGTTAATATTCTGAGTGTTTGAATTACTTAACGTCAATGTTGAAGTTTGAGTTAAGCCCGGAGATGTTGCAGCGTCAATATCAAAAGTAGGATCGAAGCCCGTGAGCATAACCTCATTCCCGTTATTATCTTCAATGCTTTTTATCTCATTTATATTTAACCCTAAAGGAATTCCAAATGAATTCATAAATCGGAATCGCAAGGAGGGGTCAGTAAACTGTAATGTCCCACCAGGGATGCCGTCAAAGAACTTAATAGCTATGGTGTCTTGAACGTCAAACAATTGTTGATTTCCAAAGTCACCTCTTATTACATCAAAGTCTATAGAATTAAAGTTTAAGCCCACATCAATAGATTCATTGCCAGTAATAGGATTTCCTTGGCCATTAATTGTGATCTCTAAATCAACGCTTACATCGTTGAATCCATTTGATCCAGCAGCCAAATTCAATAAGGCGTTATTTAAATTGACTGTTGCTGTCCCAGACATTGGAACGCCAGCATAGACCAAAGAAATGGTTCGTGTCACAGGCACTCCTGCAATGGTCAAATCAGGGAAGGTTAACACAAATTCTAAATCGTGCATCATCGTTGAGGAAGCCGTAACGGTTAAATCCCCAGATCTAAAGTCGATTTCGGTAAACTTAAACAATGCATCACCCGGATTTAAAGAGTTCTCTTGTGAAGAATTTATGGTTTGTGTTCCCGAATAAGAAGGTGTTGCAGCAACTCCGTATCCTCCTGATGAAGAATTGAAAGCAACGTTTTGATTGGGGATAGTAATCAATTCCCCTGCAGTTTTTAAGTCCAATCTATTCGTATAGACAAGAGACAAAGCGCCGTCTGAACCAGATACGATTATAGAGTTTGAGTCATTACTTGATAAAACTTCATAAATCCCGAATTCTGCAAAACCTATTGGTACTGCCATCGTTGGCGAGAAGGCTGAAGAGGCAATCTTATCAAAAGCAACTTTTTTACAAGCCCCTAGAATGATAATTGACACAAAGCCTAGTCCAATAAAACATATGTGTAATGAGCTTTTTTTCATTTTAGATTGTGTTTAAGGTTTTCTAATAGTTCTTACGTAAAAATAGCTTTTCTAATTGAGAAAAAATGAATTAAACGAACTATAATTCAAGGGCTAAATACTTAGCAGTATGGGAAGTGTCCTTATATTTTTTAATTAAACCTTCAGGTGTTCCTTCAGCAATAATAATACCTCCGGCCTTTCCTCCTTCTGGTCCAACGTCAATAATGTAATCTGCTACTTTTACTATATCTAAGTTGTGCTCGATCACCACAACGGTATTTCCTTCTTCAACTAGCCTTTGCAACACCTCTAAAAGCACTCTTATGTCCTCAAAATGCAGTCCTGTTGACGGTTCATCTAAAATATACATGGTATTACCCGTCGACCTCTTACAAAGCTCTGAAGACAGCTTAACCCTTTGTGCTTCTCCACCCGAAATGGTAGTGGAAGGCTGACCCAAAGAAACATATCCCAGCCCCACAGAAACCAATGTATCTAAGACTCTTTTAATTTTAGGAACTTTTTCAAAGAAAACGGCTGCATCGGTAATGTTCATTTTTAAAACATCTGAAATGGACTTTCCTTTGTATCTAATTTCTAAGGTCTCAGTATTGTACCTTTTCCCATCGCAAGTTTCACATTCCACATATACATCGGGAAGAAAGTTCATTTCTACCACTTTTAATCCACCTCCTCTACAAGTTTCACACCTACCTCCTTTTACATTGAAAGAAAATCTGCCGGGTTTATAACCTCTAATTTGAGCTTCAGGTAAAGTCGCGTAAAGGCTTCTTATTTCATCAAAAACTTTTGTATAAGTTGCCGGATTTGATCTTGGGGTGCGACCAATCGGGCTTTGGTCAATCTCAATTACCTTATCCAAATGCTCAATTCCCTTGACTTTCTTGTATGGCAATGGCTTTTTAACTCCTCGATAAATTTCTTTCATCAAAATTGGGTAGAGTGTTTGGTTGATTAAAGAAGATTTACCCGAACCAGAAACCCCGGTCACGCATGTAAAAGTACCCAAAGGAATATGCAGATCAACATTCTTTAAATTGTGCCCTGAGGCGCCGAGTAAGGACAATTTCTTTCCATTCCCTTTTCTTCTAGTTTTTGGTGTTTCGATGGACAATTCACCTCTCAAATACTTCGTTGTAATCGAGTCTGTGGTAACTAATTTATCATAAGGCGCTGCATTGACAATACGACCTCCATGCACTCCCGCTCCGGGCCCAATGTCTACAATAAAATCAGCAACTTCCATCATTTCTTTGTCGTGTTCGACGACAATAACAGAGTTCCCAGCATCGCGCAATTTAAGAAGTGAGTTTATTAAGCGAGTATTGTCTCGTTGGTGCAGACCGATAGACGGTTCGTCCAATACGTACAACACGTTCATCAACTCTGATCCAATTTGATTTGCCAAACGAATTCGTTGTGCTTCACCGCCGGATAATGTCTTTGCCGAACGGTGTAAGGTCAAATAGTTTAATCCCACATCCAAAACAAAGCTCAATCTTCCGTTGATTTCTTTAAGAATCTCCGTTCCAATCAATTTTTGAGATGCGGTAAGCAAAGGCTGAAGTTCTTTAAAAAACAACATCAAATCACTCAAATCAAGTGCGGCTAACTCGCCAATGTTTTTGCCGTTCAGTTTAAAATGCAAGGCCTCTTTCTTCAATCTAGCACCTTTGCATTCTGGACAAATAACCTTATTCATAAAGCTAGTTGCCCATCTTTGAATTGGG
This sequence comes from Lentimonas sp., assembly GCA_047637535.1. Lineage (GTDB taxonomy): Bacteria > Bacteroidota > Bacteroidia > Flavobacteriales_D > Crocinitomicaceae > UBA2040. The sequence goes on from JBLIKY010000004.1 coordinate 3,723, forward strand.
GCAGACCCTTCTTCAGAATGTCGAGAAAGAAAGTTTACTAACCCTTCAAAACTTATAAATGTTTCCTTTTTGGATCTTTCTATGCCCTCATTCCCGTACAAAAGCACCTTTATTATTTCGTCAGGAATTTCTTTTAAAGGCGTGTTTAGGGTATAGCCTTCTATGTCTAAATAAGAATCTATTTTCTCAAAAACCCATGTTCGTTTGTACTCACCAATCGGATCCAAACCGCCTTTCTTAATCGACAGATTAGGGTCAGGAATAATTTTGGTGATATCGACTTCTACTACTTCACCCAATCCACTGCATTCTTGACAAGCACCGTAAGGGGAATTGAATGAGAACAAACTTGGTTCGGGTTCGGGGTAACTAATACCTGTAGTCGGACACATCAAAGTGCGGCTAAAATGTTTTATTTCTTCCGTTTCAAAATCCATAACCATCATCGCCTTGCTGCCTTGTCTCATTGCAGCCACAACAGATTCACTAATTCTTTTTCGGTCTTTGTTGTTAATCAATAATCGATCTACTACTAAAGAAATATCGTGGATTTTGTATCGATCCAGACGCATTCCTTTTTCAATTTCTTTAATCTCCCCATCTATCCAAACCTTGGTGAAGCCCGATTTTAATAGTTGGTCAAACAACTCTCTATAATGACCTTTACGCCCCTTGACTTTAGGCGCTAAGAGAACTACTTTTTTGCCCTCGTATTTCTCAATGATTAAATCCACAATTTGATCATCAGAATACTTGACCATTTTTTCGCCGGTCTCGTAAGAATAAGCTTCTCCGATACGGGCGTAGAGTAATCTAAGGAAATCGTAGATTTCGGTTATTGTACCAACGGTTGATCTGGGACTGCGGGATATGGTTTTTTGTTCGATGGCTATAACCGGACTCAAACCTTCAATTTTATCAACATCTGGTCGCTCTAGTCCGCCTAAAAACTGACGTGCGTAAGCAGAAAACGTTTCGATATACCTTCTTTGACCCTCCGCATAAAGTGTATCGAATGCCAAAGAAGATTTCCCGCTGCCGCTTAGACCAGTGAAAACAACCAGTTTATTGCGTGGAATTTCGAGGTCGACATTTTTTAGATTATGCTCCTTCGCACCGTAAATTTTTATTGAATTGTCCGCCATTTTATTTACGATATACGCCTATTTGTTTGGATGAAGCAGGAAGAGTAATTTGATAAAAACCCTTAGGTTTTGGTAAAGATTTCTGAAGAATCCATGGGTTTAGATTCTTAACAATTTTATAATTAAAACCTTTATCTAATGACCATTTTACAAGGGTATCTATAGGTGTTGTGACTTTAATTTTCACAGTCTCAACCTTAGGGTACAATTCCATTTTGTCAGGGGCAAAACCAAAATCTTTTGGGTTTTCAAAAATCAACTTAACCGCCAACATTCTAAACACATACCGTGCCGTTTCCGTATTGAGATACAAATCAAAAACATGGTTGGCTTTTTGTTGCTTAAAGTCGTTAAGCATACCTTGAACTCCCCTGTTGTATGAGGCAGCTACGGATAACCAAGAATCAAAATTCTGTTTAGCGTTTTTAAGATATTTGGCAGCAGCAATACTACTTTTCTCAATATCCAATCTCTCATCAACAAAATCATCTATTTGTAGTCCATATTCAGCACCTGTTGTAGGCATAAATTGCCAAAAACCTTTGGCTCCAGACGGACTTGTTGCTTGATCTAAATTTGACTCAATAATCGTCAAGTATTTTAAATCAGTAGGGATATTCTCTGATTCTAAAATTTCTTCAATATCGGAGAAATATCTATTGGCCCTTTTAAAAGAAAAGGAGATATAAGAATGATAATAGGCCAAGGCATGCAGTTCTCTATCCAGTCTTTCTTTGATATCCAAATCAGTTAAAATGATTTTTTCACCAGCAAACATCATAGATTCAGGGATTTCTGGAAGGCCAAAGGTATTTGTTTGAAGGGAAGTTCTTGAATTTCTATTTATGAGAGAAGCCTCCGTTTTTAGATTGCAATTTGTAAGGCCAAACAAGGCTAACAAAGCAATCATAATAAATTTATCTTGGATTTTATTTCTCATTTTCACTTACAAAAATAAGAAACTAAAAATGTAAATCAAGGTTGTTTATACTTGATAGTATTCTTGTATAATAAAATGAAAATCAATGTGAAAAAGGAGATGCCTAAAAAGAGCGAAAATCCACCATACTCAGGATACATTTCGGCTACAAAAACACAAGTAACGCAAGACAGCAAACCAATTAGTACAAAAACTAACCAAACTTTATAATCATTTAAACCCGCATAAACGAGATGGTGGGTTGTATGATCTTTTCCTCCAAGCATTGGAGATTTTCCTTTGCGCAAGCGATTGATTACAACCGTTAAGGTGTCGACAGCTGACGGGGTCAAGGCAACAAGAGCAAGAACAAGGCCTAAACCATTAAACGAATCGTCTCCTAACTGGTGGTTAATTAGGAATTTTGTCGTGAAAAACGCAACGATAACACCAACCAATTGACTACCACCATCTCCCATGAAAATTCGAGAAGGATGCACATTAAAAAATAGAAATCCGATTAGCGTGCCTATAAATGACAATATCAAAACAGACCAAATATCGAGGAATGCCCCGGTGTTTAACCAGTGAACAAATAAACACGAAATAAGAACGAATACACAAGTTGTACCCGTGATCCCATCCATATTATCCAGCATGTTTAAAGAGTTCATTAGGGTCAAAACCCAAATAATGGTCAAGCTATAATTGACCCAGTCAATGTCCGTGACTTTTAAAACGTTTTCCGTAAGAATAAAAATCACCCCACAAGAAATTTGAACAAGCAACTTAAGTTTGGGTTTCGTATCGTAAGCATCATCGGCAATACCCATTGCAAAACCCAAAGTTGCCGCCAAAACGAGTCCGATAAATTGCAATTGTGCTGCCTCCAATTCTTCTGCAAAAACCAACAAAGTGATTAGGGCACTAAACAAAAAGACAATGTATAAACTCACCCCACCTAAAGACGGTTTTGATTCATTACTCCAACGAATTTGGATGTTGTTTTTGTTTCTAATCCCCAATGTTTTGGCAAAAGAAAGCAATAAGAAATTTCCAAGTGCACTTGCGAAAATGTTAAGACCTAATATTAAACAAATGTATCCGATCATGGTTAACTAAATGGGCTATTAATGTTTTTGAATTTGGTTCCGATTAAGTCCTTTTGAGAGACAATTTCCTGAGTCACTCCCCAATCAATATTTAAATCTTCATCATTATAAAGAATACATCGCTCTGTTTCAGGAGCATAATATTCAGTGCATTTATAAGAAAAAATCGTTTCATCCTCTAAAGCTGAAAACCCATGTGCAAATCCAGGTGGAAGATACAATTGGATTTTATTTTTTTCACTAAGAATTATCTCAAATTTTTGTCCGTAAGTTGGTGAGGACTTCCTTATGTCGACTACTACATCTCTTACTGAGCCTTTTACCACACGAACTAATTTACCTTGCGCCATAGGTGGTGCTTGAAAATGCAATCCTCTAATGATACCTTTATTAGACTTTGATTCATTGTCTTGGCAAAATATCACAGGCGACTCATGATGTTTTTGAAATACTTCAAGATTAAAACTTTCAAAAAAATAGCCTCTCTCGTCTTCAAACACTCTTGGTTCGATTATCAACAAACCGCTCATGCTTCCTTTTGTAATTTTCATCGGCCTAAAATTCTTTTTAAAAATGACTTCTTTTTAATGTTTTCTTCAAAATAATCGCTGTTTTCAGCGTATTGATAGCCATAAGAATTGTTCGTACTAATGACACCATTTAGTATAATACTCAATTTTTTCACTTTTTGTACTTCCGTCAATTCGATTACTCTTTCGGTAAAACTTCTTTTTGAAAAATGAGATTTAAAAACGTAAATAGGAACATCTGCTTTTGTCATGACACTTACCCCATCAGATACAATTCCGATCGGTGGGTTATCAAAAATAATAACGTCGTATACTTTCTCCATTTCACTAATTACTTTTGAAAATTCTCGACTTAAAATCAATTCAGACGGATTTGGAGGTAGCGGACCAGCTGTAATAACGTCAAGGTTTTCAACTTCAGATTTCTGCACACATTCTTGCCAAGTACTCTGTTTTATAATGACAGTACTCATACCAATGATATTGTCAACTCCTAGCGCCAAATGCACTTTTGGCTTTCTTAAATCTAAGTCAATCAACGCTACTTTTTTACCTGAAATCGCAATAATTCCTGCTAAGTTAAGCGCCACGAAAGTTTTTCCTTCACCAGAGATTGATGACGTTATCGCGATTGTTTTATATTCGTTATCTACAAAGTTGAGATTCGTACGAATGTTTCTCAATGCTTCAGCCAAAACCGATTTCGGGTTTTCAGCAATTAATAATCGAGAAAACCCGATAGTCTCATTCTTTGCGAGTGGTATTGTGCCAAGGTAAGACATTGACGAAGGTAGAATTTTCTTTAAATCATCTAGATAACTGATTTCGTTGAAACTTACGTAGAAAAGAAATAATATTACAACACCTAAAATCGTCCCGATTGCAAACAATGCGCTGTAGACCTTTCCCTTGTTTGGTTTAACTGGATTATCAGCTACCTCAGCTCTTCGTAAGACTCGATTTGAGCTGGAGTACCCCGCTTCTGAAATACCATAGATCACTTTCTTTTCCGTAAGCATACTGAAGTATTTTTCATTGAGGTCTTGAATGTTTTTGAGTCGAGAATATTCCATTTTCTTCTCTGGCATTTTGTACATTGCTGCTTCGACCTCTGCTAATTTATCACGAAGTACCCTTCCATTTTTCAGTAAACGATTTTGCACAATGTCTATACTTCTCAAAATGGACGCCGTCTTACTTTTTATCTTTTGGTTAATGGAAATTATTTCAGGATTGTTATCGGTAACAACATAAAGCAAATCTTCCTTCGTTTCCATTATTTTATGTAAATCCTCTACCTCTCTTGATAGTGAAGTTGAATATCTCATGCCCGTAAACTCAGGAATAAGTCGATAAATGTCTAATCGATTTGGTGAAGATTTTATCTGGCTTTCAACATCAGAAAGTAATCTCATCTCTACTTCGATAGCAATCATTTCTTCTTGAAGAATAATTGCCTTAGAACCCAATTTATCACTACCTGACTCCGGGTTAATTAGATTGGACCTTCGTTGAAAAGTCATTAAGCTATCCTTCGATGTTATTAACTCAATACTTAAACTGTCTAACTGTGTGTCAATAAAATTCAAAATATTATCACTACTTCTTTTCTTCAATTCTAAATCATAATTAAAGAAGCTATTGGACAAAGAATTCAATAAATCGCGACAAAAAACTGGATTGTAGGCTCTAAATTGAAGGTCGATGGTTTGAGCATTCGGGTCCAAGGGTGTTATCGTAAGATTCTTTAAAAACTTTGAAGAAAGGGACTCTATGCTATTAAAAGTAAAATAAAACTCATTTTGATTCAGCAACTCATTTAATCCCTCATAACTCGAAACGTTAACCACAATGTCAAAATGCGGGGTAACAAAATGTTCTCCGCTTTTGCCCGATGTCGTAAATTTTTGAGTTCCTTTTAGATAATCTAAACTGATTTTTTGATTTTTAAAAGTAACGTTAATCGGTAGGTCAATTAATGACGAGTCTTTGAGTTCGTATGCCCTAACGTTAAACGAACCTTGTCTATATCTTTCTTCCGTTAATATATTTCCTTTGAGGTAAGTGGACACGTTAATATCCATGTTTCTTAGCGCCAATTCAAACAACAATTGCGACCGGAGCAACTCAATATCTGAACTGAAACTGGAGGGGTCAGGATTTATACTTTCGATTTGAAAAATGTCCTTAGCTCTATCCTTTGACTCCAATTGAATTAACATATTGGATTGATAAACTGGTTTTGTATATCTTAAATAAAAGAAAGAAGTTACACCTGCAATAATTAAGCATAGCGCCATTAACCACCAGTGTCGTTTTAGAACCGTTCTTACTATCTGCGCGTCAAAATCTTTGGTTACAAAAAAACTTTCTTTTGCCATTTTGCTATTTTAACGTGGTTAATATGGTAAATACCACCAAAACACTCGACAATAATGAGAATATTGGTGCGATTTCCCGAAGAGCTGCACTTGCCAATTGAGGCTTTGGTTCAACATAAATATAATCATTTGCCTGCAAAACCATATCCGCGAAGGGTAGACCTTCAATGGTGCTCAAATCTATATTATAAATCTTTCGTTCGCCATTTACCTTGCGCATTAATTTTATGCTATTGGCTTTTCCTTGAACGGGTATTCCACCTGCCAAAGCAATTACCTCGATTAAGGTTGTGTTTTCGTTAATTAGATTGATTACCTTGGCCGAACCACCAGTCCCCGGAAAAACAATTACTCTTTTGTTGGTCACATTAGCCTGAACAAATGGATCTTTATAGGTCTTCGAGAATTTATTTTCTAGAAAATCTTCTAATTCGCTCACCGAAAGTCCGACAACCTTTACTTTGCCCAACAAAGGCAATTCTATCGTGCTATCTGGCCTAACTACGTATTCGGGAGATTGACTATTACCGCTGCCGCTGGCAGCAATATTAAAGAGTCCTTCAATTTGTTTTTGACCGTTATTTGTGGAAAGACTAAAGATGATTTTATCGTTCAACCCGATTGCATACTCAGTTTTAGGAACGATAGGCAAAGAATCTAATTCAGCATATTCACCCAAGGGGCTTTTAAACATTATATGACTGTTTATTGTACAAGAAGAAAGGACGGTTAAAACCAAACCTCCTAACAAACCCAATACTTTAAGTCTTTGTTTCATATTTCTTTTCAAGCAATTCAAGATAAAATCTTTCCATGTTGTCGACCAACTTTTGGTAGTGGAATTTATCTTTTACGTAATTCCAGCCATTTTGTGACATAAAATCGCGTTTTTGTTTGTCTTCGATTAAAACTAGTAATTTTTCAACGAACAGATCAATGCGGTTTGGAGGTACAATAATACCCGTTTTATCGTGATCAACGACATCTCTAACTCCGCCAACATCGGTAGACAAAACTGCCACGCCGGAGGCCTGTGCTTCGATCAAGCTGACTGGGGTGCCTTCATTTTTAGAGGTTAAACAAATGATATCCATCCCGGCATTGAAAACATCCATTTCTTTAACCCAAGAAGTAAAAACAAACTCTAAATTTTTTGGTAAAGTTTTTTTACTGATAATTTCTTCAATATTTCCTCGTTCTTCTCCATCACCTACAACAAATACTTTGAGTGATTTTTGAGTGATTTTGGCTGCTTTAAAAACCGTGTCAATAAAGAATACATGATTTTTTACTGGAGCTAAACGACCGATTATCGCAATGGCAAGGTCGTCATCTTTTAGGTTGTATTTCTCTCGAGTTAAAATCCTTTTTTCTTCCTTGTTCTCACTAAAACGGCTTAAATCAAAACCCAAGGGAATTACCCTGATTTTTTCCTTTTTACAAATCTGGTGTTTTTCGCTTAGTTCATTTTCTTGCTGAGGAGAAATTGCAACAATTCCATCCGTTTTTCGAGCTAACCATCTTTCGATTATTTTAAAAATTGTCGAACTTATTTTACCAAAATATCCTTGAAAAACGTTTCCATGGTAAGTATGCACAACAATTGGTACTTTTAAGTTTGCTGCAGCCAATCGTCCAAGTGCCCCTGCTTTTGATGCGTGGGTATGAACAATGTCTGGCTTATATTCTTGAATAATCTGCTTGATACATCTATAAGCTGCGATGTCGTCCTTGATATTTGGATTCCGTTTTAAGTTTTCAATAGTCTCTGGGTATAAACCCTGTGAGTTAAGAATATGCATCGAATCTGCCTCCCCTTTATCAGACACACCACCAATCAATTTGGTTTCGAAACCGTGATTGAGATAACGAGTTAGATAGGCAACATTGTAAGTTGGTCCCCCTAAATTGAATCGATTAATTATCCTTAGTACTTTTGGCATTTAAATTGCTCTTAATCTTGCGAATTTACATTTATCCTTCATCCTTTATCGGATAATTAACAAATAATTAATTACCATATTGACGTTGATTACCAGTGAGGAGTTGCGAACTATTGAAAAAAAACTCAACTTCGTTACAAAATACTTAATTTATATGAAAATTAGAATTCCCTTTTTTATTTTTGTTTTGATTTGTGTGCAGTTTGTGCAAGCTCAAAATACCATTGAAGAAAGTATAGAAAAACTGAGCAACAATTGGGCAATGAAGTCCGCATCAATGTCCGTTTGCGTCAAAGATGCTACTACTGGAAAAGTGCTTTTTGAAAAAAATGGAGATCAAAATTTAACTCCAGCTAGCATCGTTAAACTTTTCTCAACCATTACATCTCTTGAGGTTCTGGGCCCTGATTATAAATTTCAAACTCGAATTTATACGAATGGAACTATAGACCCAAACGGAGTTTTAAACGGAGACATCATAGTAAGAGGTGGCGGAGATCCTTCACTAGGAAGTCGATATACTCATGACACAGAATACTCAAGTACCCTAATTGACGAATGGACGACTGCAATTAAAAACAAAGGAATTAAAACAGTCTCAGGACGCGTTATTGTCGATGCTTCCGAATTTGGTTATCAAGGGGCTCCCAAAGGTTGGGTCTGGGAAGATTTAGGGAATTATTACGGTTGTTCGCCTAGCGGCATAATTCTTCATGACAATATTCTTACTTACGATTTTAAAACTTCAAATGCCGGAAAACCAACCCAACTCAATTCCACTCAACCTGAGTATCCAGGATTAAGTTTTGACAATTACGTAATATCCAATACCTCAAATGGAGACAATAGTATTATTTATGGCGCCCCATTTTCATCTCATCGATACGCGACAGGATATTTACCTCAAAACCGAAGTTCTTTTTTGGTAAAAGGAAGTATTCCTGATCCAGAATTCAATGTAGCTCATTCTCTAACAGAAGCATTAAAAAAAAATGGGGTAACTATATCAGGACTTCCATCGGCTTACAGAACAATTGCACAAAGTGAAAATTTAATATTCAATTACTCAACGTTGAAGCTTTTGCATTTAACCTTAGGCGATAACCTGCTCGACATTGCAACCCAAACCAATATGAGGTCGATAAATCTATTTGCAGAGCAGTTACTTTGTCAAATTGGGTACAATCAAAACGGCAAAGGAGATACGGAGAATAGTGTCGAACAATTAAAACTCTTTTGGAGCAAAAAGCTTGATTTGACAACCACATATCTTCAAGACGGTTCGGGTCTATCGAGATCCAATGCTGTTAACAGTAAGACCATGTGCGATTTGCTCATAGAGGCTAGTAAATTGTCCTCATTTGCAGCGTTTAAGTCTACATTACCTGTCTCTGGTGAGTCGGGGACGATGAAAAACATCGGTCGAGGGCAAAGTTTTTCTGGAAAAATACAAGCCAAAAGCGGTTCGATGACAAGAGTTAAATCCTATGCTGGATATGTCAATTCAGATTCAGACAAAATGCTTGTTTTTAGCATAATTATCAATGACCACGCTTGCTCAAATTCGACAATATTAAAAGAAATGTATCCTTTTTTCAAGGCAATGGCGGCTTATTGAGGCAATTCTTCTTTAAGAATCGAACTCCAAAAATCAGGAATCGAAATGGAGGCAACTGACAACATTTTTGGGACTATTGATGCAGCTGAAAAGCCCGGAGTTGTATTTACTTCTATAATGAAAGGTTCGCCATCAACGATCATAAAATCAATTCTACTGATAGATCTTAAATTGAGCAAAGAATAGGCTTTCTTACTGACCTCCTGCACTTTCTTTGTGATTTCTTCGCTGACCCTTGCAGGGGTGATTTCTTCGGATTTGCCAAGGTACTTTGCGTCATAATCAAAGAAATCGCCATGAGAAACTATTTCTGTGAGCGGAAGGGCAATAATCCCACCTCCTGCTCGATATACGCCACAGGTTACTTCTGTACCGTTGAGCATGGATTCAAGCACGATGGACTCCCCTTCTTTTTGCGCCGCTATTATTGCTCCTTTTAATTCTGACAACTCTTTTACTTTGCTAATGCCAAAACTCGAACCAGAGTCACAAGGCTTTACAAATATTGGAAGACCTAGTTGGTCAATAATTTTTCGAGAATCATAACTTGAGTTTAATGTCAAGCGAATTGATTTTGCCACATTTATGTCAAACCCTCGAAGAAATTGATTGCAATACCATTTATCAAAACTCAATTCGGAAGCCAACGCACCTGAGTTTACACAAGGCAATCCTTTCATTTCAAGAAATGCTTGAATTTTTCCATTTTCACCCGGATTTCCATGAATATAAACTAATCCTATATCTATTTTTTGAATTTCACCCTTATGAACAAAACTCAAATCATTCATGTTAATCGGACTTTCGACTCCTTTATAATCAACTGTCCATCCCTTCTTTGTGACAACCACTAAGAAAGAATCATAATCCTTAGGCAGGGCATTAAGAATCGTATCTGCGCTTTTCATTGAAATATCAAACTCGGAGGAATATCCTCCACAAAAAATTGCAATCTTCTTCATAACTCTTATTTACGGAACGTCTATAAGGTGAAATTAATCTATAAATGCTTAGCATTCGAAAGTGGAGTAAAAAGTTTTAAGCAACGCTTTGTAAAAAGCAATTTAAGGCAAATGATTTGAGTTAAATGATAAACGTTAATTTTACAATCAAACAAGTGAACAATGCGATTTTTATATTTGATCTGTAAAACGATATTTCAGTATACCATGCGGGTTTTTTATAAAGACATTGCAATTGTAAACGACGAACCCAATTTTCTTGGAAGTACGATTTACGTTTCGAATCACGCCGCTTCGTTCATGGATCCGCTTATCATCGCTAGTCTCAAAAGGCCCATTGTCTTCTTCATGACGAGATCAGATGTTTTTACAAAACTTACTAAACCCTTGCTTTGGTCCGTTCATATGTTGCCTATCTACCGTCAACAAGATGGAGAAAACACTGCAAAGAAAAATGAGGCTGTTTTTGGCGCTTGTTCGAGAGTCCTTAAATACGGTCGTAATTTATTGATCTTTGGAGAAGGCTTTACAGATGATAAATTTGTAAGAAGACTTAAACCTGTAAAAAAAGGTGCTGCAAGAATAGGGTTCTTTACGTTAGAAAAACACAATTGGAACAAGAAAATATACATCGCAGCTATCGGTCTGAATTACACTTCTCCAAATAAAATGAGAAGTGATATATTGATTGAAACCTCCGAAAAGATTTGCTTAAATGATTACCGCGAACAATATGAATCCAATCCTGTTAAAGTCATTAATGAGTTAACTAAAGAAATTGAAATCAAGATGCAAGAATGCATCACTCACATAGAGAACATTGAGCACACTGATTTTCATGAAGATATAATGTCAATTACGCGAAATGGAATGAATGCGGAAAATTACGACCCTGCTATTCCTATAATTGAAAGGCGAAAAAACAGCCAAATTCTTGCAGAATTCTTTAATAAAAACGCATCCAAGGTCAATAAAGAAGGTGATGTTCTGAAGCAAGAATTGAGTTCGTTTTTCAAAGAATTAAAAGCAAATAAAATTAAACAAAACGACATTATCGAATTCGAAAAATGTCAAAAATTAAGTTATCTACCCGAATTGTTTCATTCAATTCTCATCTTTCCAATTGCATTACTCGGAATAATACATACAATTATTCCCTATAAAATTGTAAAACCTTGGGTTGAAAAGAAACTTAAAAGGGAAGTTTTTTGGGGTTCTGTTAAATCACTTATGGGGACGCTAGCTTTTGGTGTTTTCAACTTACCAGTAGTTTATTTGATTCATCACTTTATTTACCCGAGTTGGTTCATTGCTTGGATTTATTACCTACTAATAGGCGTCTTTTTCGTTGCCTCGATCAAGTTTAAGAATCTTTGTAAAACAATCTCTCGAAAGAACAAAATAAACTCAGGTGAATTAAATAAATGGGTTTCTGTTCGCAACGAACTACTTCAAAAAGTGGACGTCTTTATTGGGCAATAATTTTCTGACTCATCGCCCAGAACAATACAAGGGATGCCAAAACAGATGTAAAAAGGTAAGCAACAGCCAAAGTGATTTGACCATTTTGAAGAAACTTAAACAGCTCAAGACCAAAAGTTGAGAAAGTGCTAAAACCACCGCAAAACCCTATTACAAAAAAGTAAGGCCAAAATCCATTACTCATTTTATAGGGAAGAAAAAACACGATTAAAGCAAGAATCAAACAAGCCGAAATATTCGAAACGAAAGTCCCTAAGGGAAATTTAGTTGTATAGTTAGAAAAAAATTCGCCTACACCAAAACGGGCCAAACTTCCTAAACCTCCACCAACGAAAACCCACAGATACATCATTTTTCTAAGGTAATTAATTTCTTGTAAAAGAAGGTGTGCACTAAATAAGCGAAAAGACCACCTACTATCCATCCTCCAAGGATGTCTGTTAGATAATGCACTCCAAGATACATTCGACTATAACTGACGATTACAAGGATTGTGAAAAGCGCCACTGTCCATCGTTTCAATTGTGTTCCAAACGCCAAACCGAAAAACACGGCAATAGCAGCGAAATTGGTGGCATGATTGGACACAAAACCATATAAACCACCTCTGTAATATTCTCCGACTCCGGATGAATGAAAATGTAAGAGATTCGTCAATTCTGTATTATGAGAAGGTCTATATCTGGCAATGCTCTCTTTAAGCACTTGAGCTGAAAACAAATCAGCCAAAGCAACAGTGATTATCATTCCAAAGACAAACACAATTGCATTTCTACGACTCGTATTCTTAAAAACCAATACAAGTAAAACCAAATAAAGAGGAATCCATGTCAATTTGCCTGAAATCAACCACATGAATTGATCTAAAAAGGGAGAATAGCATTGATTGACCGCTAGCACTAAGGCCCGGTCCAAAGATTCAAAATATTCTATCAGGGTTGAAGTTTTTTCCATATCAAATCCTTCAATTCGACGATGTTTTGTTGAGCTACAGAAGAAATGAACAAATAATCAACGTCTGGCAAGTCTATCGACATCTCTTTCTTTAACTCGTCATCGAGCATATCCGATTTAGTAATGGCCAAGATGCGATCTTTGAGCAACAATTCTGGATTGTAAGTTTTGAGTTCGTTCAATAAGAGTTTGTATTCTTCATGAATATCGTCTGAGTCGCAAGGAATCATAAATAACAACAGCGAATTACGCTCAATGTGTCTTAAAAACCTCAATCCAAGTCCTTTTCCTTCACTGGCACCCTCGATAATTCCAGGGATATCTGCCATGATGAAACTTTTAGAATCTCGATAAGAGACTATCCCTAAATTGGGTCTTAAAGTAGTAAAAGGGTAATCAGCTATTTCAGGTTTCGCAGCCGAAACTACAGATAACAAAGTGCTTTTTCCAGCATTTGGCTTTCCAACCAATCCTACATCCGCTAAAACCTTTAATTCAAGAACGATCCAGTCTTCTTGTCCCGCTTCTCCAGGTTGGGCATTTCTTGGCGCCTGGTTTGTCGAAGATTTAAAGTGCGTGTTTCCTAAACCACCGCGTCCTCCTGGCATTAATATCATTTCTTGACCTTCTTCTGAGACCTCAAACAGTTGGTCTCCAGTTTCGTGATCACGTGCAATAGTTCCCAAAGGAACATCGATATAAGTATCCTTACCCTCTGCTCCGGTTTTGAGGTTGCTCGAACCTTGGACACCATGTCGGGCTTTAAAATGCTTATTATATTTTAGGTGCAACAAAGTCCATAGCTGTGTATTACCACGAAGAATGATATGTCCACCTCTACCACCGTCACCACCATCTGGTCCGCCTTGTGGTACGTATTTTTCTCTTCGGAAATGAGTAGAGCCTCCTCCTCCATTTCCTGATTTACAATGAATCTTTACGTAATCTACAAAATTGTCTGATGCCATTTAGCGTGTTGTCTGTACTATTAAAGTGCTTCAATTGCAGAATGCAATCGCTGCGTAATTTGATCTATTGTACCTATGCCGTCAATTCCTGAAAATTTACCTTGTGATTTGTAAAATTCTTTAACCGGTTCGGTTTCTTTCTTATAAACTTCTATTCTATTCGCTATGATTTTTGAATCTGCGTCATCAACTCTACCACTCACTTCAGCACGTTTCAAAAGACGTTGTTTTAACTCTTCTTCTTCCACTTCCAAGGCCAACATGACAGAAATTGAAGAATCCATTGACAATAAAAATTCATCCAACGCTAATGCTTGAGTGTGTGTACGAGGAAAACCGTCAAAAATGAAACCTTTTGTGCCTATCGTTTTTGTCACTTCATCTTTTAGCATATTTATTGTCACCTCATCGGGTACCAATTGTCCTTTATTGATGTAGCTTTTCGCCAATCTACCCAGCTCGGTATCATTGGACATGTTATATCTAAAAATATCTCCAGTCGATAAATGCTTCAATCCATATTTTTGAATTAAAATTTCTGACTGGGTTCCTTTTCCTGCTCCTGGAGGTCCAAATAAAACGATATTTAACATATTGTCTGTCGGGTTTTGCCCTTCTTTTAATTGATATATTTCTTCACTATTTCTTCCGAGACCATCATAATCTAGTCCGAATCCAATTACAAACTCATTTGGAATAGAAAACCCAATATATCTAGGTTTCACTTTTCCTTTAAATGCACTCGGCTTAAACAGTAGCGTACAAAACTCCGCACTATTAGCGCCTTTCTTTTCGAGCATGTTTAACACATGCGCCATTGTATTTCCGGTATCGACGATATCTTCCAATACAATAACATCACGCCCTTTAATCGTTTCTGGCCAAATCGATAATTCTTCAATTGCCCCAGTAGAGACAGTTCCTTCATACGATTTGAGCTTTACAAATGCAATTTCACACTCAAAATCAACTTGTTTAAAAAGCTCGGCTCCAAAAACAAAAGCTCCATCTAAAACTACTAAAAACAATGGGTTTTTAAAAGAAAAGGCATCGGTCATTTCTTCGACCAACTCTTCAATTTTATCCTTCAACTCTGCTTTTGACAGAAGTGGAACAAAACTTTTTCCATTAACATTTCTCACCTAAACTATTTTTAATAGCTGCAAAAATAAAATTTTCTCAAGAATAAACGCTCCAATTCTGCGTATTCTATCAGCATAACTTTACTTTCAAATGCTTTACAAGATAGATTAGACTAATTTGATTTGCAATTTTTAGCCAAGAAGATTCTATCTTTGCACCATGACTCAAATATGGTATGGTAAAGATTTTCGTCTAGGAATGCTTGGAGGCGGGCAGTTAGGAAGAATGTTTATTCAACAAGCACTCAATTATGACCTTCATGTCCATTGCTTAGACCCTGACGCCGAAGCCCCTTGTCATAAGCTCGCCAGTAGTTTTACGGTTGGAAGTTTGACGGATTACGATACCGTTTACGCCTTTGGAAAAGACAAAGATGTTTTGACGATTGAAATCGAAAACGTGAATGTTGATGCACTCGAAAAATTAGAAAAAGAAGGAATTACAATTTACCCTCAACCGTCAATTCTTAAGATGATTAAGGACAAAGGATTGCAAAAAGAATTTTATTCAAAAAACAATATTCCTACTTCTCCTTACTTTCTTACAGAAAACGCAGAGGAGACAAAGAAGAAAGCCAAAATACCTTACGCTCTTAAACTAAGAACGGGCGGATACGACGGAAAAGGTGTGCAAATTATTAAGTCAAAAGAAGACGAAAAAAATATTTTTGACGCTCCTTCTTTAATAGAAGAATTAATCCCTTTTGAAAAAGAATTATCCGTTATAGTTGCTCGAAATAAAGACGGAGAAACTGCTTGTTTCCCAACAGTAGAATGCGAATTTAGTCAAGAAGCAAACCTTGTTGAATTTCTGTTTTCTCCAGCCGAAGTCAACAATGAAATTGAATTAAAAGCACAATTACTTGCAAAGAGTGTTGTCGATAAAATGGGATTTATCGGGATACTTGCCGTTGAGATGTTTTTATTGAAGGACGGTAATCTTTTGGTAAACGAAGTGGCTCCGCGTCCTCACAATAGCGGACACCAAACGATTGAAGGGAATATCACTTCTCAATTCGAACAACACTTAAGGTCTATTTTGAACCTTCCTTTAGGAAGTACAGAGATCACTCAACCTTCAGTTATGCTAAACCTATTGGGAGAAAAATCATACGAGGGCAAAGCGAAATATCAAGGGTTGGAAAAAATAATTGGACACAAAGGGGTTAATGTTCATCTTTACGGTAAACAAATTACCAAGCCATTTAGAAAGATGGGACACATTACAGTTGTTGCTAAGCACATGGATGAAGCGAAAAAACTTGCTTATCAAGTGAAGAAAGAAATTTCAGTTATCTCATAGTTTTATAATATGGGCAATCCAAATGAAGTTTATATACGTATACCTTTTGTATGTCAAGAAAAAAAATAACGATTATTGGTGGCGGAATTTCTTCTTTGTCAGCTGCTTCATTTTTAGCGCAAGCCGGTCACGAAGTTCAGATCATTGAAAAAAACGAAACCATTGGAGGTCGTGCCAGACAATTTAAACAAGACGGTTTTGTTTTTGACATGGGACCAAGTTGGTATTGGATGCCTGATGTTTTTGAGGAGTTTTTTAACAAATTCGGCAAAAAAGCATCCGATTATTACGATTTAGTTCGACTTGACCCTTCCTATAGAATCTTTTGGGAAGACAACTCTTCGACAGATATCCCGGCCAATATGACGGAATTGGAAGCCTTATTTGAATCTTTAGAACCTGGAAGTTCGATACAACTCAAAAAGTTCTTAAAAGAAGCTGAATACAAATACAAAGTCGGAATGAAGGACCTGGTTTTTAAACCCGGTCTTAGCTTACTTGAATTTGCCGATTTAAGAATCTTAAAAGGATTGATGAGCATGCATTTGACTCAGTCCTTTTCAAAATACATTCGAAAACATTTTACGCATCCAAAAATCTTGAGTTTACTCGAGTTTCCCGTTTTGTTTCTCGGAGCCATGCCGTCTGAAACTCCTGCCCTATATTCTTTGATGAATTTTGCAGATTTAAAACTAGGAACTTGGTACCCAATGGGTGGAATGCACAAGATAATTGAAGCGTTTGAGAAGGTAGCAATCGAACAAGGAGTCAAAATCATAACCGGCAACGAAGTACTTTCTACTCAAGCCGAAAATGGAACTATCACTTCTATCACTTGCAAAAATGGGGAGGTTACATCTGATATTTTTATTTCAGGTGCTGATTACGAACACACGGACCAAAAACTTTTGAAAGAAAATTCCAATTACGATGAAAAGTATTGGGACAATCGAACCATGGCTCCTTCTTGCTTGTTGTTTTATGTTGGACTCAATAGAAAAGTAGATAATTTAAAACACCATAATTTATTTTTTGACACTCCTTTTCACCAACACGCTATAGAGATTTACAAAGATCCTCAGTGGCCAAGTTCACCTTTGTTTTACGTCTGTTGTCCATCAAAAACGGACCCAAATGTTGCACCAGAGGGATATGAAAATATGTTCTTATTAATTCCATTAGCTCCCAATTTGAAAGACGATGAATCAAAAAGAGAAGAATATTTTGAACTCTTATTAAGAAGAATAAAAGCGAGAACGGGTGAAGATTTAAAACCAAACATAGTTTTTAAACGTAGTTATTGCATAGATGATTTCAAAGCAGATTATCACGCCTTTAAAGGAAATGCTTACGGATTAGCAAATACTTTGATGCAAACGGCCATTTTGAAGCCTAAGTTGAAAAGTAAAAAACTAAGCAATTTTTATTTTACTGGCCAATTAACTGTTCCTGGACCTGGAGTTCCACCTTCAATTATTTCAGGTGAAGTGGTTGCAAATGAAATAATTAAGGATATTGCAAAATAATTTAGGTATTTTATATACTTTACAAACTAGAGGATATTATTGATAATGAAAGAACTGTTTGATAATTTATCGTACGAAATGAGTGAGATGGCGACTAAACGCTATAGCACTTCCTTTTCTATGGGTATTAGCTTTTTAAGCAAAGACCTTCAACGTCCAATTTATGGTATCTATGGATTTGTCCGTTTTGCCGATGAGATCGTAGATAGCTTTCACGGTTTTGACAAAGCAACTCTTTTGACAGACTTTAAAAGACAAACCTACGAGGCAATTGAAAACAAAATTTCTTTAAACCCAATATTAAATAGCTTTCAATTCGCTGTTAACAAATACAACATCTCACTGGAGCATATCGAAACGTTTTTGAGGAGCATGGAAATGGACCTGCAAGAAAAAACGTATGACAAAGAAAACTACGAATTGTATATTCTTGGTTCGGCCGAAGTGGTTGGCCTAATGTGCTTAAAAGTATTCTTGAGAGGAGACGAAGAAGAATTCTTAAGACTTACACCCTCTGCAATGAAGTTGGGTGCCGCATTTCAAAAGATTAATTTTTTGCGTGATTTAAACGCAGATTATAAAGAACTGGGAAGAAGTTATTTCCCAGGAATAGACATGACCACCTTCGATAAAAACATCAAACAACAAATCGAAGCAGAAATTGAATTGGATTTTGAAGCCGGATTTGAAGGCATAAAGCAACTTCCTAAAAACGCTCGCTTTGGTGTGTATATGGCTTATAAATATTACTTCGTTCTATTTCAAAAAATAAAAAGTACACGAGCTCAATCTATACTTGAAAAAAGAATTCGAATCCCAAACAATAAAAAATATCAATTGTTCTTCACTTCTTACATAAGACACAATCTCAATCTAATATGATTAGTGATCTAACCCTTCAAAATGAAGTTGTATTAGTTGATGCGCAAGACCGGCCATTGGGAACAATGGAAAAAATGAGAGCGCACGTGGAAGGCAAATTGCACAGAGCTTTCTCGGTCTTATTGTTTAACCAAAATGGCGAAACTTTAATTCAAAAGAGAGCTTTAGACAAATACCACAGTGGAGGCCTTTGGTCAAATACTTGTTGTAGTCACCCTTTCCCAAACGAACCAATACTAGATGCCGGCGTTCGACGATTGCAGGAAGAAGTTTATTTAAAGTCCGATTTAGTGCACTCTTTTCATTTTGTGTACGAGGCAAAATTGGATAATAATTTGACTGAGCACGAATTCGACCACGTTCTATTTGGGAGAATCGAGTCATTTGAAAAAATAAACCCTGAAGAGGCCAGTGAAATGAAGTTTATCTCTTTGGATGAACTTAACAAAGAAATTGAGCAACATCCTTATCTTTACACCGAATGGTTTAAAACCATTTTGTCGGAGTACCGTGATAAAATAGATGAATATTTAAAAAAGGAATAAATGAAAGTAGCTCGAAGAGAAAGTTTTAATTCTGCACACCGGTTATTTAAGAAAGAATGGTCTGACGAAAAAAACCTTGAAGTTTTTGGCAAATGCAGCAATCCTAATTTTCATGGGCATAACTATGTTTTGGAAACGTGGGTCGAAGGAAACATTGACCCAGTAACTGGATTTGTTATCGACTTAAAGTTGCTAAAAAACATAATAAGAGATCAAGTAGTTGACAAGTTTGACCATAGAAATTTAAACTTGGATGTTCCTGAGTTTAACGGATTGAATCCAACTGCTGAGAACATAGCTTTTGTTGCCTACAACTTGATTAAAGAAAAATTACCCTCCCAATTAAAATTAAAGATCAAGCTTTGGGAAACGGAAAACAACATGGTCGAATACGAAGGTGATTAATCAAGAAAACAAGTCAATATTTTGGCACAGACGAGATTTAAGAATAGATGACAACAATGGATTATTTCAAGCTTTAAATCATTCTGAAAAAGTATTCCCAGTTTTTATTTTTGACACAAATATTCTTTCTAAACTTTTAAAAACAGATCGTCGGGCTGAGATGATCTATTCCGAAATCATTAGACTTAAAGAAGAATATGAAGAACTCGGAAGTTCGCTTATAATTCGCCACGGAAAACCTGAAGAAATTCTGCCTCAATTGATTAGAGAGTGCGGCGCTGACTCGATTTATGCCAACGAGGACTACGAACCCTATGCTATTGGCCGAGATCGAGCAATTGAAAAAAAGATTCTTCCCACTACCTTAAGTTTATTTAAAGATCACGTCATATTCGCAAAAGATGAAGTGATGAAAAACGACGGATTACCATACACGATTTTCACCCCCTATAAAAACAAATGGAAAGCCACATTAACGGAGGAGGACATTGCGCAATTTGATTGTGTTTCATTAGCGGCCAAACTGGCGAAAATTACGGGAAATGAAGAACTTGAATTCATCAATTTAGGTTTTGAAAGATCTGAATCTTTACTATTGCAGCCCAGGATTGTTAGAACATCAATTCTTAAGAATTATCACAACACTCGAGATATTCCTTCCATGAAAGGGACTTCTCAACTGAGTTTCCACCTTCGTTTCGGGACTTTAAGCATTCGAAAACTTGCCCAAATTGCTCAAAACACGAATGAAAAATATTTAGATGAATTAATTTGGAGAGACTTCTACCAAATGATTCTTTTTCATTTTCCCGAATCAGAGAATCATAGTTTTAAAAAGAAATACGAAGGCATAAAGTGGATCAATAATGAATCTGATTTTAAGGCCTGGAGAGAAGGGAAAACAGGGTATCCAATCGTTGACGCAGGAATGCGTCAGCTTAATCAAACTGGATGGATGCACAATCGAGTAAGAATGATTGTAGCCAGTTTTTTATGCAAACATTTATTGATTGACTGGAAATGGGGTGAAACGTATTTTGCTTCTCAATTAATTGACTACGATTGCGCCAGTAATGTTGGTGGGTGGCAATGGGCAGCCGGAACGGGTTGCGATGCCCAGCCTTACTTTCGAGTTTTCAACCCATACACTCAACAGCAAAAATTTGACAAAGAGTTTGATTACATCAAACGATGGATACCGGAGTTTGATACTGACGAGTATCCTGAAGCAATAGTCGAACATGCCTTTGCCCGCAAAAGAGCAATAGCCTGCTATAAAACGCATCTAGAGTCACTTAGCTAAAATAGAGTTTGCAATTACGCGAAAAGGAGAAGAGTTTTGCCCTCGATTTTCATCCAAATAATTTAAAACAAAATTTTCTTTTTTGATATTGTTTTCGCCCAAATATTGAGATATTAAGGGGAGTCCATCGCAGAAGAGTTTTCAACTTAAGAATATAGGCTGGAGACTCAAAACTTTGAATTACTTTATCTACGTTTTCCTTTTCTCCCTAAAAAACATGCAGTACCTCATCAGTATTTATAAGTGTTGATCCGAACAAATTGTTTTTTTAATGCAACGCGCTTAATCTGCATCAAATCTTGAAGGGTTTCTTCTTGTGAAACTGTGGGACCCAAAGTACTGTGATAAACTACTTCAACGAACATTTTTTATAATTAAATTTTAACGATTAAACCTAAACACTTTAAAGTAAAGACATGGATTAAGTCTAAGCATTCGAAAACACTCGACCTAAGAAATTGTTAAAAAAATTGCGTCAATCCAAAACTAAATCCTCCATTTGGAAGTGAAACATTTGGCAAGGCAAAATCAATCCTAAAAACCCCCTTGTACAAGACACGGCTGTATAGTCTAAAGCCAAAACCCGTCGTGTAAAAACTAGGACTGTTATTCATCGAATACGTTTTAGCCGGAGCTCTCAAAATGGCAAAATCACCAAAGCCGACAACTTGAACGAAAGCCCATTTTGTTTTAAGAATTCTTTGTCTCCATTCAGCGCTAAAATTTGTGATTGCTGTACCACGTGCGATTCGATTTCCAATTGCCCGGACGTTTACCAAGCCATCTACGACATAGGGTGAAAATGGGGAGTTTCGATTTGTAGCAAAGCCTACACCTGATTGAAAAGCCAAATTTGCGGATTCATAAGGCACAACAAAATATTTGCTTAACCACTGAATTCTCCAAAAATCCGCATTCCTAAAGTTTTTTGTTTTTACGGTTTCAACGAAAATTTTTGACTGAATTCCTTTTTGTTTTTCGTTAAAATAAGCGAGGTCCTTAAATTCTAATTCAACTTTAATTTGCCCTTTTGAAAAAGAAAAATCGGATTGATCAAGTCCTATTTCGGCAGTGTCTACTTGATGATACTGTTCGTTAAACCCACCAACCGTCGCAGCAACTGAAAGATTTCGTTTGATCCAATACAGTCCGGTTAATTGAGTTGAGAACACATCGAAATTAAATAAAGAAGTTGTGTCAAGGGCATATAGCGGCTCGACAGTAGCTTTTTTTCCGATAGCGATAGAATAACCCCATCTCGACATGGTTCGCAAGGCAGAATGAAACGCCGTAAAGGAATGCCTATCGTAATATTGATATTCAAACCCCAAGCTTTGACCTTTGCCTCGGAAATTGATTTCATTAAATCCTAAATTCAATTTTAGTACATCCTTAAAACCTCCCAATCCCAAAATAGGGTACAAATAAAGCGGCTCACTCACGGTAAATTGAAGAATTACCGAATTGTCGTTTTTAATCAGATTAGTGTCAATGAAGAAAAACAGATTTAAACGTTGTATTCTTACAAAATCTTCTGACCAATCTTCTGGATTAAAAACTTCTCCTTTCTTTGACTTTAATTGAGAAATCAAGAATTCTTTCTTGGTTTTTTTGAGTCCAATAAATTCAATTTCTTCGATGATTTGACTTTGCAAATAAAACGCAAAAAACAAGAAAAAAAGCAACAAAATTCTCATTAACGAATCCATTTTATACCCAGAGATAAACTCTCACCTCTACCGCTATTTACTGAATGTATGAAATTGCCATACAAAAATTCGAGTTGTACGTTATCCTTTACTTGATATTTCAATCCTGCTCCTACTTGCAAGTAATTCGCAGGTATAACAAAATCCGTCTTTGCCCCTGAAAAATCTGTGTTATAAACAAAGCGATACAGGTTTTGTGCCAGGCCATAAACTGTCCATCTTTTAGATGGAAAATAAGAATAAATAACAGAAATAGGTACGTCTAACATCGTAATTTGACTACTTACAATCGGGAATCGAAACCATAAATCTAATTCTCCAAATAGTTGGCTTTTCTTAAAATCTTTGGTGTAATAAAATTGATTCCACCAAGTGATTCTCGCCCAATCGGCAAAATATAGATTTTCACTTTCAGAGCTTAAGCCTTCGGGGTGACGGATAGTCGGTCCGCTGAGAGTTGATTGTATGGTGAAATTTGGTTCGCTCGTAAACGGCTGAAAACGCGCCCGCACACCAACGCTGGTTACCCCAAAACGAGTGCTGTCATTGTTTTTATAGGCAAAAGCATTGCTTATACTACGGTAGCTGTCTAAATTACTACTTGATGAGTTTCTTAACTGAACATCAAACCCTAAATTCCATTTTTTGTTTTCAGAGATTCCGAAAGTGACTTGCAGGAGTTGAGTAAAAAATGTGTTTCTAAACCCGGTAAAATCTTGTCCCATCCAGTTGGACTTATTCTCCGTGTAAAGCGAATTAAATAAAGTAATATCTTGTCTCCCTTTAGCTAGAAGCCTACCACTGTTGTAGGTTTGAATATTAAAGCTCTCATCAATTGGCTCCGAAAAAGGAATAGGATTTAGTTTTGTAAGCTCGATAGGTTTGTCATTTAATGCCCAATTGTAATCTAAATATTCAATTCTATATTCGGGGTTGAATTGATAATCTGTGTACTTGTTTAGGAAGGTCAACACCTCTTCTTTCTTACCAAAATCATCTTGATACCAATAAAATATTTTGGACAAATTCACCTTTTTATTCTCCGCGTCCCGCTGGATAACATTTCTTAAACTGAGGGCATTTCTTACTCGATCATCAATTTGATTATCTAAATTATCTGACTTGAACAAGTCCATTCCCAAAGGAGGGCAATCAATAGCTCCACAGACCAAAACAAAGTGCAAACGTTTATCCGGAAAACGATTAAATATTCCTTTTTCAATTTCATTTAAAGTCAAGAATTCTGAACCGATCATGAACTTTTTTTGATCAAAAAAACCGTCGATAGCATTAACCGAGCTTAATGGGTATTCAGCAGTTACCGATATAAGCACCAATAAATTGTATAAATTAATGGACTCTGCCTTGTCTAAATTTTGCAATTCAGACTGAGACAAGCTATTAATTTCATTTTCCAAGATCATTTGATTATCCTGCAAGAAGTTGTAATTAACTATGCCGTTTTGATCCACAGCAGAATTTAGCAAAAGCTGCAACTCATTTTTCTGACTATATCCAGAAAGAGCAATGCTACAGAATAAATAGATCAGAATTCTCATTTTCTTCATGACTTTAAATTAGCAAAAAAAAAACGCCCAAACATCATAGGATGATTGGGCGGTAATATTTATTGAGTCAACAGATTAACAGCAGCTTGCTGCATCGCTTCCGTCTGCATTTTTAGTAAAAGGCATGCTTCCTCCGCAACCTTCAAAGATTCCGTAGTGAGTTGACCAATCTCCGTAAAATTCAAACGAATCTTTGTATCTCGTATCGTTTAGCATTTTATAAGTGTTACCACAAACTGACATAACTTTTCCCTTAGGGAATATATGGTGATCATCCAGCATAAAAGACTGAGGTGATTCAAGAACTCCGCCTTTGTAAGCTACAGCTTGACCGTAGTCTTCACAATCAGATTCTAAGCCTTCAATCTTAAACAATCTATAGGTTACTGAATAGAATCTCAAGTCACCAATTTTTTCTTCTAATTCTTCATTATCAACCGTGATAGGCTTATCTTCAACCGCTCTAGGGTCAGTAAATCCAGCTTTTTTCGCCGCATTTAAGAAGTCGTTCCAATACATTGCACCACTCAAACACTCACCCCATAAAACTCGGTCTTGTTGAAGAGAAAGAGGTACTCTTCTGTCAGAATAAACATCTGAGAAATACATTTCACCACCCGGTTTTAATAAGTGATAAGCATCAGTAAGAACTTTTAACTTATCGCTAGCCAAATTGATCACACAATTAGAAATGATTACATCAAAACTACCTGGCTCCAAGTTTAACTTGTCTAATTCCTCTATATTTCCTTTTACAAACTCAACGTTTGGTTTAGAATATCCAAATTTTTCAGTTTGATAGTCAACATATTTATTCGCAACAGCCAATTGATTATCCGTCATATCAACACCGACAACATAACCGTTTTCTCCAACTAATTTTGAAGCGATATAACAGTCTCGTCCGCTACCCGAACCAAGGTCTAAAATTCTCAAACCTTCAACCTTTGATGGAATAGTCAAACCACAACCGTAATATTTAGATTGCACCTCGTCGTGCACCAAACGTAAGGCCTCTAAAATGTGCTGTGGTGGCTTAGTGAGGGTGCAACAAGCATTGGTTTTTAAATCCTCGGAATTTTGCAATTCTTCGCCATAATATTCTTGTACTTCTTTATGTAATGTATCCATTTTGTTTTCTATTGTGATTGCAAATTTACGGCTTATTCTTGTTTAAAAAGAATATCTAAGCCCCATTTGCATTTGTAATCTTGAAGCAATTCCATCAATTTGATAAGGGTCAACTTCCGGTTTTTCAAATTTATATTCTACTGTTTTTCCATCCGAACTAGATTTAGCGTCAATCAATGAATACCCTGCGTTTGTTGTGTTAGGAACAAAATACTGCCTTCCCCATCTGTAATTTAATAGGTTAGTAAAATTAAAGACGTCTGCTGTGAGCATAAACTGGTGATCTTTTTTCTTGCCTTTGTATGTATACTCTTGTCCGACATGTAAATCAATTTGTGTGTTCCATGGTGTACGTCCACCATTTCTTTCAGTATACTGACCTCTGCGGGAAGAAAGATACTTGTCGTCAGTTATGTATTCGTTTAATTGTGCCCATTGTTCGGCTGCCGTTACAACAACTCCTGCGCTGTTAGTATAATCGACTAGATTAATTTCAGAAGGCGATTGCGGCACATAAATCAAATCATTTTTGGAAGAATTATCTCTATTCAAATCTCCGTTGTATACGTAGGTGAACGGATTACCCGAACTCGTCAAGAAAAATGCAGAAAAAACAGTTTTATGTCTTTTGCTCCAAATTTTTTCATATTCAACGCTTGACACAACGCGATTACGAATATCAAAGTTAGAGTAGCTTAATTGCGGATCATTTGGATCAACAGTTTGATTCCAGTTCCAGTTGGCTTGAGGAGAAACTCTAACACCGTTCATTATGTCTTTAGACATTCCATAGGTATAAGCTGCCATTATCGATAAGTTGTTTTTAAATTTCTTAGACAAAGAAGCCGATAGTGAATATCTGTACCCTTTGTTTGTGTTTGTAAGAAGAAAAACATTGGCATAATCTGCATCATAACGTTGTTCGTCTCCACTACCAAGGAATATTTTTCTATCGTCATTTCCAGAGTTTTCAAGTCGAACTGAAGAATCTTTTAAGTTGATTGTTTTAAAATAGATGTCATAGATCGTTTTGGTATAAATACCTTCTAATGTCAAAACATAATCTTTAGGTAATTTAATGTCCGTTGCCAAACTTGACCTCAAAACTCGTGGCAAACGGTAACTAGGATCAACCATATTGATTTCTTTCTTACCCGCTTGCAAAGTTGCTAATTGGTTGTAGTCATCAGTGATTAAATCAACTTGCTGTCCACTTGGTTTAACATCGATTGAACCGAATTGCGCACCGTTGTATATATAAGAATAAGCCGACCAAGCGAAAGGCATTCTTCCAGCAAAAATACCCGAACCACCGCGTAACTTCCAACGATTATTACCAAGCACATCATAATTAAAACCAAATCTTGGAGAAACGATAAATTTAGAGGTAATACCTGTTGCATATTGATTAAAGCGATCAGAATCAACTAGTTTTTCGCTATAACCTTGGTCATTTAAGAAGATATTTCCTTCCATTCTTAAACCATACGTCATTTTCAATTTCTTCGTGATAGAATGATCATCCTGAATGTAAACTGAACTCATTAACACGCTAAAATCAGCTGATGGTCGATTGTAGTTGTAATCATAATCATCATTTTCAAGATTATACGTTCCTCTTACTCTACTCGGTTTACTATCGTAAAAATCTTGAATGCTTTTGTATTCCCAACGCCCAGTGTATGGAGTTACGAAGTGATAATCAAAGTCGTACAACTCATTGTGAGTACCAAAAGTTAATTTGTGCTTATCTAGGTAATAAGTCAAATTATCACTCAACTCGTAAGAGTTTTGTTTCATTTGAAAAACAGATGCTTCACGGTAAGAACCTAAGAAAATTTGTCCGGCTGATTTATAAGTAATTTCAATATGTGGAAATAACTCACTGAATGGCTCACGAAAATCATGAATGCGACTGTGTCCAACAATTAAGTTGTTAAATAACTTTGCCCCTAATCGAGACTTCACTTCAAAGACAGTACTATTTGTCAAACTGTTGTGAGTAAATCCTTGCGAACCGTAGTTAAAAATTGTCCCAGATCTAGACAAGTTTTCATGAGCGGCCTGCACCATGTTGTGTCTAAAAATCAATTGATGCTTTTCGTTTAAGTAGTAATCAAATCGAAGAAAAAACTTATTGTTTGAAGTTGCTAAATTTCTTTTTCCGAATGAACCGGCGTCATAGTTATATCTTGAAGAAACGGTATCGTATAGCGCTTGTATGTCCGACTGCTCAAAAATGGATCCTTCGGCACCTGGTTCGAACAACAAAGGCGACTCACGTCTTCCGATTTCAGCATTTACGAAGTAAAAAAGCTTGTTTTTCTTAATTGCCCCACCTACTCTAAATCCTGATTGGATATCATAAAATGATTCAATTTTTTCACGAGCTTCATAAGGAGATCTTCCTGTAGTTCCGTTTGATTTGAAGAAGTTATAAATCGAACCCTCCACCCTGTTCGTGCCACTTCTAGTAACCACATTTAAACTACCTCCTGTAAAGTTTCCTAGCTTGACATCGTATGGTGAAGTTGCTATTTGAATTTCTCCAACAGCATCCAAACTGATAGGTTGTGTTTGAGACAATGCTCCTGGCGAACCAGCAGCCGTTGAACCTCCAGCACCAACTCCTGGTTCTTGAAAACCAAAAGCGTCATTATTCGCAACACCATCAATACTTAAGTTATTGTATCTGTAATTTGATCCGACATAACTGTTACCCGATGTTTGAGGTGAAACCCTTGTCATGTCTTGCAAGCTTCTGTTTAAAGTCGGAAGTCTGCCAATTTGGTCTTCGCCGATATTTGTTTGAGCACCCTTTCGTTTATCTGAAAACTCGTCGTTTTTATCGTATTCAATTGTAACCTCCTCCAATTCGTTTATTACCGGCTCTATATTTAGATCCAAAACTTTTGATTCACCCAGAACCAAATAAATTTCTTTTTCTTCTCTTTCTATGTAGGACTGATACTTGAATTTTACCGTGTACGGTCCACCAGGCTTAAGGTTTGGTAAAAAATATCGGCCATTTACATCTGTTCTGAGGTTGGTTAAAGTTCCTGTTGGTTCATGTATTACCTGGACTTGTACCCCTGGAACCGTTCCTTGTTTATCATCTCTTATCTCTCCTTTAAGTTCAGATCCAGTTATTTGAGAAAGGCTACAAAAGCTTGTTAATAAAGCCATTACGCTCAGGAATAATTTTGTCATCAATTTAATTTATACTGTAAATTTAATGGTTTTAACAAAATCTTCTACGCAGTCCTGTTTTTTAAACCAAAACATTTACGCGATTTTCCATCTTTTGGATTTTTTAACTACTGAAGAAGATATCTTAACTTGAAATCAACAAATCCAGATCAGAAATTATCCAGCTTTTTAACAGCGTTGAGCATCTTTGCAAATGGATGAATTAGAAAAACATGAATCTCATTCAGTTTGAAATTGCATAGAATGCTGGGTGAAATTGGTGCAAAAAGTAGTCTAACCATAAAAACGGGTGCAATTTGAGATTGAGTAAGTTGCTCAAACCATGAGTTTTATTCATGAAGAATATGATGGAAGAAAAACCAAAGGAACTATAGACATTAAAGAAGTGAAAAATACGTCAAAGCACGTTCCACAATCGATTCATAGCATGATTGTTATAAGCACCAATTAAATCATCGTACATAGTCTTGTTTGACTACTAACATATAGTTGTTGTCGTCAACTTTAATATAGCCTTGATCATAGCAAAAGTAATAACTACTGCCTTTCTGGGTTTTATACAAATTGGTGAAATAATGAAAATTAAAACCTGATTCTGCCAAAGTCAAAGTATCAACAGTCAACTTCCCTTTTGGGTTTAGTTGCGCCAAAATCCTTCTGTTTTTGCGAAGTATATTATTTACCCTTCTCACATAAGTGGTCGCATCTTCGTTGAGTCGATTGTTAAAGGTGTTGCGGCAGTAGTCCGAACAAAACTTCTGGTCCTTTCTACCCAAAAGTTTATCCCCACATTCTTCGCAAGAGCGCTTTACTTTCATTTTTTCTTGAATGGTTTCCATAGTAGGATTGGTGTTATTTAATAAAGTAGTTTGTAGAAATGTACAAATTTTTAATTAAAAAACTACTTCTTAAATAACAAAAATTAACTTGACTCTAGTTAAAAATCACAATGATTATGTCCATTTTTGTTGGTTCATAAGCATCAATCATGACTGAAGAAAATCAAGAAATAAAGCCTTCTAATTCATTACAAGAACTAGGTGAAAAAGTCACCGTCGAAAATTTTTTAGTGCAAAAACTAAAAACTGAAGTATCTAAAATTATTGTTGGCCAAGAAAACATGCTTGACCGTTTGCTAATTGCCTTGCTTTGCAACGGTCATATTTTGCTTGAAGGAGTGCCAGGTCTTGCTAAAACATTAGCAATTAAAACCCTTTCTGAAGCAATACAAGTTGATTTTAGCCGCATACAATTTACTCCTGACTTACTTCCTGCTGATATAACTGGGACCGAACTTTACAACCAAAAATCGGGTGGTTTCACTGTCAAAAAAGGACCAATATTCGCGAATTTCATTCTTGCAGATGAGATTAACAGAGCTCCGGCGAAGGTTCAAAGTGCCTTATTAGAAGCTATGCAAGAAAGACAGATCACTATAGGTGATGAGACTT
>JBLIKY010000005.1:0-33498 GCA_047637535.1 Lentimonas sp.
ATGTTTTCAAGTAAATTTTGAATTCTTCTATTTTTCAAAAACAAATCTTTGAAGAGTTTGATCTTTTGAGCCACAAGTCCTTTATCTATAGGATAAGTTAAAATGTCAACATAGCCTCTCTGTAGAATTTTTATCGTCTCATTCGAGGTGAATGTTTGATCAGAATACGCAATGTAAAAGGCTTTTTTGATTTTTTCGTAGGATTTTAATTGAGAGATTCTATGGGTTTGACCCTCCTCCGAGGGTCGTGTAAAGACAATGCCTATTTCTTTATTTTTAAGATGAAACTCTGCCTCTTCAAGTGATGAAGCGAAAAGCAAAATGCTTCCAGAAATGGTTATAGCTTGACGGATAGTATCATGCAAGTCTGCATTACTCTCGACAACCAATATGTTTAAATACCTTTCCATTGCTTATTCTAAATGTAGGGATTTTAATAGCTTTTGATTTATCCGAAGGTCATCTTGTCAACTGCGGACTGAATTTCCAAGGTTACTCCATTAAGTGCAATGATTTTTTGCATCACTCGATCTACAATTGCATCGGGGCAGGAGGCACCTGAACTAATAATCACCTTCACAGGTTCGTTATTGGAGTTGGGTAAAGTTAATAGCTCCTCTTTCTGACTGTGAATATTATAGCTAAGTAAGGTTCCGTCTGGGTTTATTTTTGATTCATCACTTATGAAGAAGCATTCAAATTTTTGTTCTAGAAGTTCGACCAAATGCGTTGTGTTTGAACTGTTGTATCCCCCCACAACAATAGCACAATCAGCCTCTTTTTCAAGTAAACCATAGGTTGCACTTTGGTTGTCGTTTGTGGCGTAACACAGAGTGTCACGGGTGTCTGCAATGTGATTCTTAATGTTGTCTTGCCCGAATTTTTGAATCATAGTTTGTTTTAAAAACTCTGTTATTTCAGCTGTTTCGGTAGCAAGCATCGTGGTTTGATTGACAACACCTATTTTTTCTAAACCAGTAAGTGGATCGAAGTTTTCTGAATATCGGCCTTTGAATATTTTATTGAAATGGTCAAGTTCGCACTTACCCAAAATGAAATCTGCTAAAATCTTAGCCTCCTTCAAATCTTTTAGAATCAAAGAAGGAGCATTTTGTCTACTGTGAGAGAAAGTGGCTCTGGTTTCTTCGTGATTGTGTTTACCGTGTATGATAATAGTATGATTTTGTTGGCCAAGCTTCTCAGCTCGGTTCCATACTTTTTCCACAAAAGGGCAAGTTGTGTTGTAAGCATCTGTTTTAACACCAATTTGTTTTAATTGTTTTTCAATTTCGACTGAAGTTCCAAAAGCAGGGATAATTACGATGTCATCAGCATTCACTTCGCTCCAATCAATCAGTTGATGTCCGGATGTATCTTGTAAGAATTTTATACCGTGACTTTGTAATTCCTCATTAACGCCAGGATTGTGAATCATTTGACTCAATAAAAATATTCGTTTGTCTGGGTTTTCGGCAATGGCTTTGTAAGAAATCTCAATTGCGTTTTCTACTCCGTAGCAGAAACCAAAGTGTCGAGCAATATAAAATTGAAGTGAACCAAAATCTATAAATGAAGGAGTAAAGTCTTTTTTTCTAGGATCGGCATTTTTCCTTTTCTCTTTTACAGCAGAGATAATAGGGGAGCGGTAAAATTCTGGAATTTCAAATTTCTTCATAATTTCATTCTGTCGAATACAAAGATAAGTTTGCATTCTTAAAGAACTACGAAGTAAAGCAAAACTTGGATGAAAAAAAATATTGGTTGCCCAATAAATCGACAACCAACATTCAGTTTGATTCTACAAGTACAGGTTTAAATCTTTGTCGTGCTTAACGCTATACTTAAAGTCTAGGTTTTTACTTTCTTTCGATTTAAGTTTAAATTTCCATTCGATTATCCCTGTTTTACTGTCTAAACTTCCTTTGTCTAGTTCTAGGGATTGAATATCAATTTCTGCGATGTTGGTAACCGGGATTTGATCCCTAACAACCACCTCAATGTTAGTTGATTTAAGGTTTTTAATCTCAATGTTGTATGCCTTAATCACTTCCTTGCTGTTTCCAACGATTTTTTCCTTACACTCGGCTTTCATCAATTTTCTTTTGACAATAATGTTGGGGTCTTTTCCTAAGCTCAAGGTCAAAGTATCGGACATTTGCGAAGGATTTAAAAACGTTTCTCCCATGTATGTTCCGTCAAAGAATATGTTGGTTTTAGCCGGTACCAATTGTAAGTCTTGCAGGTTGGTCAATTCAGCAACCAAGTATACTGATGCATCCATTTTTGGAACTGTGTAATACTTGTATTTGGTATCGATGTCAACATTTTTTATCAAGACCATGTGTTCTTCATTGTTCGATTCAATCGTGTAGGGAAGATCAATTCTAAACTCAGCCGAAATAAGATGATCAATCGTCTCTGTAAAATCAGATACCGATTGGTTAAAACTCACCTCTTCTTTCATTATTTTAATATCACTTGATTCACCGTCATTGCTATATCCCAATTCTGATTTTTTAAGTTGCATATTAGCCGCCGATCGAGGGGTATTTGATTCTTGCTGGTATTGGATGTTAAAATGTAAATACCAAGGATGCATATTCGGCAAAGTTTTGTTTTGATAAGGATTATTGGTAGAGATATTCAACCTTACATTTTCCCATAAAACACCTGTGTTTTGAAAAACTTGTGCCTTATAATTCAAGTTGATTTTATCGGAAGCTAGTTCGCTACGCATATCGTATAATGGTCTCCATCCGGCTTGACTAACTAAGTAAGAAAGGGTCAAAGCACCTTTAGCATATTCTTTCGTGTTTAAAGTCACAGTAATTCTATGGATTGGACCCTTTGGTTTCGGGTTCAATTGGGCATTGTTTTGAAAGTTTTTCAATTCCTTTAATCGTGTGGTCATTTCACTTTTCACATTGACCATTTTGGATTTTTTTCGATTTAGAACATGCAACTGAGAGTTGATTTCCATCATCTTTTTGGTATAGTAATCCATTGCAGCCTTAAGAAGATCAAGACTGTCGTTTACTTTTCCCTGTCCACGAATAGCTCCATTGTTAGCAAGAATGTTCTTACTAGCTAAATAGACGTCAATTTCATTCTGCAGTCCTTGAAGGTCATAGTTAAGATCGCTTAAAGAATCTTTGAGGGCATCGATTTGTTTTCTGATTTTTAAAGGAAGTCCTTCGAGATTAGTTTTGTCAGGTTGAGGATAAAAAACGGAATATTTTGAGTCAATAATTAAAGCACCTCCGCTAGCCTTAACCTGTAGACTGTTTTTGTCTATATATTGACTTACTCCTTCGATGACAATTTGTGTTATTCCAGAAGAAATAGAATAATTTGCCGTTCGATGAATTTGTGCCCCTGAAGAATAAACAGTGACCTGTGTGATTTCTGATTTCACTATATTTTCTTCTGCAGCGAAAACACTTAGTAGAAGAAAACTAGAGATACAAAGGGAAAATAACTTTTTCATGTCTTTTTTCTTCTCTGTACAAGTGAAAAAGACATTGGTTCATTAAGTAGAAATTATCCCGCTATTTCCATAATCTCGGCCATGATCTTTTTGGCCAAATTTTGAGCTGCTTCTTCGTTCTTGCTCTCAGAATAGATTCGAATGATTGGTTCGGTGTTTGATTTTCTTAAATGCACCCATTCTTTCTCGATATAAATCTTCACGCCATCAATGGTAT
This sequence comes from Lentimonas sp., assembly GCA_047637535.1. Taxonomy (GTDB): domain Bacteria; phylum Bacteroidota; class Bacteroidia; order Flavobacteriales_D; family Crocinitomicaceae; genus UBA2040. Next base: position 3,705 of record JBLIKY010000005.1, read on the forward strand.
CCACTTCGCAGTGAGCATATTTTTCAGCCATTTTTTTCAAGATGGCATCAACGTCCAAGTCGGGCGTAAGTTGGATTTTGTTCTTCGAAATGGTATATCGTGGATAGCTATCTCTCAATTCGGAAACTTTCATTTTCTTCTCAGCTAACAAAGAAAGAAATAATGCAACTCCCACCAAAGAATCTCTTCCGTAATGCGAAGCTGGATATATGATTCCTCCGTTTCCTTCCCCGCCGACCACAGCGTTTGTTTCTTTCATTTTGGCAACCACGTTCACTTCTCCAACAGCTGCGGCTGTATAGAGTTGCCCCGCAGCTTCAGTAACGTCCCTCAAAGCTCTTGTCGATGACAAATTGGAAACAGTTGCTCCAGGGGTATGTCTAATGACATAATCTGCGCAGGCTACTAAAGTGTATTCTTCACCAAACATGCTTCCGTCTTCACAAACTAATGCCAAACGATCAACATCTGGATCTACTGTGATGCCCACGTCAGCTTTTGTTTCTTTGATTTTATCAGATAGGTCAGTTAGATGTTCGGGTAACGGTTCAGGATTATGTGGAAAATGCCCTGTTGGATCACAATATAATTCTTCAATTTTATTAACACCTAATGCCTTCAATAAGGCGGGTATAAAGATTCCTCCGGTTGAGTTAACCGCGTCCACAACAACGTGAAAATCCGCTTTTTTAATCGCTTCGACATTTACCAAAGGCAAAGCCAAAACGGCATCAATGTGCTTTTGACAATAGGTGTCATCTGTCGTCAAAACGCCTAAATCGTCTACTTCAGCAAAATTAAAGGCTTCGCTTTCAGCGAGAGCGAGAACTTTTGTTCCTTCATCTCCAGAAATAAATTCGCCTTTCTCGTTCAATAACTTTAAAGCATTCCACTGTTTTGGATTGTGAGACGCTGTTAAGATTATTCCACCCTGCGCATTTTCCATGGGTACAGCTATCTCAACAGTTGGTGTCGTCGATAAACCTAAGTTCACAACATCTATACCCAAACCTATCAGCGTAGCAATGACAAGGTCAGAAATCATTTGACCTGAAATTCTAGCATCTCTTCCGATGACAACTTTAATTTTCTTTCCCGAGTGATTTGCTTGAAGCCAAGTTCCGTAAGCTGCGGCAAATTTCACTGCGTCCAAAGGGGTTAAACCTTCGTTTACGGCTCCGCCAATCGTACCGCGAATGCCCGAAATTGATTTAATTAATGTCATGAAAAAATGGGATTATAAATTTCTTTTTAAGTCGATCATCTTGAGACAAGCAATGGCACATTCTATGCCTTTGTTACCGTGAACTCCACCAGATCGGTCTATCGACTGCTGCAGGGTATTGTCCGTCAACAAGCAAAAGGAAACCGGCTTATTGTATTTTAGATTGAGGTTTAAAATTCCGTCAGTTGCCGCTTGGCAAACAAAATCAAAGTGTTTTGTTTCACCTTGGATAACACAGCCGATGGCTACAACTCCGTCTAAAAAACGGGATTCGAGTAGCATCTGAACACCTAAAGGCAATTCGAAAGCACCAGGAACATAATAAACTTGGATATTTTCTTCCAAAACTCCATTGTCGATTAGGGCTTCTTTAGCTCCAGCCAATAGATTAAAAGTGATTTGGTCGTTCCATTCAGAAACAACAATGCCGATTTTAAAATCGGCACCGTTTGGAACAAAGTCCTTATCGTATTCTGACAAATTGCGATTAGCTGTTGCCATTTATTTTACAGTTTTGTTAGACGCTCTTGAGATATACTTATCAATAGTTACTTGATTAGCATATACTGGATAGTCAGACTTAATTTGATTGTACATGTCTGCTGCATCACTAGGGTTGTTCAATTTCAATTCAGAAACCAAGGCTGCTTTAAACAAATACATTGGAGTAGTGAAATCGTTAGCTTCTTCTTCAGCTGCTTCTAAATAAAACTTAGCTGCATTTTCATATTGCTTAAGATCACTGTAGCAATCTGCCTGAAGACCGATGGAATAAATTTTCAAATAAGTGTCTTCAACTTCAACACCTTCTAATTCTTTAAGTGCTTTTTTGTATTCACCCTTCGCCATTAACTGACGAGCCAAAACAAATTGAGCTACTTCACCACCTTTCTTGCCGTCAAATTTCTTAACGACACCAGTTAACTCTTCAATGGCCAAATCTGTTGAATCCATTGTTGCATAATTCAATCCAATGTATCCAGCTTCCGTAGATTTTACGTCGGCAGGTTTGTAAATGAACTGATTGTATGCAAAATAACCCAAAGCAAGCACGATGACACCTCCTACAGCGTAGGTAGCGAATCTCGCATTCTTGTTGTTTTTGAATTCTTCTTTTAAATTTTCTCCAGATAGGTTTTCTAACATAATTGCTTGTTTAACGCTTCAAAAGTATACTTTTTTTCTGAATGGCAAACCTTAGTTTTCAACAACTTTAGGTCAATTATTCATTTGTGTTTAATCAATAACAGTGATTGATTCAATTGAATCGCCTTCTTTAATCATGTCAATTACATCCAAACCTTCAGTTACCTTACCAAAACAAGTGTGGTTACGATCTAGGTGAGAAGTGTTGTTTCTTGAGTGACAAACGAAGAATTGAGACCCTCCAGTATTTCTACCAGAATGCGCCATAGATAAAACTCCTTTATCGTGATATTGATTTTCTCCGTCTAATTCGCAATCGATTTTGTGACCCGGTCCGCCTGTTCCAGCCATACCTTTTTCACCATCTCTTGAGTTTGGACAACCACCTTGAATAACGAAATCAGGCAATACTCTGTGCCATTTTAAGCCATTGTAAAAGCCTTTTTTAGCCAAATTAGTAAAGTTAGTGACCGTCTTCGGTGCATCTTTGTCGTAGAAAGAGACTTTCATCTCTCCTTTGTTAGTTTTTATGATTGCTTCCATGATTCTATTTTTAAAAACCCAAAAATAACGATTTCTTCTAAGAAAGAAAGATTCTTCTTTATCCCTTTTGTTTGTAATATGCTATGTATTTTTGTAGGGTATGAAGCGAATAACTGTAGAAAGAGAAAAAACAGGATTATTTAGTCCGATAGCCAACACACTCGTGTACAACCAAGAAGAGTTAAAAGACTTCATTCAGAGTCCATTTTCAAAAGCTACTTTTAAAGATCAAATCGAAAGAAAAAAGGCTGGATTTACGTGTAAACAAAGAAATACCCTCCACTCAGTTTTAAAGAATAATTATGGTTTAGCATTGACTTCTGATGAGGTAAAAGCGAACATAGAATTACTTAAAAACGAAAACTGTTTTACCGTAACCACTGGTCACCAATTGAGTGTATTAACGGGGCCGTTGTACTTCGTTTTAAAAATAATGCATGTTGTTAATTTGGCTAAAGAGTTGAAAAAGGAATATCCTGACAATGATTTTATCCCAGTTTTTTGGATGGCAAGTGAAGATCATGACTTTGAAGAAATTCAGTCCTTGAACTTATTCAACAAGAAATTTACTTTTGAGTCTGACCAAACTGGCCCAGTAGGTAAGTTTACTTTGGATAATTGGTCTGAATTCATGAGTCCGATTAAAGAATTGTTTGCCAATCATCCTGACGGCGAGATTCAATCGGTACTTAATTCTTACAATGGAAGCAATTTGACTGAAGCGACATTTAATTTAGTAAATGAATTGTTTAAGAAAGATGGCTTGGTCATTGTTGACGGAGACGAAAAAGAATTAAAACAAGCCTTTTCACCCATTGCGATTGAAGAAATAGAGAACCAAACTTCTTTCCACGCTGTCAATTCGACCAATGAGAAATTGTTAGCGGCGGGACACCCAACTCAAGCTCATGCGAGAGAGATCAATGTGTTTTATTGCAAAAAAGGCATAAGAGAAAGAATAAAGTTAGACGGAGATACTGTATTGATTCCGTCGATGGAGGCAATGTCAAAAACTTCAGCAACCGAATATATAGCGAATCACCCTGAGGAATTTTCACCAAATGTAATTTTACGTCCTCTTTATCAAGAAAGTATTTTGCCAAACCTTTGTTATGTTGGTGGAGGCGGAGAAATGACCTACTGGTTGCAGTTAAAGGGTGTTTTTGAGGCTTACAAAGTTCCTTATCCTTTGATTCAAGTAAGAAATTCTATGATGATCATCGACCCAGCGACTCAGTCCAAAATGGAAACAGTGAGCTGGGGCCTTGAAAATCTTTTTGGGGACATCGATGCACAAAAGAAGGATTACGTTTTTGCAAATTCTGAAGAGTTAAATTTTTCGAGTTTAGAAGCCCTGACTTTGGCCTTGAAAAATGAAGTTAAAACAGTAATCGATACAGTTAATCCTGGTTTGAATCAGTTCGGTGAAGCCGAAATGACAAAGCTGCAAAAGCAAATTGATAGCCTTCAAGATAAATTAATTAAAGCCGAAAAAACCAAGCACGATAAGGCTTTAAAACAAATGGATCAAATTAAAGATAGGCTGTTTCCAAATGGTGGTCTACAAGAGAGAAGTCAGAATTTCTTTAATTTTTGTGCGGATGGAGAGGTTAGTTCTCATCTTGCCGAAATTTACACAGCTATCGACTCTTTTGAAAACGACTTTATTGTTTTGTATTTATAAGTCAAATAAAACCCATCTTTATTCGTTTGTCAATAGAATTCAATGAAAATTTACAACACTTTTCTTTTTTTAATAGCCTCGTTCTCAAGTTTTGCACAAACTTGTGAGATTAAAGGTGTGTGTTTAGATAGAAATAATGCCGGACTCGAAGGGGTAAGAATTGAATGTGTAACGTCCCTAGAAGAGTTTATTTATTCCTCGTCAAATGGACAGTTTGTATTTACTGTAAATTGCGGAGACACCGTTGATGTGTTGATTTATGGACAAGACGCGCAAGGATTGAGAAAGCAATCTGTTGTCGTGAGTTCTCCAACCATTAATCTTGGGAAGTTTAAGTTTGAAGTTCAGCAAGAACAAACCATCAACGTATACGAGCGAAAACGCGATCCTTTTGATATGGACCAATTGGAGTTTAACGACATCCAAAAAATCCCAATGGGGGGTGTAGAAAAATTATTGGTCTATTCTACAGCCGCTACTTCAAACAACGAATTGACAAGTAACTATACAGTAAGAGGGGGTAATTACGATGAAAATCTTGTATATGTAAATGGTTTTCAGATATACAGACCCTTCTTAACGCGATCTGGTCAGCAAGAAGGGATGAGTTTTGTCAATACTGCTTTGGTAGAGAAAGTTTCCTTTTCAGCCGGTGGTTTTGATGCGCAGTATGGAGATAAATTGAGTTCGGTTTTAGACATTGAATACAGAACACCTACCAAATTTAGAGCCTCGGCTACAGCATCTCTGTTAGGTGTTGAGTCTCACGTTGAGCAAGTACTCGGTCCTAGGTTCAATTACCTAGTCGGAGCCAGATACCGCGCAAACGGTTATTTGCTTAATGCCTTGCCTGCAAAGGGAGCTTACAACCCTGTTTTTGCGGATGCACAATTCTTGACGAATTATGCCTTAACTGAAAACTTGACTTGGTCTGTTTTGGGGCATTTTTCCTCCAATGATTATCGTTTTGCACCACAGACCCAGCGAACCGATTTTGGAACCGTAAACGAAGCTTATTCTTTTACAATTTACTTTGAGGGACAAGAAAAAACGAGATTCTTGACCGGTATGGGTGGAACTGCATTAAAATACGAACCTTCAAAAAAGACCAAACTCGATTTTTATGCAACGGCTTTTCGTTCTGTTGAAAGAGAATATTTTGACATTTTCGGTCAGTATTTTATCAATGAATTAGAGACAGACCCGTCAAAAGATGAATTTGGTGATTCCGTAGCTGTTTTGGGTATTGGTTCTTTCTTAAATCATGCTCGCAACAAGCTTGACGCAACAATTTACAATGTCTACCACAACGGTATGCATTTACTAAAAGAAGAATTTAAGAACGACGAGCAAAGTAAATTTGTCTCTTCTCGTTTATTGTGGGGTGTTAACCTTCAATACGATCAATTCGATGATGTGCTGTCGGAGTGGAAATATATCGATTCAGCAGGTTATTCTTTGCCCCAAAGCAATCAAGATGAAGTCGAATTATTGGAAACAATTAAAGGTAATCTTCAACTCGAGACTTTTCGAACTACTGCATTTGTTCAAAATGAAAGACTTTGGTCCACCATTAAAAGAGACGTTCCTGTTTCTGTTAAATACAAAGTGAAAGATACCTTAGGGGAGAAGCAAACCTATTATTTAAACGACACCCTTGAGTCTTCAGCCTCGAGATGGGCATTGAACTTGGGTACAAGAGCCGGATACACCCAAATCAACGAGGAGTTTTATGTAACGCCGAGATTGTCTCTATCTTATTACCCAAGGGTATATATGAAAACAGGGAATAAGGTGACTCGACGAGATGTTAAGTTGAGATTGGCAACAGGGCTTTATTATCAACCCCCATTTTATCGAGAATTCAGAACCTTTGACGGAGAGTTGAATTTAAATGTCGTTTCTCAAAAATCGTTTCATGCCATTTTAGGAGGTGATTATTACCTTAATCTATGGGGAAGGTCGGCTCCGTTTAAGTTAAGTGCAGATCTGTTTTACAAGTATTTGTGGGACGTTAATCCGTATGAGATTGATAATGTAAGAACGAGGTATTTTGCCGAAAACAATGCCGTGGCGTATGCTTATGGCATTGATATGAATATGAATGGTCAGTTTATTGAAGGCATTGAGAGCTACTTTAAAATGGGCTTATTAAGAACAGAAGAAGATCTACTCAACGATTTTTATTACGACTACTATAACCAAGAAGGAGAGAAAATTAATTTTGGTTTTACAAATGATGATACGCCCGTGGATAGTGTAAGGGTTGAACCAGGGTTTGTTCCTCGACCTACAGATCAATTGTTCACCTTCGGAGCCTTGATACAGGATCAAATGCCCAATTACGAAAGTTTTTCTGTACAAATGGGAATGCAGTTTGGAACACGTCTTCCTTACGGTCCGCCGGACAGATCTCGTTACAAGGATACCTTAAGGCAAAAGTCTTATTTCAGAGTTGACATCGGGTTTTCTTACGATTTTCTTTACAAGAAGAAACAATTGGGCAGTGATAAACAGACTTTTTGGACCAAAAACTTTGAAGACGCAATCTTGTCCTTTGAGGTATTCAATCTACTAGGAATTGATAATGTATTGTCCAAACAATGGATACAAGATGTAAGCGGAAGGTATTATTCCGTCCCTAATAATTTGACTCAAAGAAGGTTTAATCTTAAATTAATTCTAAGGCTCTAATATGAAGTTTCACTTGTTGAAATTCACTTTTTTAACGACACCTGCGAAAACGGAGACACTGTTGTAGGTAACCAAGCCTGTAAGAATTTTTGATCCATTGATGAAGGCTCCGTATCCATTTTTTAAAGTTTTGTAGATTACCCACGAATTAATTCTGTTTTATCTTCCAATGCTTTGTATCCCTGAAAGGCCATGGCGACTCCGTTGCACTTCGACTTCTGAAAAGCCTCTTTCTTCGTATTGTGGTCCTGCTTTGGTTACAAATTCATCAATTGACCAAGAGATGGTTCTCTTTTTTGGGTTTCCTAGGGTTGAAACAACCATCACAAAGGTTGCTTTTTTGGTAAATCGCTTTTTAAATTCTTTCCAATCGACTTTGTTGTCTGGTTCGCAACTGATGAACTCCAAAGTACTCGTCATATGCGCATGAATTTCTTTCTTGGCTTCTTTCTGAGCAAAGGCAAAACCACACGAAAAACTGAATTAAAGGATTATTATAGAGTTTTTCATTCTTAAAATTAATCATTTCTAATCAAATAGTTGAACCAATAGAGGGCTCAAGTTGCCCTTTATTCGCAAAAAAATAGCTAACTTCGCGGGACAAAAATCGGATTAATTATGCAGCAAGAATCACCTTATAAGCCAATAAACAAAGTGAGAATTGTTACGGCAGCCTCTCTTTTTGATGGCCATGACGCAGCGATAAATATTATGCGACGAATTATTCAATCTACGGGTTGTGAAGTAATTCATTTAGGGCATGATAGATCAGTTGAAGAGGTTGTGAATTGTGCTATACAAGAGGATGCTCAAGCGATTGCAATGACTTCTTATCAAGGAGGTCATAACGAGTACTTTAAATACATGCACGACCTTTTAAAAGAAAAAGGGGCTCCGCAAATTAAGATTTTTGGTGGGGGAGGTGGTACCATTCTTCCTTCTGAAATTAAAGAATTAGAAGATTACGGTATAGAAAGAATTTATCACCCAGACGATGGTCGTTCAATGGGATTACAAGGCATGATTAACGATTTGATCAAGCGTTGTGATTTTCCAGTTGGGGACAAATTGAACGGTGAAATCAAAAATATAAAAGCCAAAGAAGTTCCAGCTATCGCTAGAATTATCTCTGCAGCAGAAAACTTTGCCGATAACGCGAAGGACATTTTGTCTGAGATTGATGCTATGGCAAAAGTGGCAAAAGTTCCTGTTTTAGGAATTACCGGTACTGGTGGTTCGGGTAAATCATCTTTAGTCGACGAATTGGTAAGAAGATTCTTGATCGATTTCCCTGAAAAGAACATTGCTGTAGTTTCTGTAGATCCATCCAAAAGAAAAACGGGCGGTGCTTTATTAGGAGACAGAATTAGAATGAACTCAATCAAAAGCGATAGAGTTTATATGAGATCTTTGGCTACACGTCAATCGAACTTAGCTTTATCAAAACACGTTGCCGAAGCGGTGAATGTGCTAAAAGCTGCCGAATACGATTTGATCATTTTGGAAACTTCTGGTATTGGTCAATCCGATACAGAGATATTGGATCACTCTGATGTTTCATTGTACGTAATGACTCCAGAATACGGAGCTGCGACGCAACTTGAAAAAATTGATATGTTGGATTTCGCCGATGTGATAGCATTGAACAAATTTGACAAAAGAGGAGCTCTTGATGCGCTTCGCGATGTAAGAAAGCAATACCAAAGAAACCACAATTTATGGGATTCTAAGGTTGACGCAATGCCAGTGCACGGTACCATTGCATCCCAGTTTAATGACCCAGGGATGAATACCTTGTACAAGGTCATTATGGATACTTTGGTAACTCGAACAGAAACCAATTTAAAATCGACTTTTGAAATAACGGAAGAAATGTCTGAGAAGATTTTCGTTATTCCACCGGATAGAACAAGGTATTTATCAGAAATATCTGAAAATAACCGTGCCTATGATAAATGGGTAAACCAACAAGTATTGGTTGCTGAAAACCTATACGGATACAATACTTCAATTGAAGCGTTGAAAAAAACGGACATTGAGGACAAGGATCGTCTGATAAAAGCTTTGCAAGAATCATTCGAAAAAGAGAAACTCAATTTTGATCCAAAAAACTGGGAGATCCTTCAAAATTGGGACGAAAAACGAAATAAATACAAAGCACCCGTATTTGAATACAAGGTGAGAGATAAAGTGTTGAAAATACAAACGCATACTGAGTCTTTATCTCATCAACAAATTCCTAAGGTCGTAACTCCTAGTTACCGATCGTGGGGTGATATCCTTCTTTGGGTATTGCAAGAAAATGTGCCGGGAGAATTTCCTTATACATCTGGTTTGTTTCCTTTTAAAAGAGAAGGTGAAGATCCTACCAGAATGTTTGCAGGTGAGGGCGGACCCGAACGTACAAACAAACGTTTCCACTACGTGAGTTTGGGTATGCCAGCAAAACGACTTTCTACAGCATTTGATTCGGTTACTTTATACGGTAATGACCCAGATGTTAGACCAGATATTTACGGTAAAATCGGTAACTCTGGTGTTTCTATATGCTGTCTTGACGATGCTAAAAAATTGTATTCAGGATTTGATTTGACTCATGCCATGACTTCTGTGTCCATGACTATTAATGGGCCTGCGCCTATGTTGTTAGGATTCTTTATGAACGCGGCGATAGATCAAAATTGTGAAAAGTTCATCAAAGAAAACGGACTCGAAAAAGAAGTAGAAGCGAAAATTGCTGCCATCTATAAAGCGAAAGGTACAACTCGCCCAAGTTATCAAGGTGCGTTGCCTGAAGGTAACGACGGATTGGGATTAATGCTACTCGGTGTAACAGGTGACAAAGTCTTGCCTTTGGATGTTTACGACAAAATCAAAGCGGATACTTTGGCTCAGGTTAGAGGTACAGTTCAGGCCGATATTCTTAAAGAAGATCAAGCTCAAAATACCTGTATTTTCTCGACGGAATTTGCCTTGCGATTAATGGGAGATGTACAAGAGTATTTTATCGATAAAAATGTAAGAAATTTCTATTCTGTTTCAATTTCAGGATATCATATCGCTGAAGCAGGTTCAAACCCAATTACGCAATTGGCATTTACCTTGGCAAATGGCTTTACTTATGTGGAGTACTATTTGAGCCGTGGAATGGATATCAATGACTTCGGACCGAATTTATCTTTCTTCTTCTCAAACGGTATTGACCCAGAATATGCGGTTATCGGTCGTGTAGCAAGAAGAGTTTGGGCAAAAGCTTTGGCTAAAAAATACGGTGCGAACTCAAGAGCTCAAATGTTGAAGTACCACATTCAAACTTCTGGTAGATCATTGCATGCTCAAGAGATTGACTTTAATGATATCCGTACAACATTGCAAGCGCTTTATGCGATTTACGACAACTGTAATTCATTACACACAAATGCCTACGACGAAGCGATTACGACGCCAACTGAGGAGTCTGTAAGAAGAGCAATGGCGATACAATTGATTATCAATAGAGAACTTGGTTTAGCGAAGAATGAGAATCCTTTGCAAGGATCGTTTATCATTGACGAATTGACTCAATTGGTTGAAGATGCTGTCTTGACTGAGTTTGACCGCATCACGGAAAGAGGTGGAGTATTAGGTGCAATGGAAACGATGTATCAGCGTTCTAAAATTCAAGAAGAATCCTTGTATTACGAGACTTTGAAACATACGGGTGAGTTCCCAATCATCGGGGTTAATACTTTCTTGAGTTCAAAAGGATCTCCTACAATGCTTCCAAAAGAAGTGGTTAGAGCCACCGAAGAGGAAAAACAATATCAAATAAATATGTTAGTTGACCTGCAAAAAGGGAATGCTGAGGAGTCTGCCGAATGGATGAAAAAAGTTCAAAAAGCAGCCATCCAAAATAATAACATGTTCGAAATATTAATGGAAGCATGTAAATATGCCTCTTTAGGTGAGATCACAAACGGACTTTTTGAAGTGGGTGGTCAGTACAGAAGAAACATGTAAATTTTTAAGAAAACAAAAAATAAATGAGATTAGTAGCAGATATACCGCACGATAGATACAAGATTCAGCTCTTTAATTACAATTCTAAATACATTGTGAAAATTGAGTTGGGACAGTTCGAACAATCCTACAAAATAGGAGAGACAGATGTAATGTCCATCGATGAGGTCAAAAACATGATTACGCCCGAATTGTTGAGTGGTTGTCTAAAACGATTCCTCGAAATGCGTGCTGAATGGGAAGCAGCTTTTAACAACAAAAACATTAAACAAGCATAAAATTACAGAATGAAGAATATCATAGCACTTGCAGCAGTAGTTGTATTAATCGCTTCTTGCGGTAAGAAAGAGACAAAATCGGAAGAAGGAAAAGTTCCAATGAATGTTGAGCAAAAACAAATTGGAGAATTAAAAATAGCTTTCTATTTTCAGGACAGTTTAAAGGCGAAATTTGGTTTTTATGTTGAGCAAGACAAACAAGTCCAAGCAAAACAAATAAGCTTTCAGAAGGAAGTTGAGAGAATGACAAAAGATTACCAAGGCTTCTTAGAAAGAAATGACGAAAGAGCAAGACAAGGTTTGTTATCTCAAATTCAAATCCAACAAATCCAGCAAGAGGCAGGGGCTCGCGAACAAAAAATCATGCAATTTCAGCAAGCTCAAGGTGGTCGTATCGAACAAGAAACGATGATCAAATTAGACGATATTGGAAAGAAAATCGAAAGCTATAGCCGCAAATATTGTGAAGACAATGGAATCGACATCTTGATGGTGCAAGCCAAAGGAGGACAATTCGGATTTATCACTCCAACAATGGATGTTACCTCTTCGTTTATTCAGTATTTAAATGAACAAGAAGCTGCAATCAAAAAAGACTTGGGGAAATAATTTTTTTATGTTAATTGCACAACAAAAACAAAAGGACAACATAGCTGAATACATACTTTATATGTATCAGATTGAAGACGTGATACGCGCGTACCAATTTAATTTGGATGTAATCATGGAAAACTATGTTAAACCACATATCCCAAATAGTAGTTTTTTAGAGTCGTATAGAAAATGGTACCAGGAATTGATTCTGGATATGAAGTCTCAGAAACTTGAGAAATCAGGGCATCTTTCAGACATCCAAGAAATCTTGATGGAGATAACGTATCTGCATACCACCCTAATCAATTTAGCCGACGACCATAACTACAAAGGAGTATTCGAAAGAGCCTTGCCTTTTATTGAAGAATTCAAGGAGAAATCCAATTTAAAAGAGAAAAACCACGTAGAAGTGGCTTTTCATGCAATGTATATGAAGTTGCTTTTAAAGCTTCAGAAGAAAGAAATCAGTTCTGAAACGGAAGAAGCTTTCGATAGTATGCGAGTTATGTTAGCTTACCTTTCCAAGTCCTTTCTTCAAATGAAAAAAGGGGATATGGATTTCTTACAAAATTAAAGGCGTCTAAACAATACTTTTCGGTAGACCGCAGTTACAAAAATACTGTAGAGCGTCGACATCATAAGCATAGCGAGCAGGGAAAGGGTCATAGTTGAACCAGCTGCGTAAAATTCACGCGGCCCTTTTTTTAACTCGGCTAAAATCTCTTCCTTGTTCATCACCTCAAAATCTTCATTATTAGATTTAATAAGCGCCAATTCTTCAGGATTGTTTACCGCTTTTTCAAAACTCGTTTCCAACTCAACAATTTGATGCTGGTTGTATTCAGGGTTGATGTTGTTGTAAAACAAATAGATGAAAATGCTGACGATAACTGTGTACGGTAAACCGGCTTTTAACCCGTTTTTGATATCGTTCAAGGCATTGCTTTCTTCGGTTTCTGCCCTTTTGTGTATGAAGAGTCCGACTGCAATAGCCAGCAACAAAAACAAGATGTTAATCAACACCAAGGGAATGATGTTTTCTGGCATTGGCTGTATTAAGTAAGAAATGTACTTAATTAAACACCAGGCCAATGCAAAGCCGATTCCCGATTTTACTAGTGGGTTCATATTATGAATTCATTGAGGCTAAAAACTCCTCGTTTGTTTTAGTGTTTTGCATGTGATTCTTAACGAATTCCATTGCTTCGATAGGATTCATATCACCAATGAACTTGCGCAACACCCAGATTCTTTGAAGGGCGTCTTTGTTCATTAACAAGTCCTCTCTTCTAGTTCCAGAAGCTAAGATATCGATAGCTGGGTAAATTCTTCTGTTTGAGATCTTTCTATCCAGTTGTAATTCCATGTTACCCGTACCTTTGAATTCTTCAAAGATTACCTCGTCCATTTTAGATCCCGTCTCTGTTAAGGCTGTAGCGATGATTGAAAGTGAACCTCCATCTTCAATTTTACGAGCCGCACCAAAGAAACGTTTTGGTTTGTGCAATGCATTCGCATCAACACCACCTGAAAGAACTTTTCCAGATGCAGGAGAAACTGTGTTGTAAGCTCTAGCCAATCTAGTAATTGAATCGAGAAGGATACAAACGTCGTGTCCACACTCTACCATTCTTTTCGCTTTTTCAAGTACCATGTTTGCCACTTTTACGTGACGGTCAGCTGGTTCATCAAAAGTCGAAGCGACAACCTCAGCTCTAACGCTTCTTGCCATGTCAGTAACCTCCTCAGGACGTTCGTCAATTAGCAAAACAATAAGATAAGTCTCAGGATGATTGGCAGCAATTGCATTGGCAACATCTTTCAATAACATCGTTTTACCCGTTTTTGGTTGGGCAACGATCATACCACGTTGTCCTTTTCCGATAGGGGCAAACAAATCCATGATTCTTGTCGACATAGACTCTTTATCGTGTCCTGTCAATTTGAATTTCTCAGATGGGAATAATGGAGTTAAATATTGAAAAGGAACTCTGTCTCTAATGAAAGAAGGATGACGACCATTGATCGAGTCAACTTTTACTAAAGGGAAGAATTTCTCCCCCTCTCTAGGTGGACGAATAGTACCGCGTACCGTATCACCCGTTTTTAAACCAAAAAGCTTGATTTGACTTTGAGATACATAAACGTCATCCGGAGATGGTAAATAATTATAATCCGAAGATCGTAAGAACCCGTAACCGTCTTGAATTACCTCCAAAACACCTTCTGCCGTTACAATACCCACCAAGTCATACGTTTCCTCATCCTTACTTGGGTTTGAGTTACCGTTGTGCGTGTTACGGCTTACGTTTTGATTCGGGTTTTGATTCGGGTTCTGATTCGGGTTTTGATTCTGATTCTGATTCTGATTCGGGTTGTTATCCTTATTCTGGTTTGGATTGTTCCGATTGGCTTTTTCGTTTCTATTCTGATTCCTCGGATTGTTTGAAGAATTTTGATTGTCGTTTCTTGGAGAATTTCTCTCTGGCCTATTATTAGGTCTGTTTTCTTGCTTATTATCCGGTTTGGACTCAACCTCTCCTTTTGTTTCTGATTTTTCGGCTGTGTTTTCAGAAGCATTCATTTCGTCAACAGTTTTGCCTTCCGAACGAGCTTTCTTCGCAGCAAGTGCAGATTTCAGGAGTATATTTCCTTGTTCCGTTTTCGGTTGAATTGGAGTTTCCTTTAAGGTTTTCTCTTCTTTTTTGACCTCAACTTCTTCTGCTTTCACTTCCACTTTCACGTCAGCTTTCACTTCTTCCTTTGGCTCTTCCTTTTTTTCAATAGGCGCTTCAGGTTTTGAGGGAGTTTCTGTAGAAAATAATTCAGTTTGTTCTTTGCCATCTTCAGCAACTACTCTAACTCTTTTTCTCTTTGGTTTGTTATCATCTGATGACATCTCTGAAGAGGAATTGGAATTTTCTTGGTTTGAGTTGCTTGAAATTGCTTCGATCAATTCTGCTTTTTTAAAACTTTCAACTTTTTTTATGCCTAAGTCTTTCGCTATTTCGCGTAAATCAGGGAGCTTTTTGCTCTCTAAATCTGTAACATCCATATATAAATATTGTCAATAAGGGTACTTGGGTGTGATTCTAAAATTTGGAAATAAAATTTTTGGAAAAATAGCCGTTGTTATAACGACTTTACAAGTATAAGTAAAAAAACTCATTTTAATTCTAAAAAAAATCTATTATTGGATTTGTTCTTTGATTTTTAAAGAAAAGAGAGAATATATTTCTATTTTCGACCATGAAAAAATTGGCACTCCATTGGAAAATTCTTATCGCTATGTTTTTAGGTGTTGTTTGGGCTTTGATATCCGGACAACTAGGCTGGAATACATTCACTGTAAATTGGATAGATCCTTTCGGAACAATTTTCATCAATTGCCTTAAATTCATTGCTATACCTCTTGTTTTGTTCAGTATTGTAACGGGTGTTGCTTCTTTGGGTGATCTATCTCAATTGGGAAGAATGGGTGCCAAAACTTTGGGCTTGTACTTATTGACGACAGTAGCTTCTGTAACTATCGGACTAGGTTTAGTCAATCTTTTCAGTCCTGGAAAGCAAACGGACGAAAAACAAGCTGTTAACAATCGATTGAGGTATGAAATCTGGGCAATGGATAATAACATTGAAATGAAAGATGATACATTTTTACTTGGTTCAACTGACATAACTACAATCACTTCCGTTAGAAAAAGTATGGCTTTGGACGAAGAGTCTACTTCGTATAAAAAACTTTCTCAAAAACAGCAAGACGCTGTGAAAACCAAGGAGGATGGTCCACTTCAGCCTTTAGTCGACATGGTACCAGACAATATTTTTGTTGCCTTGAGTGACGGTTCAAAAATGCTACAAGTCATTGTTTTTGCCTTGTTTTTCGGGATAAGTCTTGCCTTGATTCCCAAAGAAAAGTCGAAGACTGTTATCTCATTTTTTGATGGAGCGAACGAAGTCTTTATAAAAATGGTAAACATCGTCATGATGGCAGCACCTTTCTTTGTATTCTGTCTAATGGCAGGAGTTTTGGCTAAAATGGCGGATAATCCGAGTGATATTTACGCCATATTTGTGAGTTTAAGCCAGTATACTTTGGTAGTCTTTTTCGGACTGTTATTGCTCCTTTTCGGATTCTATCCTCTAATGATGAAAGTTTTCAGAGTAAAATTCAACTACGGGGAATTTTTCAAAGGTATGAGTCCTGCTCAATTTTTAGCTTTTTCAACTTCGTCAAGTGCCGCTACCTTACCTGTAACAATAGATTGTGTTGAAAATAACTTAA
The DNA here is from genome assembly GCA_047637535.1 of Lentimonas sp. GTDB lineage: Bacteria > Bacteroidota > Bacteroidia > Flavobacteriales_D > Crocinitomicaceae > UBA2040. The sequence continues at coordinate 20,153 of JBLIKY010000005.1, forward strand.
AAGTCCCAAGTAAAGTCAGTGACTTTGTCTTGCCGATCGGGGCGACGGTAAATATGGACGGAACTTCGCTCTATCAAGCAGTCGCCGTAATTTTCTTAGCACAATACCACGGAGTAGACCTTTCGCTTGTGCAACAAATCGGTATAGTCGGAACAACAACTTTGGCTTCGATTGGGGCTGCAGCTGTTCCGAGTGCTGGATTGATTATGTTGATGATTGTCTTGACTTCTGTAGGCTTAAACCCACTTTGGATTGTCCTAGTTTACCCTATGGATAGATTGTTGGATATGTGCAGAACTGTAGTCAATGTAACAAGTGATGCTACTGTAGCTTCAATTATCGCGGCTTCTGAGTTGAAGAAGGAGAAGAGAGCTCAGTAATCGCATTTATGTTAGTTTCAATTTGATTGAGATAAGTTGTATTCTATTCTTTTGGTTGATAAATTTTCGGCAATTATTTTTGGCAAATAAAAACATATTCACTTAATTTGTAATGTAATGCTTAATCAAGCCTCTTTCTTTATAGAAACGTAATTAAGTGAAAGATATACTAAACCTCTCAATTTATTTTGGGAGGTTTTTTATTTAAGCTACTTTCTTTAAACTTTCCCCTTCAAAGCTTGTCCTGTAAACGATTTCTTATCCTTTACCAATTCTTCCGGGGTTCCTTTAAACAGAATGTTACCTCCGTTTTTCCCACCTTCTGGTCCCAGATCTATCACCAAATCAGCACATTTGATTACTTCCAAGTTGTGCTCAATTACGATAATTGAATGTCCAGAATCAATTAGTGCATTGAAGGCTATTACCAACTTTCTTACATCGTGAAAATGAAGTCCCGTCGTTGGTTCATCGAAGATGAATAGAGTGGAAGGTGCATTGCTTCCCTTGGCCAAGAAAGAAGCCAGTTTAATTCTTTGTGCCTCACCGCCACTCAAGGTACTTGAGGATTGGCCTAACTGAAGATAACCGAGCCCGACATCAACCAAAGGTTGTATTCTTTGAACGATCTTTTGTTCCGTTCGACCCTTTCTTTGAGCGAAGAAATTCAAGGCTTCTTCAATGTCCATTTTCAACAATTGGGCAATGTTGATATCGCCAATTTTGACTTCTAAGGTTTCTTGTTTGTAACGGGTTCCTTCGCATGCATCGCAGGGTAAGTGAACATCTGCCATAAATTGCATTCCAACCGTAATTTCGCCTTCACCTTCGCACATTTCACATCGACCTCCGTCGACATTAAAACTGAAAAACCCTGGCTTGTAACCTCGTTGGACGGCTAGCTGTTGCTTTGAAAATAAATCTCTGATTTCGTCAAAAGCTTTAACGTAGGTCGCAGGGTTACTTCTTGAGGACTTTCCAATTGGGTTTTGGTCGACGAACTCAACAAATTTGATGTTCTTCAAATCTCCTGATATGGACTTATACGCCCCGTTAGGATTCGATGTGACCTGACCCAAAAATCCTCGAACTCCGGGGTAAAGTATATCCCGCACTAAAGTTGATTTACCACTACCACTAACGCCTGTAACACAGACCAAGGAGTTAAGTGGGAAGTCGACATCTAGATTTTTTAGATTGTTTTTTCTGGCACCGAATACTTGAATTTTATTCTTTGATATTCTTCTCTTTTCCGGTACAGGAATCATTTCTTTACCCAACAAATAATCAGCAGTCAAACTGTTTTTGGCTTTGAGTAATTGCTTGTGATCTCCTTGAAAAATTTTCTCGCCACCAAATCGACCAGCTCCCGGACCAATGTCTAAAATCTCATCGGCCGCTTGCATGATGTCTTCTTCATGTTCAACTACAATAACGGTATTACCAAGATCGCGCAGGTTGTGAAGTACTTTTATAAGTCTCTGGGTATCCCTCGGGTGAAGTCCAATGGAAGGTTCGTCTAAAATATACATTGAACCAACTAGATTACTACCCAAGGAAGTGGCTAAGTTGATGCGCTGAGATTCTCCTCCAGATAATGTGTTTGAGTTACGATTTAAGGTCAAATATCCCAATCCAACATCCGCTAAAAAATCCATTCTAGAGATGATTTCGGGAAGGATTCTTTTGGCTACTTGTTCGTCTTGATTTTTTAAATCCAAACTTTTAAAGAACACCATGGCCTCATTCAAAGGCAACAATACGATGTCACTAATGGCTTTGTCATTGATCTTGACGTAGTTTGCGTCTTTTCTCAAGCGAGTTCCACGGCAATCGGTACAAAAAGTCTTTCCGCGATACCTCGACAACATCACTCGGTATTGAATTTTGTAGGTTTGAGATTCTAAGAATTTAAAGAAGGCATTCAGTCCGTCAATTTCCTTGGTTCCTTCCCAAAGAATGCGGTATTCTTCTGCGGATAAATCGTCAATTTTTCGATGAATTGGGAACTTGATTTTCGCCGATTGATTGACGAAAATATTGAGATATTGACTCATTACTTCGCCTTTCCAGCAAACGGCTGCACCTTCGAATAAACTCAAAGATCGATCTGGAATAACTAGGTTTTCATCTATTCCAATGACTTGGCCAAAACCGTCGCATTTTCTGCAAGCACCGTAGGGGTTGTTAAAAGTGAAGAAATGGTCATTCGGTTCTTGAAATTCAACTCCATTCAACTCAAATCGATTCGAAAATATTTTTGTTTTCTTCCCTTCTGGACTGAAAATATGACAAAAACCATCTCCTTCGCCAAAGGCAAGCGAAATGGAATCGGCAATACGAGCCTCTTTTTCTTCCTCTTCAAAATCACAAGTGATTCTATCTATCATCAAAAAAGCTTCTTCAATGTCCTTAGGAATATCAGTTAACACTTCTTCAAGAGAAAGGGACTCGTTCTTCAAAAACAATCGAGCATAACCCTGATCAAACAATAATTTAAGCTGACGCTCAACGCCGTATTTCTTAAAGCCATCAATGGGTGCCAAAATCATGGCCTTTGTCCCCGGTTTTTGATCTTTTAAATAGTTAAGCACATCTTTAACATTGTGCTTTTTTACTTCTTGACCACTTTCAGGATCTATTGTCTTACCGACCCGGGCAAATAATATTTTTAAATAATCGTAGATTTCTGTGGTGGTACCGACGGTCGAACGGGTGTTACTCGTATTCACTTTCTGCTCAATGGCAATCGCTGGAGCTATTCCTTTTATGTAATCAGCTTCGGGCTTATCTAACTTCCCTAAGAATTGTCGAGCATAGGAAGATAAACTTTCAATAAACCTTCGCTGTCCCTCTGCATATAAGGTATCGAAGGCGAGGGAGGATTTGCCCGAACCAGAGAGTCCGGTTATAACAGTCATCTTACCGTGTGGAATTTTTACATCAAGATTTTTTAGATTATGTACCCTGGCACCTTTTACCTCGATGAATTTTTCCATGTTTAAAATGTCTGATTTTATTAAGAAGAGTAAAGATAAAAAAAGCGTCGTTATCTTCTTGGATTTGTCGATTCCAAAACAAAAAAAAACACAATAAATTTGGTGAATATATTGAAATGTAGTAGCTTGGTCGTTCATTACAACTAAAAATACGCCTATCGACATATAGTTACTTTTAAATAAATTATTGAATATCAATTAATTAAAAGTGTATAACTATGTCTTTAAAAACACTCGATGATAGGGTATTGATCACACAATACATGGAAGGGAATGAGAAATCTTTTGAGGTGCTAATGATGCGCCACAAGGATAGTGTTTACCGTTCTATACTTATCAAAATCAAAAACCCAGCCTTGGCTGAGGATATCTTTCAGGAAACATTTATAAAAATTGTCCGAACAATGAAATTGGGCAAATACAACGAAGAAGGTAAGTTCTTGCCTTGGGCGATGCGTATTGCTCAAAACTTGGTGATAGATCATTTTAGAAGAAACAAGAAAATCAAGTTGATTTCTGAAAGTTCGTCTCGAAGCGACGATTACAATATTTTTCATACTTTATCTTTGCCGGACCGCAATGTTGAAGATGAGATCATGAAAACAGAAATGGAAACTCAGGCTGTAAAGCTAATTGAGTTTTTGCCCGACAATCAAAAAGAGATTTTGGTGATGCGTTTGTTTCAAGAAATGTCCTTTAAAGACATTGCAGAAGCAAAGGATATCAGTATCAATACAGCTTTGGGTAGAATGCGTTATGCATTGATCAATCTTCGTAAGATTATGGAAGAAAAGAATATCTTTTTGGAAGTGGCGTAGATAGTAAATTAACTGTTTTTTAGTTCATATTAGATCTTCCTCTCCGTCAGCCGACGGAAGGGGGATCGAGAGGGAGGAAACCAAAAAAAAAACGCTAGCTGCTGAAAAGACTCTAAAATTCTGCAGTCATTCCGGTAAAAAAAACTCGGAATTGCCTTTAACCATTCGCCCTTTGAGTAGAATATATTTTGTAATCTAAACAAAAAGATTTTTTTTACACCAATATCCCTACTTTCGCAAACATGATAGTTAGTGAAGAAATCGAAGAAATAAATTTCAATAAAACTCCTTTAAACAAAGAAGGATACGAAGATTGTACCTTTGTTAAATGCGATTTTAAAAACCTCAATCTAGGAAGAATCAATTTTGTTGAGTGCCATTTTATAGAATGTGATTTAACTGGATCGCAACTTGTAGAAACCGGTTGGCGAGACGTTAAGTTTGAAGAATGCAAAATGATTGGGATGAATTTTGAGTATTGCAATGATTTCTTACTTGAATTTTCTTTTTCCAATTGTTTAATGGATTTAAGTTCATTTTATGGAAAAAACATATCAAAAACCTCTTTCTCAAATTGCAGTTTAAAAGAAGTTGATTTTACCAATGCCAAGATGATAGGAGTGAAGTTCGTTGAATGTGAAATGCACGGTGCTCAATTTGAGAATTGCGACCTAACGAAAGCAAATTTCGAAACAGCGAATAATTTTGATATCAATATAAAAAAGAATAAAATCGACAAAGCTATTTTTTCCCGTGACAACCTAAACGGATTGCTTTCAAACCTTAATATTGTAATCAAGAAATAATTCAATATTTTTAAGGTAAATATTAACGTAGACACTACCATGCAAAATTGTATATTTTCCATTGCCTTACTTATATCTTGTTTTGTTTTTAATGCTCAAGCAGTTTCTTCACAAATCACTCCCGATTTTAATGACATATGGATTCCAATGAGGGATGGTGACTCTTTGAGTGCAGATGTTTATATCCCTAACGCTTCAGCTACTTGCCAGGTAATCTTGATTCAAACCCCTTATAATAAAAACACCTATGAAAACGGACTTCCTTTGGGTGTATTGTCAAATCTAGACAATCAGCCTTTTGGTTTCGTGGTAGTCGATTGGAGAGGGTTTTACGGTTCAAATCAAGCCGATTTGTCTAATGTTAATCGAGGAGAAGACGGTTACGATGTCTGCGAATGGATATCCAATCAACCCTGGTCAGCCGGGAGAATTGGCACTTGGGGTCCATCTGCTTTGGGAAACATACAATATTTGACCCTTGCAGAAAACCATCCCAATCACACTTGTGCCGTACCTCAAGTTGCACATGCTCAACAAGCCTATGACCAATATTTTACTGGAGGGGTGCTGGAAGAGGCTCGATTGAACAGTTTAGACGCATTGGGTTTTGGAGTCTCAACGGTAATTTATGCCAACCCTTATTACAATAATCTTTGGGCTAGCGTTGAAAGCTCAAGCTGGTATGCGCCACTTGTCAGTAAACCGACTTTGCAAATTGGTGGCTGGTACGATCACAACATAGACAGAATGATCGATTTTTATAAATCGACCAGGGAAGATGCTGACCCAAGTGTTAGAGATTTGCAATGGCTCTTGGTCGGACCTTGGGTGCATGGTGGTACAGGACCTGCTTTTGTTGGTTCGTCTGTTCAAGGTGAATTGTCCTACCCAAATGCTGCAAGAAAAAGCGATTCAATGGCTTTGGATTTCTTTCGATATTATCTTCTTGATTCGGCCAATAATTGGCTTTCTACATCTAAAGTCACTCACTACGAAACGGGAACGAATGAATGGCGATACTCAGAAAGCCCTGATTTTGCCAAAACGCAACAATCGACATTGTACTTTAATGGCTTTGGCACCTTGGATGTTTTTTCTGGTGCGGGTCAAACGTCATTTTTTGGTGTACCAAACGATCCGACCCCGACACTTGGAGGTGCCACCTTAAGCACCAACCTAGATCAAGGGCCTTATGATCAAACCGATCTTGAAACTCGTAATGATGTCCGGTTTTTTGGAACAGAAAATTTGGCGTCAGAAGTAAACGTAGTGGGTCGTGCAAAGTTTGACCTTAAATTTTCATCCGAACTAAAAGACTTCGACGTAATGCTTCGCCTAGTAGATGTTTATCCCGATGGTCGAAAAATGCTAATAACGGATGGGGCAAGAAGAATGAGATTTAGAAATGGATATACCCAAAACGACGAAGAATTTATGGTCGATGGAGAAGTTTATTCCGTTGAGATAGATTTACCGTTTATCAATTACACTTGGAAAGAAGGTCATCAAATCGGTGTTTATTTATCTGCTTCGAATGCCGCACGTTTTCACGTAAATCGACAAGATGGCGGCGACATGTATACGGGCAGCACAAAAGTAAATGGAGTCATCCGCCTCCATCACGAAGCGGGTAATTTAAGTTCTCTACAACTCCCAACCGAAAGCACTCAATTGAGTATTTCAAAACAAACGAATGATGAAAACTGGATGTATCCAAATCCAGTACAAGACGAGTTGTTTTTAAAGAATTCTGAACAAATAAAACAAGCTAAAATAATAGATTCCTTTGTAAAGATTGTCGCTGTCAGCAGTTTTGATAATAATTCAATCAACGTGTCTGACTTGACTCCTGGGATTTATTTTGTGGAGATACAATTGAAGTCAGGGGAGTTGAGATTGGGGAAGGTTGTTGTTGAATAAAAGGAAGTTGTTGTGGTCACGGATTGCAAATCCGCGCCCACATCAAATCCACGCCCACACCACATCAAATCCACTCCCTCATGAAATCCACGCCCGCTGCAGGTTGGCGCGCGAATTGCATTCCGTGCCGACCGTCGATTAAAAGATTATGTTGGTCTTTAAGCAATACACCTTTGAAGAAGCTCAAGCAACAATAATCCTTGAACTCGCCTACGATTAACAAATTAACTCCATTGATATTATAACAAGGGTTTTCCCACTTTATCTCAACGTTTAATCAACAATCCATTAATATGCTGTGGATATGCTTTAATTCATTCGGCCATTTGTTTCTAGTAGTCAAAAAAAATCAACTTCATGATTCATACCTTGTTCTTATTGAAGAAACGCGTATTGGATGATGTTAGCACCCATTTCTAAAGCTTGTCTTCTTTTTTCTGGCGTGTCGTTGTGCACTTGCTGATCTTCCCAGCCGTCGCTTAGGTCTGTTTCAAACGTATAAAGGCAAATGACTCTTCCTTTTTCAATAATAGCGAAGGCTTGGGCTCTTTTGTCATCGTGTTCGTGAATTTTAGGCAAGCCATTATAATCGTATTTCTGATGAAATATTGGGTGATCAAAGGGCAATTCAATCAATTCTTTATCCGGAAAAATTTTCTTTAATTCTACACGGATGAATTCATCCATTCCATAATTATCATCGATGTGCAAGAATCCGCCGCCAAGGAGGTATTTTCTTAGATTTTCTGTCTCGCTGGAGGAGAAAACTACGTTTCCATGTCCCGTCATGTGGATGAAGGGGTAGTTGAACAGATCGGCCGAACCAACCTCAACATAAGGAGCATCTTTGGAGATGTTTGTATTTAAGTTTTTATTACAAAATTCAATCAAATTGGGAAGGGCAGTAGGGTTGGCATAATAATCTCCGCCTCCACTATATTTTAGCACGGCCAATTGATAACTGCCCTGAGCCAAACTAAGGCTTGAAAGGGTTAAGAAAGAAATCCAAACAAAAAGCGATTTAGAAATTGACATGACGTTCTGTTTTTTCTAGATAAATATCCTTGATTGTCACTAAAATTCCAGTTTCTTCTACGTTGCCAAAATCAGGATTGACCGCCGTTCCGAAGGTCTTCATAGTTGGGGATAAATTCATATAAATATTAACCAAAGGCGGAATAAACTCCTTTCTTTCCCTAACATAATGATTTAAAATCTTGAAGTCTTCTTTAAAATCTTTCCCTTCAAACATTTCAAAATACTCGTTGTTTTTATGGTCAATCACTAAAGGATGAAAGGCCTTCATCAGTTCTTCCTTATCTGGAAAATACAAATGCATAAAAAACAAGATGATGTTTCTACATTCTTGATTGTAAGAAGGGTACATGGTTACTTTTCCAAAGAAGTATTCGACATGAGACCTCGTGTTTATAATGGCACCAAGTCCATCCCAAATGTTGTCCAGAGCAAATAAACCTTTACGAGGGTTGACCATGGGCTGAAAGTTTGGCTGTACCCAAGACCTTCCTAATTCAATTGTTTTTGGTAAATAGTCATCGATAAACTTTTTCTTAAAGTCAAAATAATGGGCAGTTGACAATAGAATTTTGTCCCCAGCAAGCGCCGAGCTACATTCAATAAATCGATAACCTCCCACTATTTCTTGATCTTCTGGCGACCAAACGATAAGCTGCTCATAACAAATTTCATCCGTATCAAAGTGGTCTAAATCAATCGGTAATCCGGTTCCACCCCCAGCATGTCTAAAGGTGACCTCTCTCAAGCGACCAATTTCTTTCACCACATTTGGTGAGTTATGATGGTTTAATACATAAATCTCGTTATCCCCTTTTCTTGTATTGCGAAGAAAACGTCCAGTATTTAGTTCTTGCAGTAAAACCTTTCGGTCAATTGGGTGAATAATTTCTTCCATAATCTATTTGTTGTCGAGCATTACATTGAGTAAACCTTGTCTTTGATCCATTTTGCCCACTCTAAATCTGTTTTTTCCTTGGTAAAAAGTGTATGATGAATCGGCTTTCCGATGTGCATGGTCATTTTACTTCCTCTTAATTTAAACAATTCATCGGATAGATACAGCATTTCTACGTTAGCTTTTATACCCAATCTTTTTCGAAAGTTGGAAAGTCGATAAAACCAATTGCTCAAATTACCTTCTAGGTATATTGGAACAATCGTGCGCTCGTAGAGCACTGATTGTGATACAAAAGTCTTTTTCCATTCAAGATCCATTACTTTTCCGTCAATTTTACGACTTACTAATCCTGCTGGGAAAATGCAAACGGCATTCTCCGATGAAAATAATTCGTTGATTTGTGTCCGCTTGTTTTGTGGCTTTTTACCGTGCTTATTGATGCCTAAGAAGAGTCCATTCATCTTGTTTAGGTTCAAAAGCAAATCGTTGACGATGAATTTTAAATCTGAACGTTTCTCCCTCAAAGCAGAGACTAAAGCAATTGCATCCATGCCACCTAAGGGGTGATTCATGGCTATTGTGATCTTTCCTGTTGGAGGTAAATTTTCAATTCCTTTGACTTGGACTTTAAAGTTGATGAATTTCATTGTTTCGTCACAAAAATCTTCATCTTTTGCATCCGGAATTGAATTTAAAAAGTCATTAATTTCATCTTGATGAAGTATGCGCTCTAAATATCTAACGACAAAACCCGGTAACCATTTTAAAAGCTTGGGGTTTTTACTCGCAATCAGTTTGCGTATGTCAATTGTCTTCTGGTCACTCATTGACTGCTAAAATAATGGTTTTAAAGTTTTATCTGACATTCTTCTGACCATTTTTACAACATTTTTTCAAGTGAATAAATCTCATTAATCGACAATAACTTAAACGAGAATCATTAGTTTTGTAAGCATATAAGTTACGCGCACGATATTATGATACAATTATCCAATAGACTTATGGCAATGGAAGAGTCGGCAACGATAGCCATGTCAAAGAAAGGAAGGGAACTTAAAGAATCCGGGAAAGATGTTATTTCTTTGAGTTTGGGTGAACCTGATTTTAATACACCAGAATTCATCAAAGACGCTGCCATAGAGGGTTTGAAAGGTGATTTCACTAAATACACGCCCGTTTCTGGATACGATGATTTGAGGGAGGCGATTTCTCATAAGTTCATGCGTGACAACGGATTAAAGTACGACAAGAGTCAAATCGTTGTTTCTACAGGTGCGAAACAATCTATTGCAAACGTAATCCTAAGTATCTTAAATGAAGGTGATGAGGCGATTATTCCTGCTCCGTATTGGGTGTCTTATATAGAGATGGTGAAAGTTGCGGGTGGCCAACCAATAGTCATTTCTGCAGGTATCGAAAATGATTTTAAAATCACAGCTGACCAACTGGAAAAAGCGATTACGCCAAAATCAAAGTTGATGATTTTCTCTACACCTTGTAATCCGACTGGTTCGGTTTACACCAAAGAAGAATTGAAGTCTTTAGCACAAGTAATTGCGAAGCATCCGCAATTGATTGTGATTTCCGATGAGATATATGAACATATACGTTTTGAAGGGGATCACGAAAGTTTAGCTCAGTTTGACGAAGTTTACGACCAAGTCGTAACCGTCAATGGAGTTTCCAAAGCTTGGGCCATGACAGGTTGGAGATTAGGATATCTTGGAGCACCAAAATCCTTGGCAGTAGCTTGCGACAAGGTGCAAGGACAGTTTACTTCGGCAACTTGTAGCATAGCTCAAAGAGCGGCAATTGCAGCTGTCGAAGCTGACCCTGAGGTTTTATCAGATATGATAAATGCCTTCAATTCTCGCAGAGATTTAGTTTTAAACTTATTAAAGGATATTCCAGGTGTTATTACCAATGTGCCAAAAGGAGCCTTTTATGTGTTTCCAGATATTAGTTCTTTCTTTGGTAAATCAGACGGAGAAAATAAGATTAACAATGCCACAGATTTGAGTATGTATTTACTTTCGGATGCACTTGTGGCTGTTGTAACAGGCGAAGCATTTGGTGATTCAAATTGCATTCGTTTTTCTTACGCGACGTCTGAAGAGATTTTAACTGAAGCATTGAGAAGAATAAAAACTTCACTTTTAAAGCTTAAATAAATGCAGGTAAATCAGATCTTTGAGACGTTTAATGATTTAAAAATCGTCGTGATTGGCGATGTGATGATCGATTCTTATATCAGAGGTTCTGTTACACGCATCAGCCCAGAAGCACCCGTTCCGATAATTTCTTTGAGTAAGAAAGAAGATCGATTAGGCGGTGCAGCAAACGTGGCAATTAATCTTGTTGCATTGGGCGTTAAGGCTGAAATTATTTCGGTAATTGGCGATGATGATTCTTCCAAAATTCTTAAAAACTTATTGGTAGAATCCAATATTAAATCAGATAAATTAGTTGCTTCTTCAACTCGTACTACCACAATAAAAACAAGAGTTATAGGTAATAATCAGCATTTGTTAAGAGTTGATAATGAGCAAACAAATGACATTACCGCTCAAGAAGAAAATCAGCTTATTTTGGCTGCAAAAGCTAGAATTGACGATGGAATCGACGCTGTTATTTTCGAAGATTACAACAAAGGAATATTAACGACCAAAGTAATCGACCAAATAACAAATTACGCCAACGAAAAAGGGGTTATTATTGCAGTTGATCCAAAGAAATTGAATTTTTTAGCTTACAAAAATGTTACACTTTTTAAGCCGAACTTAAAAGAATTAAAAGAAGGTTTAGGAAAGGCATTTGATTTCTCTGACTTTGATTTGTTTGAAGAAGCAGTGGAGGAATTGGAGCGATTGATAAAACCACAAATCTCATTTGTCACTTTGTCTGAACACGGAGTCTATGTTAAAAAAGGCAAGGACAAGAAACTCATTTCTGCTCATTTAAGAAAGATATCAGATGTGAGTGGAGCAGGAGATACGGTTATAGCTGTAGCGACAACTTGTCTAGCTGCAGGAATGGAACCAGTTGAAATGGCGAGAATAGCGAATTTAGCAGGTGGGTTGGTTTGCGAATTAAGTGGAGTTGTAGCCATCGATAAAATGGAATTACTCGATGAAGCCCTCAAATTGAAAAATGGAATATAGGAGTTTTCGTGAAAAGGTAAATCTATTTATCTACAATTCGAAGCCCACAGTGATGGGGTTGCTGAGTACGTTGCACATTCTCGTATCGGTATCTTCCATCGGAATCCTTATCTATTATTACGGCTTTAAATTAACACGCGAAGAAAAATATTTCGCATTCGTATTGCTTCAATACAGTTTTGCCTTTTACATTATACGCTATTTAATTAAAATATTATACGAATTCGACGTCCCCCAATTCTTAAGGGAGAATTGGTTTGAAGGAGTTATACTGGGTCTATTAGCACTCGAGGGAATTTATTTTAATATCACCGGAGGATTTATTATTCAACCAATATTTACCAATTTCGGTTTCAAAGGGTTTGGGAATTTATCCATGGTATTTGTCCAGATATTTATATTCATATTGTTGATAATAAACATATTAAAGCAAAATCGTTTTAAGCCTTGGACAAAAATTCATCCCGGTTGGTTGTTTACCATCTCGATTGCTGTAATGACGTTTGTCGGAGCTGGTTTGTTGATGTTGCCTGAGATGTCCAAAGGAGGCGTTGGATTTGTAGATGCCTTGTTTACCTCAATGTCCTCAGTGAGTGTAACGGGTTTGACTACGTTTGACATTTCTCAGGTTTTAACCCTAAAAGGGCAGGTAGTTGTCATCTTTTTAATGAAGTTAGGTGGTCTAAATACCATCGCTTTTGGAGCTTTGATGTTATTGGTAGCGAAGTTTGGCGTTGGAATTAAATACCACGAGGTAATCGAGGATTTTGTGAATAAGGATTCAATTCTTAAAGCCAATTCTATGCTGGCTAAAATTATTATTTGGGCAACTTCAATAGAATTAGTTGGAATCATTTTACTGTATTACGGCTTTGGAAATGATGGGGTTTTCGCTGATAATTCAACAAGAATATTTCATTCCATTTTCCATGGAGTTTCTGGCTTTAATAATGCCGGATTGTCTTCTTTGAGTGGGGGAATGATGCATCCTGATGTAATCTCAAATACCTATGTGCATACCGTAATCATGGTTCTCTTCTTTTTAGGTGGTTTTGGGATGATCTACATTTTTGATTTGTTTGAAGTCAATAGAATGAGAGAAAGGATGCGTAAACCTTGGAAAAAAATTGAATTTGGAACCCAAATATCACTCTACTTTACGGTTGCTCTTTTGCTTCTAGGGGCCATAGTCTTCTACATTTTTGAATACAACAATAGCTTAACCAATGATTCGTTCGGAAAAGATTTAATGACCTCTTTCTTCATGTCGATGACAACCAGAAATGCTGGGTTTAATGTGGTGGATACCGCCGCTTTGGCAACTCC
>JBLIKY010000006.1:0-33350 GCA_047637535.1 Lentimonas sp.
GTTCAATGCTTTGGAGTAATTGACCCCCTTTTTATCAAGCAATGGAAGGTGGAAATCTCTCAATCGGACTAAGAAATCATTGTACCCCGGTTTGTTTATTGACCAAAGTGCCTCTGAAAGAGCTAGTATTCTAGGATAGATTTTCTCCTCCACTCCTTTGTAATCTTTAATGTACTCGGTCCATAAGTTTGCTTGTCCGCCAATCACATATGCATGTAAATCCTCAGCCATTCCATCAGGGATGGGATTAAATTCATAAACCTCATCTAACGGAGTATACCCGCCTATTGATAAAGTTTCATTTGAGCGATCACTTTGATAATGGTCAAAATAGCAGGATGAGTTAGGAGTCATTATCACCTGATGTTTCATTTTTGCTGCTTCCTCCCCACCCTTGGTTCCGCGCCATGACATTACAATTGCGTCTCCTTCTATTCCTCCTTCCAGTATCTCATCCCATCCAATAATTCGCTTTCCTTTTGTGGTTAAGAACTTTTGAACTTCTCGAATCATGTATCCTTCAATTTCCAATTCATTTTTAAAGTCCTTTTCTTTGAGTAGATTTTGACATTTCTCACAGGATTTCCAAGAAGAAATAGGTACTTCATCCCCACCAATGTGATAATATGGCGATGGAAATAGTGGAACCAATTCTTCCAGTACATCTTTTAAAAACTCAATTGTTTCTGGTTTACTGCAGAAAATGGTCTCAAATACTCCCCAATTATTGACTTCGGATACTTTTTCTCCTTCACAAGAAAATTGTGGGTAAGCCCTTAATGCTGCTGAAGCATGGCCCGGTAGTTCGATCTCAGGAATCACATTTATCCCCAATTGGCTTGCATAGTTGACCACTTCTCGAATATCTTCTTGCGTATAGAATCCTTCGTGTTTCTTTCCGTCGTACTTTTCAGGAGAACCTGATGCATGTCCAATCAATGTTTCTGATCTCTTACCTCCAATCTCTGTCAATAAAGGGTACTTCTTAATTTCCACTCTCCAACCTTGATCATCTGTTAAGTGCCAATGGAAATTATTGAACTTGTACCTTGCCATTCCGTCTAAATATTTTTTTACCTCCTCAACCGTAAAAAAGTGTCGACTAACATCCAAATGCATGCCTCGATAAGCAAATTTTGGAGAATCTGTTATTAGACAACCCGGTAAAACCTTTTGGTTTCCCTCTAGAGTTAGAATTTGAGATAAAGTTGTAAAAGCATAGCGCAGGGACGAAGTTGAACTGTAATCAATTCGAACAACATCCTTAATATCAATCGAGTAAAAGTCAACTTCATTCTTAACTTCAGGAGTGAAATAAAAAACGGCATTTTCATTTACAAAAACGGCATTTACTTTTAAAGTTTGCGTAAAGTATTTTATAATGATTGCCTTGTTTTTATCTGTCAAGCCCGAATCGTGAATTCTTACCAGATCCGTAAAAACAACCTTACCTGACCCTAGCGCATAACTTGTAGGTGCTGGAATAATGGAATGATTTTGCGAATGACCAGCATTCACAAAGAATAAAGCAAAAAGTACAAATACGAATTTTATCATGTATTATTTAGTTTGTATATAATTTACGGTCTGAAGAAGGGGACGATCCAAAACTTGACCCAAGCTTCTTTCTGCGATACTAACTCCTTCTTTTAACAACTTACTGTTTCCATTTGCATAGCCACCTACGAAGTGAAGAATATCACCTTTTTCAGTATTGGGTACAACCCACTTATTAAGAAATAAATCTATGTTTTTCTGGTGAAATTCTTTAAAAATGGGTGAAACTAAAATCCTTGACATTTCAAGTAGAGCTGTCACTTTCTCCTCCGACTTATAATTAAAGGGGGTAATCTCATTTTTTTCGCAAAAGACCCTGATTATTTTATTTTCAAACTTATTGTTGAACAAAGAATCCAGTACTAAAACAGAGGCATAATGTCCGCTTCCAAAGTCTCCCTTTACCGGCCCTTCTCCACCTAAGAAGGATATCTTTTGGTTTTTTTGAGTAATGAAGACGCTACCCGAACCAAGAATAACCGAAAAACCGTCATTATCTCCAATAGTAGCAAATACAGCTCCTTCTGCATCACTGTATATATTAACCGCTTTAAAATCTTTAAAAAAATAAGCAGTTGTCTTTTTACCTGCAGGATTGTGGCAACCCGAACCAAAGAAAGTTAAATTGATTTGATCGAATTCATAAGATAAATTTTCTTTCAGACTAACTAACAATTCAGAATCCAGACAATTAGGTTTAAAACTCGCGGTCGTAAACTCCTTTATTATGTTATCAGAGCTCATTAAAATCCAATCTGTTTTAGAACCGCCACTATCTGCAAACAATTGAATTTTTTTCATAATGGAAAGGTAAATAATTACGATATACCAAAAAAGAGGTATTGCAATAACTATGCTCTCCAGTTAAATTTGCACTGTAGTTTAGAATTAGTTTAAATAAACACAAGGAAAAGAATCGAAAAATGAAAAACATACTTTTACCCATAGCAATAATCACCCTAGTATTAGGTTCATGTAAAAAGCAAGGTTGTATTGACCCGGATGCTACCAATTATGACAAAAATGCCAAAAAAGACAATGGCAAATGTCAATATCCAAGTGTAGAGTCGACTTATGAAGTTCCTAGTACATATACTTTTACTGATGCAAATGGAAATTCAACTGTGAGCTACAGTGGACAAACAGACAGATTATCTCATTTGGAATCAATTACTTCCTACGCAAAATCAGGAACCGCAAATATATTGACAGCACAAAACCTAAAGGACATGTATGTCAACCTAAACGGAAATGGAAATGGTCAATTCAGTTTTTCAAGCACAAAACAATTAAAAAATAAATGCTTTGCGCTAGATGAGGGTCTTTACGAACAATATATGGATTCAATAGCAGTAGCAAGTCAATCTAACGGACAAACAGCTTCTCAAGGTCAAGCAGGTATTTTAGCCTCAGGGACCAGTAGTTATTTGTTTGCCAAAAACGGCATAGAGTACACTCAATTACTGGAAAAAGGAATAATGGGCGGGGTATTGATGTATCAAGCATTGAATGTTTATTTCGGAGATGACAAGATGAATGTTGACAATACTGCGGCGGTTGATCCTGGGGCAGGAGAATACTATACTAAAATGGAGCATCATTTTGACGAGGCCTTTGGGTATTTTGGAGTTGATATCGACTTTCCTAATACAATACCAAGTGAATTTTGGGGTGAGTACTGTGACAAACAAAACAGCACACTTGGTTCAAATGAAATCATGATTTCAAACTTCCGAAAAGGACGTGCTGCTATATCAAATGATTATCTAGGCGATAGAGATGCTGCTATTTTACAAATAAGAAAAACTTGGGAAGAAGTTTCCGCTT
This sequence comes from Lentimonas sp., assembly GCA_047637535.1. Taxonomy (GTDB): domain Bacteria; phylum Bacteroidota; class Bacteroidia; order Flavobacteriales_D; family Crocinitomicaceae; genus UBA2040. Next base: position 3,385 of record JBLIKY010000006.1, read on the forward strand.
ATCAAGCAGTAACCTATATAGACCAAGCCATATCTTTCTTCGGAAATGACCAAGCTAAATTCTTACATGTTTTGTCTGAAGCTTATGCCTTTGCTTACAACTTAAAATATGCTCCATTAGAAACTCGAAGACTAAGTAATGCAGAGCATGAATCAATGATGGATTTATTTCCACTTGATTTTTACGCTATCACGCTACCTGAACTGAACGATATCAAAAGTGCAATTTTAGCCAAATATTAAAAATAATTAGAATTCAAGATGAAGAAAATAATATCCTTACTGATTGTCGCCATTATTTTTGTTTTGGGATGCAAACCAAAACCGACCCAGGAAGAATCTGTCAACTTCAAGAAAGCGGATATGATCACCTTTATGGCGGATAAAATCATTGTACCTAGATATTCGGCTTTATTGACCAACTTGGGTCAATTGCAATCTTCATTTAGCAGCTTTACAAATCAAGCTGATCAAACGAATTTAGATGAAATGAAGGAAGCCTGGAAATCTTCGGCGCTTGCCTTTAATTTTGTTCGTGTTTTTGACTTTGGTCCGGCTAGAGACATTGGACTCAAAGCATCCTTAGGAACATTTCCTTCTGACACGTCAAAAATCATTAGCAATATTGATTCAGGAAATACGTTTGTAAGCACTTTTGATCAACAAGACGCCATTGGACTCTCGGCCATTGAGTTTATTTTGTTTAGAGAAAATGCATTTGCCCTTCTTGGCGAACAAAAAACCAAAGATTACCTTCAATTATTGATTTCTAAGGCAAATTCGGAGCTTAATTCAGTATTAAGCACATGGCAAGCCTCTTATTCTAGCAAGTTTAAACTTTCAACGGGTACTGAGTCTACTTCAGGGTTCTCGCTATTAATTAATGAGTTTAATAAGGATTATGAACTCGCTAAAAACGCTAAAATTGGAATTCCTATCGGTAAACAATCTCTAGGGGTGGCTCAATACGAATACATTGAATCTCCGTATGCTCTTTTTTCTTTAAGAATTCTTGAAGCAAACATTCAGGCCATTGACGGGATTTTTAAAGGACAAGATCAATTTGGGCAATCGGCTTTTGGATTTGAAGATTATCTTAACGCATTAGGTAGATCTGCTTTGGCTGATGAAATAAATGCAGAAATAAATGGGATTTTATCCGATATCTCAGTTCTTGACAACAACCTAAAAGCAGAAATCGATACAAATTACGCCTCGCTAGACGAACTTTATACCAAAATGCAAAATTTGGTGGTTCACCTAAAGACAGACATGACCTCTGCTTTCGGAGTTTTGATAACTTACCAAGACAACGACGGGGATTAAATGATAAGACAGCTTCTTTGTAAGCCCAAACCAATAGTTACGCTTGTATTTTTTCGAATTTTATTTGGAATTGTTGCGCTCGCAAGCACCCTTAGATTTATAGGCAAAGGTTGGGTTGAAGAACTGTATCAAACACCAACTTATTTTTTCACTTATTACGGTTTCGATTGGGTAAAACCGTTTGATGGACCATGGGTTTACGCTCCGTTTGTCCTAATGATATTGGCTTCAATTGGTATTATTCTTGGTTTTCGATTTAAGCTCGCTTCGGTTTTGTACTTTCTCAGCTTTACCTATGTAGAGTTGTTGGACAAAACCAATTACTTAAACCACTATTACCTTTTCAGCTTACTGGCCTTCTTACTGATTTTCTTACCTGCAAATGCCGCGTTTTCTTTGGATTTAAAATTTGGTCGGGTTAAGCAAAGAGAAACCGCACCTGCTTACTTTTTGTACATCATCTTATTTCAGTTGAGCTGTGTTTATTTCTTCGCGGGAATTGCAAAGCTCAATTATGATTGGCTCTTGGAGGCTCAACCTATGGCAACCTGGTTGCAATCGCACAGAGATATGCCAATTCTAGGCGATTTATTCGCACAAAAATGGGTCGCTTATCTGTTTTCATGGATAGGCTGTTTTTATGATTTATTCATCGTTGGCTTTTTGTTACTTAAGAAAACTCGACCCCTTGCTTACGTGGCGGTGATAGGATTTCACATTCTGACTGCTGTTTTATTCCCAATAGGCGTTTTTCCATATGTGATGATAGTCATGACCCTCTTGTTTTTTGATTCATCGACTCATCTTCACCTATTGGAAAAGATTGGTTACAAATCAACTACAATAACATCCGAGAATATACAACCTTCTTCTTTCTCAAAATCAAAGATCTTTCTTATTTCGACTTACGTTTGTATTCAGCTTTTTCTCCCAATACGCAACCTGCTCTATCCTGGTGAATTGTTTTGGAACGAAGAAGGTTATCGTTTTAGTTGGAGAGTGATGTTAATGCACAAAGAAGGATTGGCTACTTTTTATGTTCAAGACCAAGCTACCGGAGGCGAAATTGAAATTGATAATACCAAATATCTTAATCAGAGACAAATCGAACAAATGTCCACGCAACCTGACATGATTCTTCAATATGCTCATTATCTTCGCGATCAATTTCAGGACTCAATTTTGGTAATTGGTGACAAATATTATCCAATTACAAATCCAAATGTAGTTGCAGATGTGTATGTAGCTTTAAATGGAAGAAATGCAATGAAAATGATTGACAAATCAACCGTATTAAACAAAGAAAAATACAATCTAAAGCACAGGGAATGGTTACTCCCTTATAAAAAGTGAAGTTTTCCTTATTCATAGCGTCCTTTATAATATCCTTTGCCATGCAGGCTCAATTGGTAGAAGGAAGAATTATGTCTCCTGAAAAAGAAAGAATCCCTTTTGCTAAAATCTCTAATTTACAAAATGGAAAAAATGTATTGTCAAACGTCGACGGTGAGTTTTCTATTGAGGCAAAACTTTTCGATACTTTAGCTTGTTGGGCTTATGGGTATGACACTTTATTGTTCCCAATAACCGAACTTAACAAACTTAAAATAAGCTTATCTCATTCCTTTCTTGAATTACAAGAAGCAATCGTTGAAAGAGAAAGATTGGAAAAATTTGATGTCGGAATATTAGCCCCTGTTAGAGGAGTGCAAATAACCACAGGTACCAATGCCCTTATTTCCCTAGAATCCCTTCAAGGTGCAAAATCCAGCGGTAATCCGAGAGAGTTATTTGGAAGAATACCGGGACTCAATATATGGGAAAGTGACGGTTCGGGCATACAAATAGGAATCGGAGGTCGCGGATTGTCTCCCAACAGAGCAGCAAATTTCAACACTAGACAAAATGGGTATGACATCTCCGCAGATGCCTTAGGATACCCCGAAAGCTATTACACCCCTCCTATTGAAGCTTTGTCTGCGATAGAGATTATACGCGGTTCGGCTTCCTTGCAATTCGGAACCCAATTTGGGGGACTTTTAAACTTTGTTATTCGCGAACCAGAGTCCTCTACTCCCTTTGAATTTACAAACCGTGCTACTGTCGGACAATACGGCTACTTGGGCAATTTCACAAGAATATCGGGAACACAAGGCAGATGGTCTTACCAAAGCTATTACCAAATCAAAACCGGTAAGGGTTATAGAGAGAACAGCGAGTTTACTCAACAGCAATTTTTCTCTCAGTTGCAATACCGTTTTAACGAAAAAACTAAATTGAGATTAGAATATACCCACATGGACTATTTGACGCAACAAGCCGGTGGATTAAGTGACCTTTCTTTCAAACAAGATCCAATTCAAAGTTTTAGAGACCGCAATTGGTTTAAAGTAAATTGGAACATGTTGGCCCTGCATTTTGATTATCAATTGACTAAAAACACACTGTTTAACATACGAACCTTTGGCATGTTATCGGACCGAAGCACCTTGGGTTTTTTAGGGAAAATCACGCAACAAGATCCCGGAGGGAATCGCGAAATGATTTACGGTGATTTTAAAAATATAGGAAGCGAGGCTAGGCTTCTTAAAAAGTACACATTAAAAAACCAAATGATAAAAGGGGCCTTTGTTGTTGGTGCAAGATATTACCGAGGTCAAACAACTAGCAAACAAGGAAGGTCAAGCGATGGTGATGGACCTGATTTTGGATTTATAAATCCAAATGAATTAGAAAACTCCTCGTTCAGTTTCCCTTCTAGCAACATTGCATTATTTGCAGAAAACATCGTTTTCATAGGTAATCGATGGTCGGTTAATTTTGGGGTAAGAAATGAAATCATAGAGAGTTCCGCCAAAGGATATTACAAAAAGTACAACGTCCATCCCTTAAACGGTGACACTTTAGCTACTTTGATTTTTAATGACAGCAACGAAGTAAAACGAAACGTTCCATTATTTGGGGCCGGTGTTTCTTACAAAATAAAATCAACTACAAACGCCTATTTCAACTTCACCCAAAACTACAGAGCAATCAACTTTACAGATATTCGAATCAACAACCCAAACATCATTGTAGACAGCAATATCCAAGATGAAAACGGATATACTTTTGAGCTTGGACTAAGAGGAACATTTAGTAAAAACTGGACCTTTGATCTTGCCGCGTTTTCCATCTTTTACGGAAATAAGATTGGCTTAGCCCCTAATCCTGGGACCACGAGTAAAATCAGAACCAACATTGGTGACGCCGTTAATTATGGAGTAGAGTTGTTTTCAGAAATTGATATTATCGGAGTCATAAATGACAGCGCAAAACATCAACTTTTTGTCTTTACCAATCTCGCTTACATTTCTTCGGAATACATTCGTTCGCTCGAACCGAATTACGTTGGAAAACAAGTGGAATACGTGGCGCCAATAATTGCTAGAGGAGGTATAAAGTGGCAGTATAAAAAATTGACAAGTCAGATACAAATCTCTTACACATCGGATCAATTTTCGGATGCATCCAATGCAATAGAACCTTCTGGTGATGCTGTGATCGGTCTTGTACCGAACTACACAGTCATTGATCTTTCCTCTCGGTATAAACTTTCTGATCGTTGGCTGATCGAGGCTGGAGTCAACAATTTGACCAACGCAAAATATTTTACAAGAAGAGCTTCCGGTTATCCAGGCCCTGGAATTTTACCATCTGACGGAATAAGTTTCTACGGAACGGTTCAATTTAAATTTGGCATTCGTAAAAAATAATTACCTTTCAAAATGCAAATCTTGCTTGATGATTTTGAAGTAATTAAAAGGCTTTCTCCAGAAAACAAGAATAAATTTGGTGACGTTTTTTTGGTCAGAAATAAAGTCCAAGGAGACTTGTTTGTGCTCAAATCAATTGGCAAGAATCGCACTTCTAAACTCGGATTGTTGCGACTACAAAACGAAGCCAAATTCTCATTTGATTATAAAGGATTGCCAAAAGATATCTCCTTTTTCGAGTCCGAGGAATCATATCATTTGCTGCGCCCGTTTGAAGAAGGAATTCCACTGGCCAAGTATTGGAAAGGCATACGCAAGAGGGATAGGTTAAAAGAGATTAAGTCCATTTTCAAAGCGCTTGCTTCTATCCTATTCCACTTGGAAGAAAAAAGATGTGTTCACGGAGATTTATCGCCATCAAACATCCTTATTAATAAGCAAGAAAATGATATTTCCTGCAGTTTGATTGACTTTGGACTATCCTTTGACTTAGATAATAAAGAAAGGAGAGGAACCACCTTTTCTTTGACCTATTCTGCTCCAGAAATGATATTAAACTCAGATGAGAACATAGATATACGCACGGATATTTATTCCTTGGGATTGATTCTTTACAAATTATACAGCGGAGAAAGTGCCTTTGAGCATAGTAATCCAAATGTTCTCACTCAAATGTACATTACCTATCCTTTAGAAAAACCATGGGGAATGCCAAAAGAATTATTTACCCTAATTGAAAAGGCCTGTGCTAAACATTACTTTAAGCGATCTCCAAACCAATATAAAAAACTTGATTTAATAGCATGGCTCGAAGATGGAATGAAGAGTAGATATGATAACTACTCCGATTTTATAGAAGACATTGAGAAATTAAATGCCTTACGTTTTCACCAAAGGATATCGCGACGGATACCAATATTTAAACCAAAGTAAACTCTTGCCAATATTCCCTGATTACCACTTTTAATTAAAAGATTTGATTTCACCAAAATGGATTCATTAACATAATCGTATAAAAGTATATAATCTAAGTTAACATCTAAAAAAACAGTTCCAATGCTTGGAATACCGTATTTAACACCACCGTTTAAACCAACCATACCACCAAGTAAACTTGCATTTGGGTTATAACTACCTTGAGTTCTATATGTTGATTCGTCATACTCATCAAGCCTTTCAGAGTATTTACCAAAAAGTACACTGAAGGTCGTTCCCCCGTAAACTCCAAATCCAAACTCATACCCTTCTCCACCGTAATAACGTATTCCTCCTGAAAGAGTATATAAATTGGTTTTACCATATGCAGCAACATTAAACCCGCCTCCAGAACCGTCCTTTGGCTCAACAAAAACGGGAAAAGTAGCTTCGGATTCTCTGCCAAAAGGATATAACGACACCCTTCCAAAGTAACTGAAATCATCGCTCTGTGGAACATCTGCTCCAAATTGCAGTCCAACAGGTGTTTGTTCGGCCCCAAAAGGTTTAGCAACGGCTAACCCACCCATAATTCCAATTTGAGAGTATCCTGAAAATGATATTGTTACCAGAATTAAAATAAATAATTGCTTCATTTTGTCAGCCATTTCGGTTGTGTTTTTAGTACTGTATCAAATATCGTACAATTTTCTTGATGAGCTCCTTGTAAATAGCCAGAACTCATTAAAAATTCATTCACGATTTCTCCGCCTGTAAATTTAAAGGTTTTCTTGAAGATTTTGGTCCATTCTTCGCGACTTTTTGGGTGTATTTCGTTTAACCAAGCCACAAAAGAACCTTTTTCTTGCTGAATTCCCATAATTACATTTGCATTGTGAATTACTGCATTTATTTTTAATTTATTGCGTATGATTCCTACATTTTGCAATAATTCGCTTATTTTAACATCATCGTATTTCGCAATTTTGGCAATTTTATAACCATCAAATGCTTCTCTGAAGTTTGATTCTTTCTTTAAAATCATACTCCACGATAGACCCGCTTGGTTAATTTCTAGTATTAGTCGTCCAAACAATTCATCGTCTGATGTTATGGGAAAACCATAATTGTTGTCATGATAAACTTTGTCCGGATGATTATCATCCAAACCAATACAAAAATCGCAATACGACATACCGTCTTTCTTTTCAGCTAATTTACTAATTTTGAAGAAAGATATCTTATGGCATTTTTCGAATTCAAAGGATTTAAACCCGTTGTTGACCCAAGTAGTTATGTTCACCCACAGGCAACCGTTACTGGAAATGTTATAATTGGCAAGAATGTATACATCGGTCCGTCGGCAGCATTGCGAGGTGATTGGGGACAAATAATCATCGAAGATGGATGCAACGTTCAAGAAAACTGTACTGTTCACATGTTCCCCGGTACAACGGTTACCTTGAAAAAGAACGCCCACATCGGTCATGGAGCCATTATTCACGGAGCTACGATTGGTGAAAACTGTATGATAGGGATGAACAGCGTAATTATGGATGACGCCATTATTGGTAAAGAATCTATAGTCGGAGCACTTTCTTTTGTCAGCGCAAAGTCTATCATTCCTCCAAGGTCTTTGCTGGTTGGAAATCCGGCTAAAGTTATAAAGCAAGTTTCCGACGAAATGATTGATTGGAAAACCAAAGGAACTCAACTTTATCAAGCCTTGCCTTTAGACATGAAGAATGAAGCCAATGAATGCGAACCGTTAAGCGAAATCGAAGCCAATCGTCCAAGTCAAGATAAACTATACGAGACTTGGGAAAAATTAAAGAATTCAACTACAAAGTAAACCCTTAAGGTTAATTCATAATATTGATAATCTCATTTTAATTCTACTTTAAAAATGGAAAAACTTCTTCTTTCTTCTTTAAGTCATGACTTTTTTAAACATCTTTTGGAAGATCGTTTTATTACTATTGAGTCCAACATGGAGGCATACAGCCATGATGAAACGGAAGATATAAAAGTCATGCCGTTAGCCGTTCTTAAGCCTAAGACAGTAGAGGAGATTTCCCAAATAATGAAGCATTGTTTTGCCAATAACATTCCCGTGACACCAGCAGGGGCGCAAACTGGACTCAGTGGCGGCGCTATACCTTCTGCAAATGGAGTTTTGTTGAGCATGCAATACTTTAATAAAATTCTAAATATCGACGTAAACAATGGTCAAGTAACTACCGAACCAGGTGTTATAACCGAAGTATTACAAAATACGGTGAAAGAAAAAGGGCTTTTTTATCCACCGGATCCAGCTAGTAAAGGCTCGTGTTTCATAGGAGGTAATATCGCAGAAAACAGTGGCGGACCCAAAGCCGTTAAATACGGAGTAACCAACGAATATGTATTGAATTTAGAGCTGGTTTTACCCAATGGTGAAGTCATCATGACGGGTGCTAATGTTTTGAAGAATGCAACCGGATATAATCTCACTCAATTGGTAATTGGAAGTGAAGGGACATTGGGTGTGATCACAAAAATCGTTCTTAAATTAATACCACACCCGACTCACACGCTATTGATGTTGGTTCCATTTTACTCTGCTAAAGACGCTTGTTCAGCCGTTTCTTCTATTTTTCAAGCCGGTATAACACCGAGTGGTTTGGAATTTATGGAAAGGGAGGCACTTGTCTTAGCACAAGAATTTACACAGGATAAGCGCATTGAAGTCAAGGAAAATCACGCTGCGCATCTACTCATTGAAGTCGACGGGTTTGACCCTGATGTATTGATGAAGGAATGTGAAAAGATTATTGAAGTTTTGGAAGCGTTCGAAACTGACGAAATTTTATTTGCCGATACGGAGGCTCAAAAGGAAAGTTTATGGTCTTTAAGAAGAAAAGTTGGTGAGGCCGTTAAAGCTCATTCCATCTACAAAGAAGAAGATACCGTGGTGCCTCGTTACCACCTTCCCGAACTGCTAGAGCACGTTAAATCCGTCGGAGACGAATATGGCTTCTCTTCTATTTGTTTTGGACACGCGGGCGACGGAAACTTGCATGTCAATATACTTAAAGGCGATTTATCGGACCATAAATGGAACGAAGAACTTCCTTTTGCCATTAGAAAAATATTTACTCGAGTGGTTGAATTGGGAGGCACCTTGTCAGGCGAACACGGAATAGGATTGGTCCAAAAACCATATATGGATATTGCCTTTAGCGACACAACAATGAATCTAATGCGTGGAATAAAAAATGTATTCGATCCAAAAGGAATCATGAATCCAGGGAAAATATTTGATTAAGCTTTTGGCGTTCCAATTAGATACAACACCGTTCCTTTCATAGATTTATGTTTTCCGATATTCCAATCGTAAGAATCTGAATTCTTTAGAGATTCTGCCATAGCTTCCATTTCCTTTACAGAATAGGTTCTTAAAACAGACACCAAACCGTCCCAAAAAACAAAAATTGGAACCAAAGGAATGAGATAAGTAAACAACAATCTTCCCCATTTAAATGGTCGAATAAAGGGCGTAAGGATTAGCACATTTATTGGAGATAAAGCAAACTTTATCAAATGAGATATATCTCTTTCCTGTGCTTCAAAAATTGCTATTCCTTTTTTTGCGTCTACAGCGTTTTGGATAATTTGTTTTGCATTTTCTGGTTTAAAATGATGAAAAGAAAGAAACTGAGTCCTAAAACCTTCCTTTTCTTTGGGCACATCCAATGCATTAATTGACTCCTGAGAATATGAAAACACAGAAGGATCTTTACTGACCATTCTTTCTAAAGCTGGATGATTTGGATAAAAGTCACTCAGTTCGACTTTTAAGTCTTTTCTATTTTCGCCCAGATGCTTCGCTACTTTTTGCCAAGGTCCTCCACCCCCACTTGCTAAATCTAAAATTTGAGATTCGTCCATTTTCTTCAAAGCCGAAGTCAGGTCTTCTTTAATCGGCTTAAACAAATCAAATTGATGACTGACATGCTGCAAAAAGTCAGTCATATAATTTCGAATATTTTTAGGAAACCAACTTAAATCCTCGAATTCCCATAGGTGAATTCTTTTCATAGTTTACTTTTTAAGTCGTCGTAGAATTTATCAAAATCGATGCCATCAAAATTGCCACTTGACATCATTAACAGAACCGAGTTCTGCCATGAAACACCTGTCAAATATTTCTTCATTTCTTGACTGTCCGTAAATATTCTAACGCCCTCTCCAAATGCCTCTTCAACCTCAGAAACGGCTAAAGCAGGTAACTTTTTATGAGCAACAACCTCATGATTGTAGTAAACAATTGCTTCATCGGCTTTTGTCATCGTATCGAGATAATGTGGCAAAAACACCTTGTTTAAAGACGAAAAAGTATGCAATTCCATACAGGCCACGACTTTTCTTTTGATGTATTGCTCTTTAACTGCAGAAGTTGTAGCCTTTAATTTTGAGGGACTATGAGCAAAATCTTTGTACATCACAAAATCACCTTCTTCTCCCACTTTTTGAAGTCTTTTACCCGCCCCAGTGAAATTTTCAGCAGCTTTTAAAAATTCTTCGTTTTCAACTCCTGCTTTTTCTGCCAAATGCATAGCTCCCAACAAATTTTGAAGATTATGGGCTCCAAATATTTTCAATGTATATTCTTTGGCGTTCCAAATGATTTTTGTACCTTTTTCATGGGTAGTGTAGGCAGGAACTCCGTATGGAATTGTGTCCAAAACCGAAGCATATTTCTTACCCAAAATATCGACTTCTTTGTCGTTTGAAGCATAAATCAAACTTCCATTTTTATCTATGGTTTGACAAAACAAATCAAATTGGTCTACATAGTTTTCAAAAGTGGGAAATACATTAATATGATCCCAAGCTATGCCACTAATTATTGCGTGGTCTGGTTTGTACAAATGGAATTTTGGTCTACGGTCTATTGGCGAACTCAAGTACTCATCCCCTTCAAGCACCATAATCTTAGCCTTTTCCGTCATTTTAACCATACAGTCATACCCATCTAACTGCGCACCAACCATATAATCAACATCAACATTTAACTCCTTAAAAACATGAAGTAACATCGATGTAATTGTCGTTTTTCCATGGCTTCCACCAATTACTAATCGAATTTTATCCTTGCATTGTTCGTACAAATACTCTGGGTAAGAAAATATTTTCAAACCCAATTCTTTCGCTTTTAACAACTCGGGGTTATCTTCTCGAGCATGCATTCCAAGAATGACGGCATTTAAATTAGAGTCGATATTGTCAACATCCCAGCCTATCTTATCAGGTAGGATACCTTCTTTCTTTAAACGACCTTTTGAGGGTTCAAATATCTCATCATCTGATCCAGTTATTTGATAACCTTTTCTGCTCAATGCAATGGCTAAATTGTGCATAGCCGAACCTCCTATAGCAATAAAATGTACCCTCATGAATGTTTTTTTCTGGATTTAATCATTTGTTTAACGTCAAAAGCTAGGGGAATGATAAAAAACATAGTACCCAAGTCGACTAACCAATGAAATAGATTTTCGTTTTGTGAATTGGCAAACAAAACCGGCAAAACAATGCTAAACAATGCAATGTAATAAAGCCAATCCCACCAGATTAATTCTCTAAAAATTAACCTTTTGAAGAAATGAAGCCCGATATAAATTAAAATTGTAACCATTAATGCTACAGGTACTTGCTTGATTGCAGAAAATTGTTCGCTCGACCAGTAGTGCGATATTATTAGCCCGCCAACTACCGCCATTGCAAGGACAAAAAATACTTTGAGATAAGGCTTCATCTTTTATTTGTGAAAATACAAAAGCTTTAGCCTGAAATTCTATAGGATTAACAATTAGTTTCCACAAACCACGGTTGAAAGTGTTATTCAATCAACAATTTCTCAAACCCACTTGATGTATAAATAGCATTATTGCCATTTGAATCTGTATAAATCAATAATACTTGAAGATGTAAGTCTGGATTATCAGTGACAAAGGTTTTACTTTTTTCAAGCCCCATAGCCATGAATGCCGTAGCATATGCATCAGAAATAGCACATCTCTCATTTACCACCGTTACACTTAAGAGATTATTCTCAGCGGGATAACCAGTTAACGGATTTAGTGTATGAGCATACTTCACTCCGTTTTTGACATAAAACTTTCTATAATTTCCACTTGTGGCGATTGATTGATTTTTCAATTCAACTATTTGGCCAATGCTGTGCTTATTTTTCAATTCTTCGAGAGGTAAATCAATACCAACGCGCCAAAGGTTTCCTTCTTGATTCACACCTTTTACTCTCAGTTCACCACCAATCTCAACGAAGAAATTTTGAATTCCTTTTCCTATCAAATACTCTGAAATCACATCGACAGAATACCCCTGAGCTACGGCATTAAAGTCCAATTCAAAGCTTGGGTTGGCTTTAATAAAATTACGCTGAGCATAATTTAATGTATGGTGCTCTCCTGTTTCAAAACCTACAAAGTTCATTACAGAATCAACATTCGATTCAGAAGGTATGTTCTCGACATCCTTTAAGAAGCCCCACAACTTAACCAAGGGCCAAACGGATGGGTCAAATGAGCCATTTGTTCGCTTGAACACAATCTGTGAAATGCGGTAACAAGGAATGAAATATAGATCAGAATTTGGAATCTGATCAATTTGACCGGAATTCAATCGACTCAACACCGAATTTGGAATATAACCCGATAAGGACAAATCAAAATCGTGTAAAATTGAATCTATTTCTTGTTTGTTTACCTTAATTAGTGGGTCAACAATTTTTATTGAGTAGGTTGTGCCTTGTGTTTCCCCTTGCAGGTGAATCAAATTGGAGTTGTTTTGGCAAGAAGAAAGAAAGATTAAGCTGCTAATTATTGCGAACCAATTTACCATTTTGTGTTTCTTTTTGCCAATTGTATTCTGTGATTGAAACTCCATTTTTAGAATAGGTCGATGATAGATTGGTTTCGGTTCGAATAAAAACATCCCCGTATCCATCAATTACAACAATCCTTCTAGTAATTATTGCTTTTAAAATTCCGTTTTCATCATTTTGAGAAAATTGCTCTTCCGTTATTCCCTCTGGAAACTTTGAACCTAATGAATTTTTCGGCTTAATTATTTCAATTGGATCCTCTGCTTTGTCCAAGCTTGCTTGATTTGCAAGTTGTCTATTTTTAGATTGTTCCTGTAAAGATTGATTTTCACGATTAATATCAGCGTAAATATTATCGGTTTGATTCCCTTTTTGCAAACGACTAGCTTCATTATCAGCCGTTCTAGTTTCATTTGCATCAATAATTTCAGATGCCGAAGTCGCAAGGTTTAATTGGTTTTGTCTTGCATTGCTTGCATTTTTATCATTCACATCGCTAGCTGTTTTTTCTAAGTCAACTATTAACGCCTTGTTTTGATCCCCTTGTAAGGCTGCCTGCGCATCTCGTTTAGCAATTTCAGACTGCATTTGATCTATTGATGATTCGTTACTTAAAATCGCCGATTGGCTCTTGTTATCAAGTTCAGCACTAGCCTCCCTTGTTTTGGAGTTCATGTTGTTGATCTCAGTTTGCGCATTGATTTGGTCCTTAGCTCTCATTTGGGCTTCTTCGCTATTAACGGCAATTGTTTGATCAATTCTTCCTTGATTGTATTGTGCCTGTTTAGTATCAACGTCATCTGTCGCTGTCAATTGAGCATTTGCAATCCTTTTCATACCGTCTAAACTCGTATTGTTGTTAGCCGTTACTTCTTTCAATTCATTGCTTTTGCCATCCAAAACTTTTAGCTGATCATCTGTTGCTTTTTTAATTTTTCGATATTTTTCAGTTTCTCTGTTTAGAGCCTCAGCAGATCTAACATTTAAATCAGTTTGTGTTGCCTTAATACTTTCTACATCATTTTGACGATTGATGTCCCTGCCAATATCCTCAGAATAAATTTGGTCTTGAACATTGTCTATTTTAGTTATGGACCCAATTTTTTGACTTTCGTACTTAGCGTTAGCGTATTCGTTAGATTGATTTACTTTACTTTCAGCTCGATTCAGTTTTTGATTATTTCGATCCGGATTTTCAGCATCAACGAAGTCTTTCTTTTCATTTTCGTTTACTGTTTTACTTATAGTATATTTGGCTTCAAGTTGATTTAGATATTGATCGTTACTTCGAGAGTCAGAAATTCGATTTGCCTGAATCTTAGATTCATTGATCGATTCATTTGCTATTCTTCTAGATAAATCATCGCTTCCTGATCTTCTATCAATTTCCATTTTTGCAGCATCCAATTGAGCACTTTTAGCGTTAACAATAAACTGTTGTTCTTGTGAACGTCTTCTTTCTCTGCTCTCTAGATTGTCAATATTTTGTCTTAACGCTTCCGCTTTGGATTTATAGCCATCTATGCGAATCTCATTTTCCAATATTACATTTCGCTGAACATAAGTCAGTTTATCCTTTGACCTTAAATTATCCCCTCTTTCGTAGGTGCTGAGATCTGTATTAATATTATTATTTACTCTTTTTATTGCGTCGAGGTTGTTTTGGGTTTGATTTAAATTGGATTTTGCTTTTTCAGCCTCAGCTCGATTTAAAGTTTCCACTTTAAACATTTCCTGATCTATATCTCTTGTTCCTTGAGTTTGTTTTTCCTGCAAACTTAAATTCAAGTCATTGGATGCCTTTTTAATATCACCAACGTTTGCATTCTTAGTGTTTTCACGAGAAATGTCAGCTTGTTCTAACGCTAGTTTTGTATTACCACCTTCGTATACATCACCCAAAGGTTCGAGTTCAGCGCTCTCAATTACTGGTGCATTTAAAATATCGTCAATTTCCAAAATCTTCTTAGTCGGATATGCGCTTTTTGGTTTTAGCTCAAGCGACTCCTGATAAGCTGTTTTTGCATTTTCATAATCACGACGTTCCAATTTAGCATTTGCAATTTGGATCTTCAAATTGTACTCCTTATCAATCGCTTCTAACTCTGCCAATTTTAACCATCTATCGCATTTTGAAATTTGAGAGACAGGATAACTCTCCTTTGGTTTTAAGGTTTTAGCCAATTCGTAATTTTCTTTGGCTTTTTCCCACTTTTCTGTTCGGTAAATCAAGTCAGCCATTCTCAACAAAGAATCGTAGCTTTTATTTGTTTGAGCCAAATTTCTTTGGTTTGCACTATTCGTTTCAATCAACTGATTGGCCTCACTTATTTTATCTTGTACAACTTTGTTTCCCGGTTTAAACTCTAAGGCCTTTTCATAACTCACGATTGCATTTTGATGTTGAGCTACATCCATTGCTCGATTACCTCTGCTGAAGTAATTGTTAAATTGTCTTTCATTTTCATAGTTCAGTGCCTTTTCACTTTGAAGAGCCGTTAGTTCTTTTATTTTCTGAGGAGGAAGAGCCTCTTCAGGTTTAAATTTCGACGCAGCTGTATAATTCTTTATTGCCGTCAAATAGTCCATTTCTGATTCTGCGCTTTGTGCCATTTCAATTGCACCTTTGTAATTCTTCTCGGCAATTTTAAGCCTATTGACCTCTCTTAATAGCGCATCAGGTCTTGGGTCGGTCGGTCTAAAACCCTTGGCTCTATTTATCAATTCAATAGCGCGATCGTATTCTTTAGCTTCAATTTTATTATCAACCGCAATCAATATTTTCTCGAATGCCCCGTCTGCTTCATTTCCTTTTGCTCTCTCCAATCTCTCCGCTTCAGCAGCAAGATTTACAGGTTCTTTTTCATTCGGTTTTATCTTTCCAGCAAGGTTAAATTGTGCTATAGCACCCAGATAATTTTCCTTGGCCATGTAATCCTTTCCTTTTGCAATAGTTGCATTGTAATTCTTATCTCGTTCAGCTGTTTTTTGCAATTCTGATTGAACAAAACGTTTTTTCTGAACCAACAAAGCATCCGTTCGAATCACCAAAGCCTTATCAATAGTTGCTAAGGCCTCTTCATACTTTTTGGCATCAACTTGACTTAATGCTTCTTTTTTAAGTTGAGTAAAATTTTCATCGGCTTTATTCGAATTTTGCTGTGCCTTCATCAACCTTTCGATTTCTAACAAACGAGACTTTGCTAGTGCATTTTCAGTTTGAAGGGATAAAACTTCCTCAAAAATCGATTTTGCAGCTGTATAGTTGGTGTTTTTAAATTCAAACTCACCCTTGGTAATTAAGTTGTTTACCTTACCTATTAGTTCTTTATTCTCTTGTTGATTGGCAAGAATTAAATTGATTTCTTTAATTTTCTCTTTAGGCAAGTTCTCATTAGTCTTCAAAGACGAAGCCTTCTCAAAACGATCCTTGGCCTGGGCGTATCGTTTATCGTTTAGAAGATTTTGACCTTCTTGAATCAACAAAGCATAATTTTTTTCTAAATCACCTTTGGACTGATTCTCTAATAAAATCTTATCTATTTCTTTTATTTTATCTTTTGGCTCATCCTTTGTGTTGTCTATCTGAATGGCCTTCGCATAAAGCTGTTTGGCTGAAGCATAACTCTTTTTAGCCATTTCAGAATTTGCTTCTTCCATTGCTTGGTCATATTTCTCTTTGACCTGACTTTGAGCATCTCTCGAAGAAAGCTCACCTTCTAAACGGTTCAATTTGTCCCGTACTACGTTATCTTCTTGTATTCTTAATGCTTGTTTATATTTATCTATTGCAGAAGAAATTTTGTTGGCCTTAGCCTCTGAGTCTCCTTCAGAAACCAATTTCTTAAATTCAGCTTCTTTATTGTTGTTTGAGTCACGTTCCTTTATTAAACCATCCAGTTCTGCAAGCTTCGATCGAGCAGCTGTATTGTTATTATCTAAAGAAATGATTTCTTGATATTTTGACTGGGCTTCTTCAAACTTTTTGACAATAGTCAGCTGTTTTCCTTCCTCAAATAGGTTTTTAATGTTTGCCTCTCTATCGGCTTGTGAGGACATTTTAGCTATTTCATCCTGGCAAACCTTGATTTGGCCTTGTACATAAGCATCATCCGGTTTAAGCGCCGAAGCTTCTTTATATTTAGCTAAGGCATCATTGTACTTACTTTGAGAAAAAAGAGCGTCTCCTGTTTTTAAAGCTGTAGTGAATTTTTGCGCAACCATTGCTGCCTCTCCTTCTTGTTTTTCAAAAGCTAAAACTTTTGCTTTTTGCTCTTTAGGATATGATTCTGAAGGTCTAATGGTTTGAGCATCGCCATAGGCTGCCTTGGCTACAGTCCAGTTTTTAGATTCAAATGCCTTGTCAGCTCTTGATAAAGCCGCGGTGTATTTAGCATCGACTTCCCCATCCTTTGCTTGCTTAAGAATAGCTAATTCCAACTTTTGAATTTCAGTTTGAATGTAAGGCTCTTGCTTTAATTCATAAGCATACTCATAGGTTTCCTTAGCATCCTGAAGCTTATTTTGAGTCTTTAGTCCCTCTGCTTCTTTGATTGCGCTATCAAATTCCTTTTGAATCTGAACTTGTAAAGCAGCATCTTTTTGAGCAGCTATAATATAAACCTCAAGTTCAGCTATCCTCGATTTAGGATACGCCTCCTCTTTCTTAATTTGCAACGAAAGAAGATATTTAACCTTAGCTTCTCCGTACTCTTCTTTGTCAAATAAAAGATCTGCCTCTTTTATCAATGCGGCATATTTCTCGTCGGTTTCAGACGTTTTAGCGTCCGCTTCTTTTAATAATCTTTCGATTTTTTGTTTGACTCTTTGGGCTGAAGCAACATCAAATGATACTGCTCTTTGAGCCTTGTTGTATGAGAATGCTACAGCAGGTTCATTTTTTAAGAAAGAAAAATCTGTTCCCGGTCTTTCTAAAAAAAGCTCCGTTGACAAATCATTCAACGGCTTATAATCATCGCCTTCTTTTAAGTTTGAGTCATCTAAATTCGAACAATCGAATGAAACTTTCTTTGATACAAAACCTGATTTAGAAAAAACAATGTCAAATTTGGATTTAGCTGGCATCATATTCTTCAACTTAAACCTTCCATTGCTAGCTGTAGAAGTTGTGGCAACTGTTGCCCCATCCTTTACGATGGAAATAGTAACCCCCGCCTCCTTCTTTCCAGAGTCATAGTTGGATATTTGTCCATCAAAAACAAAAGTAAGGTTTTGACCAAACAAAATGCTGGCGGTAAAACAGTAAAGTAAGACTAATAAAATTCTCATATTTGCATGCTATCTTTTGTACTGTACAAGTGAAACAACAAAAGGTTCACTATTGTTACAAAACACTTACAAATATCGTCAAAATAGTTAATTAAGGAGAATCACAGTTTATGCAAATATTAGATTTAAGTTATTGGGAAAAAAAAGAACTGTTCGAGGGACTCGATTATGTGATTATTGGAGCTGGTTTAGTCGGACTTAGTGCCGCCTACCAATTGGCAATCAAATCTAAAAAATGTAAAATATTAATCGTTGAAAAAGAAATATTACCTACGGGCGCAAGTTCAAAAAACGCCGGATTTACTTGTTTTGGTTCGCCTAGCGAATTAATCTCCGACCTCCAAACCACTTCAGCAGATATTGTATGGTCAACCGTGAAGAAGCGATACGACGGAATAGATTTTTTAAAAAACTGGTTGGGAATTGAAAACATAAAGTACCAACAACTAGGTTCGCAAGATTTAGTTCTTCCCTCTTCAAAAGTTTCTCCCGAGGAAATCAAGGACAATTTGGAAACAATCAATCGAGGGTACAAAGAAGCAACTGGAATTGACCAAGTGGTTGTTGAAGATTATGATTCGATGAAACATAACGGCTTCAGAGGCTTCACCTCTTCTTTTTTCAACAAAATTGAAGGGCAAATAGACACCGCTAGCATGTATTATTCAGCGAGAAGAGAAATTCAAAAAATGGAGAATGTTCAACTTTTATCTGGCATTGACATCCTTTCCTTTGACACAAACTCTAATGGGGTTGAATTATCATCTAATCTTGGCGAATTTTCAACACAAAAATTGTTGATTGCCAGTAATGGTTTTTCCAAACTACTCATGCCGCAGCAAGATGTTCTGCCGGCTAGAGCTCAAGTTTTGGTGACCGAACCAATTAAAGACTTAAAAATAAAAGGGACTTTTCACCTTGACTCAGGCTATTATTATTTTAGGGAAATTGACCAAAGAATTCTTTTGGGAGGTGGCAGAAACATTGACATTAAAGGTGAAACTACAACCGATTTTGCAATCACACAAAATATTCAAAACAAGCTTGATGAGCTATTGTCAAACAATATTTTGCCCGACCAAAAAGTGAAAATTGAATATCGTTGGGCTGGAATTATGGGTGTAGGAGAAAATAAGAAACCTGAAATTAAAAAACTGAACGATAGAGTTAGTATTGCTATTCGCTTAGGCGGCATGGGAGTAGCTCTTGGGGCTGCTTTAGGTAAAGAATTAGCAGATTTGAATGGATAATCTGCATAGATTTGAGAGATTGATTATTTTTGTTTAAAATTTTTGAAGAATGAAAAATACAGCATTAAACGATGTTCACGTTAAATTGGGTGCCAAGATGGTCCCTTTCGCTGGCTATAACATGCCAGTACAGTATGAAGGTATCAATGTAGAACACGAAAATGTTAGAAATAATGTTGGAGTTTTTGATGTATCCCACATGGGTGAGTTCTTAATTACGGGTGACAAGGCTTTGGACTTGATACAAAAGATCAGTTCAAATGACGCTTCAACACTTACTGTGGGTAAAGCACAATACAGCTGTATGCCAAATGGCAAAGGAGGAGTCGTAGACGATTTAATCATCTACATGCTTAAGGAGGATCAATATTTATTGGTTGTGAATGCTTCTAATATTGAAAAAGATTGGAATTGGATTTCATCCCACAACGATATGGGAGCTGAGATGAGTGATTTGTCAGAAGACTATTCTTTATTGGCCATTCAAGGACCAAAGGCAGTTGAAGCAATGCAATCTTTATCCAGCATAGATTTAGCAGCCATCAAATATTATCATTTTGAAGTAGCCGATTTTGCGGGGATCGAAAATATTATCATTTCTGCAACTGGATACACAGGAAGTGGTGGATTTGAAATCTATTGTAAAAACAGTGAAGTTACACAAGTTTGGAACCGTGTAATGGAAGCTGGCGCAGATTTTGGAATAAAACCAATCGGTCTAGCAGCAAGAGATACACTGCGTTTAGAAATGGGATTCTGTTTGTACGGAAATGACATAGACGATACAACTTCACCATTGGAAGCTGGCCTAGGATGGATTACAAAATTCACCAAAGATTTCATTGATTCAGATTTTTTAGCAAAACAAAAAGAAGCAGGCATTACGAAAAAGCTAGTCGCTTTTGAGATGATTGACCGCGGAATTCCACGTCATGATTACGAAATTGTTGATGCAGCAGGTAAGCCAATTGGTCGAGTAACATCGGGTACTATGTCTCCTAGTATGAAAAAAGGAATAGGTCTTGGATACGTTACCAAAGAACTAAGTGTTTTGGATACTGATATTTTTATCAAGGTGAGAGATAAACAATTAAAAGCTCAAATCGTAAAATTGCCATTTTATAAAAAATAGTCCGTTTAAATCATAAACACACAAAGAATTACATTGTACAATAAAGAAAAGGAATCCTAGGGTTCCTTTTCTTATTTATTTTAATTGCATTGAATAGTAATTTTGAAAATTCTTGTTTTTAGAGTTGTTTCACCCAGCTATGGGGTTTATGAAATATTATTTATCTGTTTTTCTATTTTGTTTTAAAGGGTTTTCTGAAACTGACCCTCTAGAAGCAGTATTAAATGAAAATCAAGGAAATTTGAAGTCGATTTAATGATTGATTTATGCGATTGGTATGACGACTATTTCGAATTAAAAAATGATGGAAAACGAATCGAAGAAGAATCCAGCTTCCGATCCAAGGAGATCGTCAAATTATACGGCACTCAGATAATGAGAAAGCCTGAATTTATCTCCAATGAATGAATACGTTAAGCGGTGGGGAATTGATTGGAAGTAAACCAGTAAATAAAAAAAGGAATTAGATATAAAAAAAATGCCCTTTTGAGAAACTCAAAAGGGCATTTTTATTAAATAATATATTTTAGAATCTATTAAGCGTTGGTAACATTCATGTTATCCAAAACCTTCATAACACCTTTTACAGCTTCTGCAGATTCTTTTAATAATTCTTTTTCTTCGGCATTTAAATCCAATTCAATGATTTTTTCAATACCATTCTTACCAAGTACAACTGGTACACCTAAGTAAATATCGCTATATCCATATTCACCTTGTAACCAAGCACAAACTGGGAAGATTCTTTTTTGATCTCTCACGATAGCTTCTACCATTTGAGCCGCTGCAGCTCCTGGAGCATACCATGCAGAAGTTCCTAACAATTTAACGATCTCACCACCTCCGAACTTAGTTCTTTCGATAATCTCATTTAATTTTTCTTCAGAAATCAACTCAGTAACTGGAATACCAGAAACAGTTGTGTATCTTGGAAGTGGAACCATAGTGTCACCATGACCACCCATCAATACTGCTTGAATATCTTTTGGAGAAACGTTTAATTCTGTCGCTAAAAATGAACGGTAACGAGCTGTATCCAATACACCTGCCATTCCGAAAATCTTTGAAGAATCAACTTTCGCAGATAAGTACGCACAATAAGTCATTACATCTAAAGGATTAGAAACAATGATGATTTTAGCATCTGGAGAATGCTTGATAACGTTTTCTGTAACAGATTTAACGATACCTGCATTCGTTGCGATTAAATCATCACGAGACATACCTGGTTTTCTAGGCAAACCTGAAGTAATTACAACAACATCTGAATTCGCAGTTTTTGCATAGTCGTTAGTCGAACCAGTAGTTCGCGAGTCATACAAGTTAAT
Source organism: Lentimonas sp. (assembly GCA_047637535.1). Taxonomy (GTDB): domain Bacteria; phylum Bacteroidota; class Bacteroidia; order Flavobacteriales_D; family Crocinitomicaceae; genus UBA2040. Next base: position 25,265 of record JBLIKY010000006.1, read on the forward strand.
TGGAGAAGTTTCCCAAATATCTAAGGCTTTACCTTCAGCAAATCCTTCTTTGATATCCAACAAAACGATCTCATTGGCAATTTCTTTATGAGCCAAAACATCGGCACATGTTGCACCTACGTTTCCAGCTCCTACAACGGTTACTTTCATTATATTTTTGTGGTTTTTATAAACAAAATTAATTCAATACAAAAGTATATAAAATTCCTTTATTTTTGACCCAATCCAATCTTATTGTGTTTAACTTACAATAAAATTTAGCTTAAAGGCAACCATTCCAAAGACTACGCGTCTTGATAATGATAACATTGTGGAAGACAAAAAACAATTAAAAGGTATTATAGAAGGTTGCATTGAGAACAATAGAAAGTCTCAAGAGCAATTATTTAAACTCTTCTATGGTAAAATGTTTGCTGTATGTCTTCGCTATCACAAGGATAGGGATGATGCACAGGAAGTTCTTCAACAGGGTTTTATCAAGGTCTTTGACAAATTGGAAGCATTTGATTACACCGGATCGTTTGAAGGTTGGATGAGGAAAATTTTCTCTAATCTATCCATAGACGTGATTCGTAAATCGAAGAAAAATCCTGTATTTAAGGAAAAAGACGAAGATTTTATCGATGAAGATTCAACGATGGAATTTGAAAAGGAAGAAGAGTTAAATTCACTTTCTTTTAACGCCTCCCTTGCGATGGAAGCTATTGACGCCCTATCGCCAGCCTATAAAACAGTTTTTAATCTTTATGTTATTGAAGAGTACACCCACAAAGAAATTGGAGAATTATTAAATATTTCTGAGGGAACTTCAAAATCCAATTTAGCCAAAGCCAAAATGAATCTGAGAAAGATTCTTAATGAAAAGATTGTCAATATAGAACATTGAATATGAGCCAAAAATTGGAGAATTTATTTAAAAAATCTCTTTCGAGTCACGAAGAACCATACGACCCTAAAGCATGGTCGAAAATGGCGACTCAACTAGATAAAGTGATGCCTGTAACAAGCAACAGTCTTCTTAAACCGTGGATGGGATATGCCGCAGCTGGAGTTATTGCTGTAGCTAGCATTGCCTATTTCACGACTCCTAATAAGGATGAAAATATTAAAAATTCTGCTCCGGTAATTTCCGAGCAAATACCAATCAATACTCCTTCTAAACCAATTACTGTAGACGAAACGATACAGTCGACTTCAATTAATACAGATAAAAAAGCAGCAAATAAAACGACGACATCAGTTGAAAACAAAGTTGTTGTTTCACAAAATGAAACTCATCAACCACCCGTTATAAATGAGTTACCAAAACTGGATCAAGCGAATATTGATGAAAACAATAAGCCTGTGGTTAATGAAATGCCGACAGTGCTATTGCCAGAAATAGAAAGTGGTTGCTTAAATCAATTAATAACAATTGCAAACTCGAACAAGCTTCCTATTAAATTGCAAATGCCAAATGGAAAGTCTGTGAAGGTATTAGCTAACGAAAGCTATAAGTTCAAAGCAGAGCAAGACGGTATGTACAAACTGAGTTCATATGTTAGTCCAGTTGAATCACAATTTGAAATTAGCAATGCGTCTGTAAATCACTTCGAGATTTCTGAAGAGTATATTTACCAAAAAGGTATCCCTGTAACAAAGGTATACACACATGACTTCGATAAATCATCGCGTTGGTATCTTGATGGCGAAGAACTAAGTAACAAAACCGCACAAATCGAGTTAAATATTTTCAAGAAGGGAAATCATGAAATTAAATTGAGCTCTATAGATGAAAAGGGTTGTCTTTCTGAAACGAAGAAAACAATATATGTCGAAAGACCTTACAACTTATTGGCCATGGAAGCATTCAATCCTACCGACATGGATGTTCGTAACACTCGATTTATGCCGGTAGCATTAAAAGAAAGACAAAGTGGATTTGAATTAATAATCATTAACCCTAAAGACGGTAGAGTCGTGTTTACATCAAATGACCCTAATATCGGGTGGGATGGAATCGATAAACGCACGGGTAAACTTGGACAAAGTAATTCAAATTACATTTGGAAAGTTGTTTTGCGCAATCCGACAAAAGGAGAATCTCCAGAGTATCGTGGCATAATAACACTATCTTACTAATCAACACAAAGACCTCTTAAAACGATTGGCTTTAATTAGTCAATCGTTTTTTGTTTCGGGAAACTTCTGGGTGTTCTTTTAAGAAATTTTTAAATGAGTTTTCCATTTCTTGTTTTTTGAACTGAGAAAACTCATCTTCCTCCAAAATGGACTTATGATTGAAGAAAAGGTCAAATCCTTTTAATTTTTTAATTATTTCATTGGTTTTAGTCGAACAATAAAACGATTTAAAAACAGACCAAATATAGTTTTGAGCTATTTCATTTGGATGCACCATGTCCTCAGCATAAAACCTATAGTCCCTTAATTTATCAATAAGAATTTCATACGCTGGGAAATAACTAACACCCTCCAGTTTTTCGGCCAACTCAACAAACTTCAACAATCTTGCTTTGCTTCTATTGTTTTCAATCAAACCGTCTCTTACGTGCCTTACCGGGCTCACAGTTAAAACCACTTTAAGGTTTGGGTTAATCAATCTAATCGAGTCCAAAACCCTCTTAAATTCAATTAAAATGGCTTGGTCATCAATTAGCTGATTTGTAAAGTTGACTGAAGGAACTTTGTGGCAATTTGCGACAAATTCATTTTCAAAATAATAACCTTTGGCAGTGCCAAGAGTAATGAAGAGGACGTCTGTATTTTGAAGTTCGGTTTTGACTTCAGAATATACTGTCTTCAACCTTTGTTGAACTTCTTTCTCTGAAAAAGCATTCACTACACTCGCTGTATCCCAGGATAAAAAGTGGTTTTCTTTCTTAAAAACCCTTAGATCTGGATCAACTTGAAGGGCATTTTCAAGTACCTTAAATATTGCGGTTGGGTGAAACAAGCTTCCAAGTTTCGGTTGGTAAGAATTGAAACCTGCGGTTTGGGTTTTGGAAAATATCGTCTCTGCAAAACAGCTACCAATAAAGAACATTCGAGAAGAATGAGAAATTTCAAGCGGTGCTTTTCCTAGATCAAAATCGAGAGTCCACATTTATTAAGACATTAATTCCTTAGCATTTGCCAAGGCTGCTTCATTTATATTTTCCCCACTTAGAAGTCTAGCGACTTCGGTTAAACGTTCTTCGTTAGACAACTCGGTCAATTTTGTAGTCGTAATATCGTCCTCCAAGGCTTTCAATACGAGAATGTGATTTTCACCTTTTGCAGCTACCTGTGGCAAATGAGTAATGGTTAACAACTGCATGTTTTCCCCCATTCTTTGCAACAACTCACCCATTTTTTGGGCAACATCACCTGATATTCCCGTATCAATTTCATCAAATAAGATGGTAGGTAGTTTTTTCTTTTCAGAAATCAAACACTGAATAACCAACATCAATCTAGACAATTCCCCACCACTCGCGACCTTCTCAATTTCTTGTAAGGGAAGACCTGAATTGGGTGAAAAAAGTAAATTCATTTCATCAATCCCCAATGAGTTTCTGGTCGCCGTCTTGAATTCAAAATAAATTTTTGTGTTCGCCATTTTTAGATCAGATAACATTTGAACAATTAATGGCTGCACTTGAATGGAAACCTTTTTTCTTCGTGCGCTTATTTCTAAAGCTTGTTTTTCTATAAGCGAATTCAATTTATCCAGCTCGATATTCATTGCTTCAAGCTCCTCCATTCCATCCGTGGATAGTGAAATAATTTCTTTCCAATTCTTTACTTTAGCAAGAAGAGCGTCTTGATTAAGACAACGATGTTTAATCAGTACTGTATTGTAATTATCAACCAGATTGGTCAACTGTTGTAATCTTTCTGGACTTTTCTCCAAACTTTCCGACAAAGAATGAGCTTCTTCGGCAATGTCGGTTAACTCAAGAGAGGATGAATTTATTCTTTCGTTCAGTTTTTCAATCTTTTCGTTCTTCACACTGGATTTATCAATTGAACTTTTTAAAGAAGATAATTTTTGACGAACCCCACTTTCACTTTCAATTTCATTGTAAATTTCTGAGAGAGTAGTTAGAAGTGAGTCGAGGTTTTCTTGAAGGTTTAATTCAGATTCCAATTCTGTAAAATCATTGATTTCCAAATCCAAACTTTCAATTTCTTTCAATTGAAAAAGAGCAAATTCCTTTTCCGATTCTGCATGATCGATTTGAACGCGTCTTTGGTCAATTTCTTTCTTAAGCAATTGATACTCGCCAAGTTTAACATTAAACTCCTTTAACAACGAGTCATTATCAGCCATTGAATCTAGGAAACCCAATTGAAATTGCTTGTCGCGCAGTGCAAGTGTATGGTGTTGTGAATGAATAAAGACCAATTGTTCGCACAAGCTTTTCAATACTCCTAATCCCACAGGTGTGTCATTAATAAATGCTCTGGATCTACCCTGGCTATTTATTTCTCGCCGCACAATACATGTTTCGAGGAAGTCTATATCTGCTTTTTCAAACCAAGGTAAAAACCTGATTTTGTCCAATTTAAATTCGGCTTCTACAAATGTTTTATCCCCATGTGGACCTATTAATTTAAAATCGGCTCTTTCGCCGAGTATCAAATTTAGTGCACCTAAAAAAATGGATTTTCCTGAACCCGTTTCACCAGTTATCACGGTAAAACCTTTCTTAAACTCAAAGACTAATTCTTTGATAAGCGCAAAATTCTTAATCCAAATTTGGTTCAACATTATTTAAGAATTTCATCGTATTTGGAACCGTTCGCAGGGTCAATTCTTTTCATAAGATTCACCAAATCGGTTTTCTCTCTTACCTCAGCATCTTCGAACAGGTTTTTTAATTCATTGGATTTAGCCTGAACAAAATTTAGCAAATTGACGCTATTCGGTCTGGCTGCCACTACCCTATTTAATTTATTCAAGGCTTGATACATGTTCTTTCTAGCGTCCACTAAATTATCGTAGAGCAAATCAATACCATTTCTGTGGTACTCGTAGCTGCATACCCTTAGTGGATCAAACAATTGTTGAAGCGCATTGTCAACCAACCAGTACCTGTTCCTTTTTCCAGATTCATTTGACTTCCAACCAGAACCCGGCGCAGATTGTGCCAATGAAACGATATTTTGAGCTGCCATAAAGTAATCTTGACCCCCTTTTAAAGAAAAGGAATCATAATCCAGCGCCATGATATAGTTTGCGTAAAAAGCCAAAATTGCGGACAAATTATCACGGTATTGATTAGGCGTATATCTCAATGGGGTATTACGAGTGTATCTAAATTGAACATCTCTATCTTGAAAATTAAATACGGTTGTGTTGTAGGAACTGTTGAACGCAGGTCTCGATGACTGAACTTGCATTTCACCTATATACGTTCCAGGAGCAGGAATTGAAGTGATTTGGATTTGAATATTGCAATTTATCCGTTCTTCAATTTTAAAATTGTCTTTGGTCCATTGGGTAGAATTCATTAACTCAAAAATTGCTTGTTCGAGCTGAATGAAAATCTCTTTTTCGACAGTACTTACCTCAAGTTTGGCATCGGTTACGATGGAAACCTGGCAGTTTAATTCTTGCGCAATAGAAATATTTCCGAGCAAAGAAGCGAAGAAAACAAGGGCAAACTTTTTAATCATTACTTAAATGTGGTTTTCAACTTATTGACAATATCACCAGCAACAAGCCTTTTACTTTTTAACTCGAAATATTCAGAGTTATTGTGTTTATCGAAGATAGCAATTTTATTTGTCGAATGAGCGAACCCAGCCCCGGGATCTTGTAAAGAATTTAGGACAATAAAGTCCAAGTTTTTCTTCTTTAATTTACCTTGAGCGTTAACCTCTTCATTTTCGGTTTCCAAGGCAAAGCCCACTAAAACTTGATGAGGCTTTTTATTTTCTCCTGCCCATAAAAGTATATCCGGATTTTTCGTCAACGTAATTGTCAAATCATCACTCGATTTCTTTATTTTTTGGGTAGCCACTTCGGCGGGTCTATAATCAGCAACTGCCGCTGAGAAAATTCCACTATCACAATTGGTCCAATGCTTTTGAACTTCTGAAAGCATTTGAGTAGCTGTCGTAACAGACGTTACACTTACCTTTGCATTGGCAGGAAGGTGTTTTGAAGGACCTAGAATCAGTACAACTTCAGCTCCACGAGACGCTAATTCATCCGCAATGGCGATTCCCATTTGGCCTGAAGAATGATTCCCAATAAATCGGACAGGGTCTAATGCCTCATAGGTTGGGCCTGCCGTTATGATTATTTTTTTTTTTAGAAAGTCCTGTTGAGAATCTAGCTGGCTTGAGATGGCTTGAAGAATTTCTTCTGGTTCGGCCATTCTCCCCTCGCCTATTAATCCACTAGCCAATTCACCTGAATTAGAAGGCAATACAATCACGCCATCCTTTTCTAACGTTTCAAGGTTTCGTTTGGTGGTTGGATGCGCATACATATCCAAATCCATTGCCGGTGCGACCATTACCTTGCATTTAGCGGACAAATATGCAGTTAGCAATAGATTATCTGCTAATCCGGTAGCCATTTTGGCTAAACTATTTGCGGTTAAAGGGGCGATTACGAATAGATCTGCCCACATTCCTAATTCAACGTGATTGGTCCAAACACCAGTTTTTTCGTCCCAAAAGTCGATATAAGCAGGGTTTTTGGACAAAGTAGCCACGGTCAGCGGAGATATAAAATCAGAAGAGGCAGGAGTCAAAATACATTTGACTTCTGCCCCTGATTTTATCAATAATCTTATGAGAGATGCAATTTTATACGCAGCAATTCCCCCTGTAATTCCAAGAAGAATGCGCTTGCCTTGCATAATTTTGTTGTATTATTTAGATTCTGAAGTACGAACGTAAATTTCGTCTTTCAACATTTGATCCATTGCCATTGCAACTGGCTTAGGCAATTTTTCGTAGAATTTTGAAATTTCAATTTGTTCTCTATTTTCAAAAATCTCTTCCAAGTTATCAGTAGATGAAGCGAATTCTTGCAATTTCTGAGTCAATTCTTCTTTTAATTCTGAAGAAATTTGGTTTGATCTCTTAGACATCGCAACAATAGTTTCATAGATGTTACCTGTAGTTGCTTCGAAATCTACCGTATTACGAGTGATAGTTGTTTTTTCAGCTATGCTATTCTTAAAATTCATACTTCTAATTGTTTACCTTTAATTTAATGACAACCTCAGCTTTTCTAATTCGTCTCTGTAATCATCGACTTCTTTCTTGTATTCCGACTGAGGAAAATCGCCTACAAAGTTACGATATCTTTCAATAGATTCCTCTATTCTTTGCATTTTTTTACTTTCTACACTTTTAGATGCTAAGAGGTAAGAATTTTTGACCAATAAAAAATCTACTCTTTCCTTATAGCTAGACCTTGGGTAGGTTTCGTTGAAAGACATTGCCGCAACAGTTGCTGCTCTATAAAACGCCGTTCTAGCATACATCTCAACTGCTTCATAATCCTTTGTTTCAAGCTTAAATCTTAATCGATCTATGGTTTGGTTACATGAGTCAATCAATGTAGAATTTGGATAACGATTAATGAAAAGTTGAAGGTCGTTAATCGCTAATTCAGTATCTCTCGAGTCTAATGATGGTTCAGGAGAATTTTTAACCGAGCACAATGCTGATAAAAACAAAGCTTCCTCTGCCTGAGGTGAATACGGAAAACGAGTATTGAAAGACCCTAAATAATACCCTCCCATGTAATAATCCTCTTCTTGATAATAGGCTTTACCAATGCGGTAATAGGCAACTTCACCTTCACTTGTTTTAGGAAAACGTTGGTAGATTTGTTCGTACAACACTATGCTACGCGCATATTGTCCTTTATCAAAAAGTTCGTTTGCCGTTTCAAATTTTCGAGTGTAATCGTCTGATTTAACTGTTTTGTTATAATCAGAACAAGCGAAAAGCAGCAAACACAATAGGGATAGACCAATTATTCTCATAGGCCATAAAGTTAACGTTTTAGCCGTTAAGAATTGTTAACCTCATGCCATTTGTTCTACTTTTATTTTTATCAAACTTATTATTCGTT
>JBLIKY010000007.1:0-32625 GCA_047637535.1 Lentimonas sp.
CACCTAACGTTAAAACACAAACGGATTTTGAAGGATGGGTGCAAGAACGAGGGTTGTATTTTCCAGGAGAGTGGGCCGAGGAGTTTGTTCCTGTTTTTGAATGCAACGATCAAGGAGAAACGCCTAAAACAGGTTCTTTACTGATTGCCCCATACGGAAAAGGAAATTACATTTATACAGGCATTTCTTTCTTTAGAGAATTACCAGTAGGTGTTCCTGGAGCTTATCGTTTGTTTGCAAACTTAATCTCTTTGCAAAATGGAAAATAACGAGAAACCACCAATCTTCAAATCTTGGAAACAATGGTACTTTTTACTCATTGGATTCCTCGTATTTCAGGGCATAGTCTACTACTTTTTTTCTAAATATTATTCATGAGTACTATTGATTGGATTGTTTTAATTGGTTCGCTCCTCCTTATCGTCGGCTACGGAGTTTGGAAAACACGCGGAAGCAATGACCTTAAGAGTTACTTAAAAGGGAACAACGATGCTACTTGGTGGAGTATAGGGGTGTCAATCATGGCAACGCAGGCTTCGGCAATCACGTTTTTGTCCACACCGGGACAAGCCTATACCGACGGAATGCGTTTTTTGCAGTTCTACTTCGGACTACCAGTCGCAATGATCGTGCTTTGTGTGACTTTTATTCCCATTTTTTATCGACTAAAAGTCTACACAGCCTACGAATACTTGGAAACTCGTTTTGACTTAAAAACGAGATCTTTGGCTGCTATTTTGTTCTTGATTCAAAGAGGTTTGGCTGCCGGAATTACTATTTACGCTCCTGCAATTATTTTGAGTACACTTTTGCACTGGAACTTAACTTTGACCAACATCTTCATCGGGTTATTGGTGATAATATATACGGTTTCTGGTGGCACAAAAGCCGTTACACAGACCCAAAAACAACAAATGATGATCATGATGGGAGGTATGATTACCGCCGGTATTGTCGTTCTTCAAATGTTGCCCGAAAACCTAAGTTTTTCCGATACACTTCATGTTGCCGGTAAAATGGGAAAACTAAACATCGTTAACCTCGAATTTGACCTTGACGATAGATACAATATTTGGTCAGGAATGACCGCCGCTGTGTTTTTGTTTATGTCCTATTTCGGTACTGACCAATCGCAAGTACAACGCTACCTCAATGGGAAATCCTTGATGCAGAGTAGGCTAGGGCTGATCATGAACGGTTTGCTTAAAATACCTATGCAATTCGTGATTTTGTTTATCGGGGTTTTGGTCTTTGTGTTTTATCAATTCAACAAACCGCCTTTGTTCTTCAACAAAACGGGAACAGAAAAAGTCTTGTCCTCATCTTACAAAAATGAATACCAAAAATTAGAATCAGATTATACCCTGGTTTTTGAAGAAAAGAAAGGCCTTGTAGAAGATCTTATTGTTGCGGAAAACAAGCATGAAAATTCAAAAGTAGCAGAGATACAAACGCGTCTGGGCGAACTACAACTGCAGGAAAAAGAAGTCAGAGACGAAGCCAAAGAAATTGTCGCCAAAGTTGATAGTTCGATAGAGACCAACGACAAGGATTATATTTTTATGGGCTTCGTGATGGATTACCTACCAGTGGGTATAGTCGGACTTCTTTTCTCTGTAATGTTTTGTGCCGCTATGTCCTCTACGGCCTCGGAGTTAAACGCTTTGGCGACGACAACGACTATTGATATTTACAAACGCTCGGTCAAGAAAAAAGAAAGCGACAAACACTATCTCAATTCATCAAGACTCTTCACTTTGATGTGGGGTGTGCTGGCCATGATATTCGCCACCTATGCCTCTTTGTTTGAAAACTTGATTCAAGCCGTTAATGTCCTTGGTTCGCTCTTCTACGGCACCATTCTCGGTATTTTCTTGGTTGCATTCTATGTCAAACGCGTAAATGGACATGCCGTTTTCATCGCCGCGATAATCTCCGAACTCATGGTCCTAGGTATCTACTACCTAAACGCCAACGACATCAGCTGGACCCCAAGTTTCTTGAAAATGGGCTATTTGTGGTTTAACCTCGTCGGTTGTGGCTTGGTGATTTTCATTGGTTTGTTTGTGCAAGGGTTTATGAAAAAAAAATGATAGGGTGAGTTAAGGGTTTGAAAATGAATTGGTTTATTACTTGCCGCAAAATATGTATTCAGGTTTGGTGACTTATCCAAAACAGAGGGTAGAAATTTAACCGAGTATATCTTAATCGGAACATTATTAAGTTTTGGTCTTGCAATAGCAACTGCAGTTGGATACAAATATTTAATCGAGTTATCAATTTAACTGTAAAAGAATAAAAACGAAACCATGACAATAGTATAGTGCAGGGCACCCTGCGGGATGTCACGACACAATACCGTTGCTTAAGTAGGATTTCAAATTTTTTCTAAGCCCGCAAGATCGCTCTAGGCATATTGTTGTAAAGTTCTTTAAATGTGTGAAAACAGAAATTGCAAATTATGAATTTGTGAATTCCGCAAGTACCAATGAATAACTTGGTGAAATCAATTATTATTTAAAGTTAATTCTCCATAAAATTGTAAAGGCCAAGAGGTCGTTAACAAAATCAATTATGACAGTGGGTGTTTTATATTTCTCTAAACTACAATTAGCATGGTGATTTTATTAACAGGAGCAACAGGTTTTTTGGGTTTCCGTACTTTAGAAAAACTTATAGAATTATCAGAAGTCGAAATGATAATTGCCAATGGTCGAACCTTAAAACCGACTCACACCATTTTGCATGAAAAGGTAAGATATGTATTAGGCGATTTAAGTGATAAAAACTTTGTTAAAGAGTTGGTTAAACCGGTCACTCATGTTATACATGCCGCTGCTCTGTCATCCCCATGGGGGAACTATGACACTTTCTACAAGTCAAATGTTGAGTCTCAAATCAATTTGATTAATGCTGTTGTCAATAGTAACATTCAGATATTCGTGTACATTTCAACACCAAGCCTTTATTTCAATTTCAAGGATAGATGGAATGTGAAAGAAATGGATCCGCTTCCATCATCTTTTGTAAATGCTTATTCTGAAACGAAAAGACGGGCAGAAATAGAATTGGAAAACACTACTATTCCTTATGTAATACTTCGTCCGAGAGCCCTGACGGGTAGGGGAGACACAGTTATCATGCCCCGCTTGATAAAAGCATTTGATGACGGCAAGCTAAAGATCATGGGAAACGGTAAAAATATTGTAGACTTAACCTCGGTGGCTAATGTCGTGGACGCAATTTTATTGAGTTTAAATCCAAAAGAAAAAGCTTTGAATACTATTTATAACATTAGTAACGGTGAGCCGGTTAATCTTTGGGATAAAATAGATTTAGTTCTCAAGAAAATGGGTAAAGTACTGCCTCAAAAAAAGATTCCATATTTTGTTGTCAACACGGTTGCTACTATTATGGAATGGAAATCCATATTGACGAATAAAAAAGAACCTGTATTGACCAAGTATGGAGTTGGGACATTGACTAAATCCTTGACCATGGACATATCAAAAGCGAAAGATTTATTGGGTTACGAGCCTAAAATGAGCACGGATCAAGCAATTGAAGAATTTACAAACTGGTATGCTGAAAATGAAAAAAACTAAATTATATCTTAATCATGCTGGATATTGTCTGGCAAAGGAAAACCACGCCATTAAAGGAGGAAGAAAAATCAATGTGCAGTTTCATGCATTATGGGGATTAATTCAGCATCCAGAAAATGGCTATATCCTTTTCGACACAGGATATACAAGCCGTTTCTTTGAAGCGACAAAACGGTTCCCAAATAAAATATATGCCTTGATAACGAAAGTTAAAATTAGCCCAGAAGAAGAAGTTGTTACGCAGTTAAAGAAACACGGGGTGGAACCGAAAGACATCAAACATATCATAATCTCTCATTTCCACGGAGACCATATTGGTGGTCTTAAAGACTTTCCCAATGCGACTTTCTATTGTTCGTCAAAGGCTCTAAAACATACTATAAATAAACATTCTCTCTTCGCCTTTTCAAAAGGAATATTAAAATCATTACTTCCCAAAAACTTTGAAGAAAGAACGATTCAAATCGATAAGCATTGCGAAAAGCTCCATGACCCTATATTTGGACACAAATACGACCTTTTTAGCGATAATTCCATCTATGTTTACTCTTTACCAGGTCATGCGGCGGGACAAATCGGCATACAATTAGAAACTGAAAAAAAAATCTATTTTTTAATAGCAGACGCTAGCTGGTATCGAAGATCATTTGAAAATAATATTCTTCCAAATTCAATTGTTAAATTGTTTTTTCATTCCTGGAGTGATTTTAAAGATAGTCTTGAGAAGATTCATCATTTCTACCTTCAAAATCCTAATGTAGAAATTGTTCCAACACATTGCATTGAGACTACATCAAAATTAATACGCACAAAAATTACAATGGATGTTCTTTAAACTCAACATAATTTTGAATGTTATTCGTTTGAAACGAAGAAAGAAACAATTTTATTCTAATCCTGACTTAATGCAGGCAATGAATTGGAATGAGTTTAAATCAATTCTAAAAATATCACCTTTCTATTCCGAATTGCTGGATAGAAATGTTCCTTTCGAGCAATTTCCAGTAATGAACAAAAGTTTATTCATGCAAAATTTTAACGCTATCAATACTCATCAAATTAAATTGGAAGAGGCTTTTAATTTAGCTTTGGAAGCAGAGCGCTTGCGTGATTTCACACCTATGATTGGAAATATCACTGTCGGTCTATCTACTGGTACAAGTGGAAATAGAGGTGTGTTTTTAGCTTCTGAAAAAGAACGTGCTCAATGGGTTGCTTGCGTTTTAGATCGAGTAATTGGTTTTTCACTTTCCAAAAGGACGGTTGCATTCTTTCTACGAGCGAATAGCAATTTATACGATTCGGTAAGATCAAAGGTTTTAAGTTTTCATTTTTTCGACCTCTTGGATCCAATCGAGGGACACGTAGTTCGACTTAACTTAACACAACCTGATATTTTGGTTGCTCAACCCAGCATGTTAATTGAATTAGCTAAGAAAGTAGAGGTAGGTGAACTTAAGATTCAACCCATTAAAATTATTTCTGTTGCGGAAGTTTTGTATCCAGAAGATAAATCGTATTTAAGAAAGGTATTCGGTCAAATCATACATCAAGTTTATCAATGCACAGAAGGATTGCTCGCAAGTACTTGCGAAATGGGGGTTTTACATTTTCACGAGGATTATCTCATTATTGAGAAGAAATTTTTGGACGAATCAAAGACCCGATTTCATCCTATCATTACAGATACAATGCGTTCTTCTCAGCCTATTGTTCGCTATGAATTAAATGATATCATTCACGAGAAACTGGATTGCAAGTGTAGTTTGAAATCAATGGCTATTGAGCAAATTGAGGGGAGATCAGACGATGTTTTAACTTTTCAAACCACTCAAAATAAGGAGGTTGATTTATTTCCTGATTTTTTTAGACGGGCAATTGTGTTTTCCGATGAATCAATTCAAGAATACGCTTTGATAAAAAAGGAAAAGGCACAATTAAATCTTTTTGTAAATGGTTCTGATTTGGCTTTTTCCAATGCCAAAAAAAGTATTGAAGACCTGTTAATGAAATTTGATGTGATAGATTATTCTATTGAACGAATACAAACCAACGAGCTGAATTTAGGTAATAAACTAAGACGAATTAGAAATGAAGAATCAAGGAAAATCAATTAAAATTGTTTCGATGGGAACCTATGTTCCCAAAGTGATAACGTCTACTGAAATTGAGAATCGATATGGAATTCCATTGGGTTGGGCTGAAAAATATTCAGGTGTTTATAAAAGACATCATGTTCAAAAGGAAACTATTGGATTCATGGGGGCACGCGCCGCTGAAGAAGCATTGAAAAATGCCAATATGGATTTGGACGAAATAGACATGCTGATTTCTGCAGGTGGCACCCACGATTATGTAATTCCGAACCAAGCAAGCGTGATCAAAGAGAAGATGAAAAACGGAAAAAAGTTTGACTTCTCGGCTATCGATATCGATAGTACATGTTTGAGTTTTGTAGCTGCAATGGATTTCGCCTCACGCATGCTGGATGGAATTCAAATAAGAAACATTCTCATTGTTTCTTCTGAAATATCCTCTAAGGGAATGGATACAACCAATTGGGAGACCATGACTTTGTTTGGTGATGGAGCAGCTGCAGCCATTCTAACATTTGATGAAAATGCAGATTCAAAGTATTACAAGGGGATGCAAAAGACATATTCTGAAGGGACATACCATGCCATGATAGAAGGAGGAGGGAATGTAAACTATTTTAAGGATCATCCTTACGATGAAAAAATGTATGGATTTAAAATGGAAGGCAAAAAACTACTACGCTTGGGGAAAATAAAATTGCCGGAATTTGTGGACAATTTCTTTAATGATTTGGAACTTTCTATTACTGATATTGACTGTATAATTCCGCATTCCGCTTCAAAAATGGCTTTGCATGTTTTTCAGGATACCTATTCATTTAATGAAAATCAAATGCAAGACACTTTGTCCACCCACGGCAATTGCATTGCGGCCTCCATCCCTTTAACTTTGGCGAAATGCATAGGAAATGGTCGAATAAAAAGAGGTGATACAGTTTACCTCTTGGGTACATCTGCCGGGTTTTCTATAGGCGGGTTTCTATTTAAATACTAATAAAGTAATAGATAATGGAAAATTTGGAATTGGTAGTTGGGAATTTGTTGCTTCTGGTTTTTGTGATAATTGAAGTCTTTATAATAAAATATCACTTGAAGGAAAATCTCCCTTGGAAAGAATTGATTTTAAATTTGAATTCTGGCCACATCCTAATGTGGATTCTTAGAGGTTTGGAAGTTGCCGCATACTTTCAGATTGCTTCCAATTATAGTTTTGACCTACTCGATAATATTCCTTATTGGGCTGAATGGTTGATGGCCTTTTTTCTTTGGGATTTCTTGTTTTATTGGTTGCATCGAACACACCATTACTTCAAAATATTGTGGAGTGTTCACGTCGTTCATCATGAAGGTGAACATTACAGCTTATCGCTTGGAATTCGGAATTCTTGGTATTCTTCTCTTACCTCAATTCCTTATTTCATTGCCCTAGCTTTTATTGGATTTACTGTAGAAGTCTTCATTGCCGTTTCATCCATCCATTATTTCGTTCAATTTTACAATCATAACCATTTGGTCAAAAAAAGTGGATGGCTAGAATATGTATTAATAACCCCCGCTCACCACAGAGTACATCATGGAAAAAATGATCCATATTTGGATAAAAACTTTGGAGGAACTTTCGTTTTTTGGGATAAACTATTTGGTACATTTCAAGAAGAAATAGCTGAAAACCCTATAGAGTATGGGGTTAACGAGCCAATTGAGTCTTACAATCCTGTGCTAATAAGCAATTTGCCTTTTCTTCAATTGCTTAAACCAATTTTAAAGTTCAAAAGACGACAAGAAAGAATTCACATTTCAGTTATGCTAATTATTTCTGGGGCTGTAATGTTGTTTGTGTTTTTGTTGTTTTTCATTTATTTAGAAAATGATTTGGTGACTTATTGGAAGTCTATTTTGTTTTGCTTAATATTTATTGGAACTATAGGTATTGGAGTTTTATCCGACGGATTAAGATTCGGGGCTATCCTTTGGTCAGTTTCAAGTATGGGGGTAGCAACTTGGGTTTTCTTGTTTTTTCCTTATGAAAATTTGCTGTTCAAAATTGTTCTGATAACCTTCTTTCTTCATGGGGCTATAACCTTATATGAAACTTTTGTGAGTAAATCATTAAATAAAACAGCTCTATGAATCGACTAATATTCATAGATAATATCAAAGTTTTCGGGAATTTGATTCGCTGTATGATTCATGCGGCTGTTCCTTATATGGTAACTTATTCTGCAATGTGGCCCTTTGACGACAAGGGCTCTTATCTGTTTGACTTTTCAATCTTCGAAGGTCATTTATTTCTGATGGAATTGTTCTTCATCCTGACCGGATTCATGTTTGCAATGCAAATGAAAAGAAAGTCCTCAAAGGAAATTATAAAAAACAGATTGAAGAAAATTGTCTTTCCTTTTATTTTAGGTTTGATATTGATAATGCCTATTGTTTTATCTTTCTTTGAGCTAAGTGACTATAATTCTTATGATTGGATGACCTTTGAAGGTTTAAAAACGGCTTATTTAAAAGGTTGGCAGGTTGGTCTTGCAAATTTGTTCCCTACCGGGCATTTGTGGTTCCTCTATTATCTCATTTATTTTTATGTTTTTTCGTTTATCCTTTACAAGAAATTGCCGAAACTGTTGACCTTTTTAGAAAGGATACCAATTTGGACATTTATTGCCATTCCTATTATTGTTTCCATTACAATGATGTTTTTCATGAAAAGATGGCTAGTTGATAACCCATTGACTTTTATACCCGAACTGCCAACACTAACCCATTATTATCTTTTCTTCTTCATCGGTGTTTTACTTTTTTATTCCGAAAAAATTCAACAGTCATTGAATGCTATTTGGAAGAAATTAGTTTGGACGGGAGGGATAATTGGCGTTATTGCCATTTTTCCTCAATTGATTTTCGAAAACCAATTGCATTCACACTATGGACTAATAAAAACCGGAGCCATTATACTCCATATGATTGCAACCTATTTTTTAGCTTTAGGTATTTGGACAGGTTTCAAATTGTTATCTGTTAAACACAGGAAAAGGATTGTTTACTTGTCTGATGCTAATTATTGGATTTATATTTCCTTTCTTCCTGTGGCAATGTTCATTCAATTATTGTTATTGCCATTTGACATTCCGGTTTATTTCAAATTTTTGTTGACTTATGTGTTGGGGCTAAGTTTTTGTTTGTTCTTATATGAATTCTCTATCAGATACACGTGGGTTGGAGGTGTCTTGAACAACAAAAGAATTCGAAGTAAGCGCCAGAACTAACTTCTGAAGTAAAACGGAATTAACTGGTTCGCTCCTCTAATATACCATTCTCGGTATTTTCTTGGTTGCATTCTATGTCAAATGCGTAAATGGACATGCCGTTTTTATCGCCGCGATAATCTCCGAACTCATGGTCCTAGGTATCTACTATCTAAACGCCAACGACATCAGCTGGACCCCAAGTTTCTTGAAAATGTGCTATTTATGGTTTAACCTCGTCGGTTGTGGCTTGGCGATTTTCATTGGTTTGTTTGTGCAAGGGTTTATGAAGAAAAAATGATAGGGTGAGTTAAGGGTTTGAAAATGAATTGGTCTAAATGTTTATATTTCAAAATATATCGTTTAAATTAGTGGTTAATATACTAAGGGAATAATCCATATATGGATTCTTCTCATGTTACCAAACAGAGAAAAACCAAAGAAAGAAAAATACTAGCTTTCGTAACTCATTAAACTCAAAACATGAGCAGTTTAAGAATAATAACGATTATAGTTGCACTGATTTTTTCAGTTGGACTGCACGCTCAAGAAACAGTGCCAGCCACAGGCGGTGATGCCAAGGGCAGCGGAGGCTCATCAAGTTACACCGTAGGACAACTAGCTTCCCCTACCAATACGGGAAGCAATGGATCAGTAGCTCAAGGTGTGCAACAACCTTATGAGATTTCTACTTCTTTAGGTATAGAAGTAACAGCAATTAACTTGGATTTAATAGCCTACCCAAACCCAATGAAGAATGAGCTAACATTGAACATTGGAAATTACAACAATGAGAATTTGACATATCAATTGTATGATATTCTTGGAAAGCTATTGGAAAGCAAACAAGTAATTGGTAAGAACACAATCATTGGAATGCAATATTTACCATCAAGCACTTATTTATTAAACGTGCTTGAAAACAAAGCATTAATAAAAACATTTAGAATCGTAAAAAATTAAAGCCTCATGAAACAATTATACACTTTACTAGCTGCATTTTTACTGACAGCAAGTGCATTACTGCCACTTGAGGTAAGTGCTGAAGCACCAGAAAAAAAGAGCTACCAAGCATTAGTTAGGGATGGAGGAAATGCATTGGTAACTGATCAAGGGGTAGGTCTGCATCTAAGTATATTACAAGGATACTTAGCTGGTATAGCAGTATATGTAGAAACACAATCTCCAACTACCAACATAAACGGTTTGGTAAGTATAGAAATAGGCTCTGGAACAACAGTCTCAGGTTCCTTTTCTTCTATAGATAGGAGTAACGCCCCCTACTTTATTAAAACAGAAACCTACCCAACAGTAACGCTAAGCAATGGTGGAAGTACACTTGAAGATAGCGCAGGAGTTTATACCGCGGGAACAGGCATTGATATTACGAACAATGTAATAAGCACTTCTGGTACATGTGGCTTATCCATAGGTGATACATGCGAAGGAGGAATTGTCTTTTATTTAGATGATTCAGGTTGTCATGGATTGGTTGCTAAAGCGACAGATGAGTTAGGTTTTTACAAATGGTATTCAATAAGTTTCAATACATGGACGTTTGAATCTAAAACTTTCGATGGGGCTCAAAAAACAAAAAAAAGTGTTGCGCTTGATTCAAATAACAGTTCTACATGTCCAGCAGCGAGCATTTGTGAAAATTTAATTTCTGGTGGCTATACAGATTGGTATTTACCTTCAAAAGATGAACTAGACATGATGTATATGAATTTACACGTGCAAAATCTTGGCGGTTTTGCTACTTATTACTATTGGAGTTCTTCGGAGATCGATAACGACTACGCGTGGTTCCAGAATTTCCTCAATGGTATCCAGAACTTCACCAATGAGGCCAAATTCTTCTATGTTCGGGCTGTTCGGGCTTTTTAACTACTGCACTGAGCTTGTCGAAGTAAGCGGTCCATTTTTTATTTAAAATTATGGATTATTGCCATTTCTATTATTGTTTCCATTGCAATGATGTTTTTATGAAAAGATGGCTCGTTGATAACCCCTTCAGTTTTATACCCGAACTACCAATACTAACCCATTATTATCTTTTCTTCTTCATCCGTGTTTTACTTTTTTATTCCGAAAAAAATCAAAAGTCATTGAATGCCATTTGGATGAAATTAGTTTGGACGGGAGGGACAATTGGCGTTAATGCCATATGACATCCCCGTTTATTTCAAATTTTTGTTGACGTATGTGTTGGGGCTAAGTTTTTGTTTGTTCTTATACGAATATGCTATCCGATACACGCGGGTTGTAGGTGTCTTGAACAACAAAAGAATTCGAAGCAAACGACAGAAATAACTACGACAAGAATTGAAAATGATGTTTATTTTAATGTCGTTTAGCTTCTGAAACAAAACGGAATTTACTGGTTCGCTCTTCTACGATACCATTCTCGGTTGCATACTATGTCAAACGCGTAAATGGACATGCTGTTTTCACCGCCGCGACAATCTCCAAACTCATGGTCCTAGACATCTACTACCTGAACGCCAACGACATCAGCTGGACACCAAGTTTCTTAAAAATGGACTATTTGTGGTTTAACCTCGTCGGTTGTGGCTTGGTGATTTTCATTGGTTTGTTTGTGCAAGGGTTTATGAAGAAAAAATGATAGGGTGAGTTGAGGAGATAAGAGTGAATTGCTTTAAATGATTATATTTCAAAATATATCGGTTAAATTAGTGCTTAATATACTAAGCGGCTACTAGGAATGTTCCTATTATCCGCTTGTCGATAACAAGTGTAACAAGGAGTCTAATGGCAAAACAGACTATTCACTCATTTAAATAATAAAATGGTAATTCTATATTTTAAGTATGGAGATCACAGTAATCGCTTATTTCAAAATTTACATTTTGAGGCTTTCTGTCTAGAAAACAATATCAACTACATAAACCCATCGTTTGCTAATATGCAAGCCTACTATAAAGACCCGTGCAGACTAAAAGATTCAAATAGATTTTCATTAAGCATTCAACCTGCTGTTCTAAATTTTCTAAAGAGGTTAAGCAATAAATTTAAAGTGTTCCCTAATATTATTCATTTTGACAATGAAAACACAAGCAATGCTCAAGTATTACTGAAAGCAAAAACCTCGAATATATACGCGGGTGGATGGTATTTTCGTAATTCTAATTTATTGAAAAAATATCAAGACCATTTTACAAAAAAGTACAGCTTGAAAGAAGATTACTACTCGGACATAGAATTGCTCAAAACTATTATTGATAAAAAAAATAACGGGATTATTGTAGTAGGTGTTCACATTCGAAGAGGTGATTATAAAACATGGATGAGTGGAAAATATCATTTCGAAGATTCTGTTTTTCTTGATAATATGCGGCAACTTCAAGGAGAAATAAATCAACAGCAAAAAGAAACATTTTTTATAATTTTTTCTAATGAACAGATTAAGATACATGAAAACGAAAATGTTGCCGTTTCAAAAAATGAATGGTTTATTGACCATCACCTGATGAGCTGTTGTAATTATCTTATCGGACCACCAAGCACCTTTACTTTATGGGCAAGTTACATAGGGAAAGTTCCTTATTACCAGATACCAAACAAAGACGCAAAAATTTCATTAAATAGTTTTAAGTACTGCAATGGATAGATTAAAACACTCAAAATAATTTTTTGAAGAATATTTGACCAAAGAACACCAGTCATCAACAAAAAATAAACGCCATTAAAACAGTCGTTTATTAAAACCGTCTGGCACAATTGAAGAAGAAATGAAGCAAACAGTTTATTTCACCCTGCTATGAATCGTGACGATGTAAGTCAAATTACATGGAATAAAGACTAAACCCTTTTACCAGCCTTCTCCTTTAAACTCATTGGTCTTGGCATAGGCGATTGTATCCTCCAAATAATCTTCGATATTGTATTTAGGAATAGGCACAATCGATTCTAACAAGGTGGTGTCGTACTCATAAGGTTTTGAAGTTAAATATCTATCCAAGTGCAAGCCGATTGACTTATAATAAATATCCTCAAGCTTGTTTTTTCCTTCTAGCAATAAATCTCCTGTTGAATTAAGGAACGTAAAATTATCAAAGCCAACAGTCTTTATTATTCTACTCATGCCTGCAACAATATTAGTGTTTTTTGAATGCACAATATTCAGCTGATCAACATCTTGAGGGTAAACACAAGCAATCACCTTGGCAACATAATCAACTGGAATGATATTTAATCCAGTTTTAAAGTTTGCAGCAAGTCGAATCGAATTTTCACCAAAATTGGACTTGTAAAAAAACTTCCCTAAAAGGTAATACACCATATAGCTGGAAATAAATAAAGGTGACTGTTCAAAGATATTACCACCCAGCACGCTTGGCCTTAAAATCTGTATATCAACACTTTCTTCTTTGCCACTTTTTATAAGATATTTCTCAGTAGCATGTTTAGATTCTTCGTAAAAATTTCGGTATTGAGGAGCTGTTTTTGCGTGATAATCATTATCAATGAGTCCTCCAATATTACCAATACTAAATGCAGTACTGATATAAGTGAACTTCTTTATATATGAAGAAAATGTACTAAATATTCTTTCTGTCAATTTCAGGTTCCCATCAAAAATCATCTCTTTTTGCGAAAGATCAGTAGAAAGGTTCACACAACCTGCTGAATGAATGAAAAAGTTGTTTTCATCCTTGGATAGAAAATTTTCCGGTTTAAAAAAGGCTTCCATACTCATTATTCGCACCCTTTTGAGTATGGTCGTTATGTTTTTAGAAACAAACTCTGGAGCAGCTTCACTTGTCAAAATTTTCATGACCCTGTCCTGTGCGGACTTTCCGTTTTTCTCACGGACCGGGAGAAAAATAGTCTTTATATTCTCCTTTTTCAATAATTCAAAAATCACCTGTGACCCTAGAGTTCCACTGGCACCTGTAAGAATTACATTTCCTTGATTTTCTAACATTTTGAAATCGATCAAACCTGATCTAAATTATTGATAAATTGAATTGACTTAAAATTAAAAACATTAGGTTGCTCAACATTGACTACATGTCCACAATCAGCCACGACAAACACCTGTGAGAACTCATGTTTTTCTGCTAATTTTTGAACAGAAGGAAGAAACAAGTGATCTTCTTCTCCCATCAAGTACATTGTTGGTATTTTAATATCGTTGGCTCTAAAGATACGTAATAACGGGGTGATTTCAGAGGCCAATTTAAACCAACGAATAAATTCTTTTTGATATAGTTTTTTAGCCTCCCTAACAAACAACAATCGAGACTGTTTGTGGTTTTTTCGTGGCATTATTATAAAAGCAAAAAACTTGTAAAGCAGCATATATGGCACAACAGATTTCAATGTCACACCTAGTCTAATTAAAAATTTCGCCCTGAAATTTAATTTCATTATGGCACCGGCCAAAATCATGCTTTCCACACGTTCAGGGTGCTGTTCAGCTAAATTTCTTATTAAGATTGTTCCTAAGGAGATCCCGGCAAAATGGGATTTTTCAATTTTCAAATGATCAATAACCTCAACAATATCAGTCGTGATGACATCAAAAGTATATTTGGTGTTCATTACATCCTTAAGTCCCACTTGGCTATTACCATGCCCTCTTAAATCGAGGACTAACACATTGAATTCGGCTTTGAAGGCGCGCACCTGCTTGAACCAAATAGAAGAGCTACCTCCCGCTCCATGAACGAAGGTGACCCATTTGTTACTATTCGGTTTGTTATATATAGTATAGTTAAGCATTGGAGATTTTAATGTGGCAAAAGTACGCCAATTATCTTTATACGTAATCTGCAATTTAATGATTCAAAGAATTCAGTTGTTTATTAATGATAGAAGGGAATTTTTTCACTGTTTGATCTAGACCCAAAACATTAGTCTGAACTCTCGGTCCGACAATAGTTTAAGGTTGGGCTTTAAGTATTTTGGGAGGGCTTAAACGGTGAGAAAGCAAAAGTTTAAAAGTATTCGTGCATCAAGCCGGCATTTTTGGGAAGCCTGTTTTCTAAAACAAGCATCTTATCTTTAGATAGAATTAAGACGTCAGAACCGAATGGTCACTGCTTTGTTCTTCAGCATATTAATGGTATATTTAATCCTCAATTAATAATAACTCTTATGACGACGGACAAAATTATTGTGCCTATCGATTTTACTTCAGCCACTAAAAACGCACTTGATTATGCGTTGCAATTTATAAATGGAAACTCCAGTGAAATCATTTTATTGCATATTCTTGGACAAAATGAGAAAGAAGAAGCTAGAGAGAAACTCGAAAAATTGATTTCTGAGTACTCTGATTTTGAATGTAAAATTTCATTCGAAATAATTAAAGGTCAAGTGAAAAACGAAATAGGGCGTTTTTCTAAAAGTGTTGATGCAGGCCTCATTGTTATGGGAACACATGATAATAGTAGTTTTCAGAAGTTATTCGGAACCAATGCAATGCAAGTCGTTTCAGAGTGTAAAACCCCTTTCATTATTATTCAAGACAGCACTGTGTTTAGCACGATTGGTAAAATCGTGATGACAATAGATTTAGAACGAGAAAGTATTCAGGTGGCAAAAATAGCTGCTAAATTATGCGAAAGATATAACAGTGAATTGGTTTTGATTGGAGGTGATCATACAGATGTTTTACTTAAACAAAAAGTAAAAGTAAATATAAAAGTTGTCCTTTCTTATTTAAAAGATGCAGGTATTAAATGTACCATTGAGTTATTAGATCGTAAAAATTTCACAGATGAATTGATGATGTTTTGTAAAGTGAATGATGTAAATATGATTGCAGCATCCTACTATGCTGATAATTTTCAATTGTTATCGAAAAAATTTGTTCAAAAATTACTAGAAAACAACCTTAAAATTCCCGTGTTGACGATTAATGCTGAAGTGATTTCTATTGGCTCTCAGTTTTCATTTCTTACAGTATAAATGAAGGTTTTATAAATATGAGAGCTGATTAATGGTAAAGAAAAGGTGAAATTCAAACGTGTTTTTTAATCGAACAAAACACTTACGAATAACCCCTAAACTGCATTGAAACGTAACATAGCTTAACCGTTTTATTCCATTAAAAAAGAACTGAATGAAAAAATTACTTCTGATACTATTCATTTCCAGTTTTTACATAAAGGCTCAAACCAACCTAGATTCCCTCTATTCCGTCTGGCAAGATGAGGCCCAAACCGATTCGATGAGAACTGCTGCTTATTATGACTAAATATGGAATGGATTTTTGTTCAGTAATCCGGATACCGCTTTTATTCTTGGTGAAAACTTAGTGGACTATGCGCAAAGAAAACAATATCCCAAGGCTGAAGCAAGGGCGTGCAACATTCAAGGAATTAGTTTTGCTATTAGAGTTAATTACCCTAAAACCTAGATCTATTTCCAGCGTAGCTTAGAAATCAGTGAAAAGATTGGAGATAAAGTGGGCATTGCCGGTTCGATGTCCAATATTGGAGTTGTTTATTATGACCAAAGTGATTATACAAAATCCTTGAATTATAACCTGCGGGGCTTAAAATTTTTTTAGGAGTTAGGAAATCGAAAGTCTTTAGCAACTGCTTCAATCAATATTGGAAATATATATAGCATTCAAAAAAAACACCCAAAAGCGATAGAGAATTACAAACTAAGCTTATTAAACCAAAAAGAATTAATTTCCTGATAATGACAATATATTTCGTTAAGTGAATTTCTCGAGTTATGGAATCAAATAATTGATTCCATAATAGGGTTAACGCCAGAATAAAAAATCATCCAATATATTACCCTACTTTTGCCGAATAATAAATACGAATCAAACAAAATGGATTATAAAAAAGAAAAACCATCAGCAGAAGCGAAAGCACTTTCACTTTTTTTAATGGCATATAAATCGAAGAAACCACTTTATAAGGAGCAGTCTAAGCGAATTAATAGGTTGTGGGATCTTGTTGGGAAAAACGAATTGGACCATGCTGATTATTTAAAGGCGGTGAACAATTTACTTGTTTCCCATGGTGGTTATTCAGAGGTTGTTGAGAAAACAGTCAAGCATTATATCGAAAAAACAGGTGAATGGAACCTCCAAGGAGAGGACAAATATTGCGTCGATGCGAAGGAAATAGCCGATAAAATCACTAAAAAGTAGTTTTTTTCATAAAATTGTAAATATATCATTTAGGGCTGTGTCTCTTTGTATCACTGGAGAACCTGTTATTTTGCTAAGATTGTATGCGAGTTATATTGGTTTTAATCGTGTATTACGGTTTATAAGTCTTAGATTTACATTTTTATATATAATATAGTATCATGAGTAACGGAACAGTAAAATTTTTCAATAATTCTAAAGGATTTGGATTCATTACACCAGAAGATGGTGACAAAGATGTATTTGTACATGTTAATGGATTAGTTGATGAGATCAATGAAGGTGACAAAGTAAGCTACGATGTAGAAGAAAGCCCTAAAGGTTTAAATGCAATTAACGTAAAAGTTAATTAAGACATTAAACAATTTATTGAATAAGGCCTATCAGCAATGATAGGCTTTTTTTATGCTCAAAAATTAGGTAGCCCTAAGCGAATCTATTCTTATCTTTAATTTAAACTTCAACTTTACTTTTATGGCTGGAGTACTTAAGGCATAATTCTTGACCTTTATTATTAAACAAACAACATGAATAAACGTATCTCACTCTTTAACAATAGCTTATTGGTTCTTCTCCTTTTAAGTTTTGCGAGTTTTTCTTTTGCTTGTTCTTGTTCACCCAAAATCACCATTACGCAATCTGAAATTGAAAATGTAGATGTTGTTTTTGAAGGCACCATTGAATCGGTTGTGATTAAGGAAAGTTCTTACATCAAGATAGCCACATTTAAAATTACCAAAAAGGTACATGGAGTTGAGCAAATGGAAAACATCGAAATCTCCACCTCCATAAGCAGCGCGTCTTGTGGTTTGAGATTTGAAGTAGGGCAGAAGTGGTTTATCTTCTCTAAGGGTCACTCGGGTCGTTATTCAGCTAGTATCTGCGGGCGCAATGTTATTATGGACAAACCAAAGACTAATTTCATGCAAAACGGCTGGAAAGGTTATGTATTCAGTCGAAAATATTATAAGAAGGCAAAGAAGAATATCAAGGCAGATGAAAGAGCTGTAAAGTCCTTTTACAAAAACGAGGACATAAAAAAACCTCCGATGAATTAATCAACGGAGGTTTAATATTGCTTTAAAAGCTATTTAAAGATTATTTCTTTTTTGCTTTCAATTCTTTGATTAGGTTTTCGTTGTTCTTAACGTAACCGTAATCGTCTTCTGCTGCTTTCGCAAGAGCCATGGATTTTTCTGCAGTAACAACTGCTTCTTTCGTTTTACCTTGAGCCGCTTGAATTTTCGCTTTAGCGTGAACATACCAAAATGCTTCAGGTCTTTGAGAAATCGCTTTGTCGATCCATACGTCAGCTTTGTCAAGGTTTTCACCTTTCTCTAAGTAATAACTCGCTGCAGAGTAGTAAGTACCTGCTGCTGGTTGATCAACCAATTGTGATTTGATTTGTTTTTCAACTGCTGCGTCTGTCGGAGTTTCCATAAGGAAAGAAATCATTGTGTTTTCCCATTTCAATTCGATATTCGCTGAATTAGTTGTGAAGTTTGAAAAGTCAATTGTAAACGACTCAACTTTGTCATTCAATTTAGTTGGTTTAACCATAAAACGACATAAGTCTTGAGTCTTGTCGTATCCACCAGCACCCCAGTTTTCTAGGTGTTTGTGAATAATAACTGTCCACTCCTCAGCACCAGGAATAGTATACAAGGCATACTGTCCAGCTGGAACCGCTTGACCTCCGATTTTTACATCGTCAGAAACTTCAATTAAAGTTGCAGAGTTTGCACCTGTTCTCCAGATTTCTCCAAATGGAAGTAAATCTCCGAAAATTGTACGTCCCTTAACACCTGGACGAGAATATTCGATTTCAACCTCAGTCAATCCGACCATTTGCTCTATGCTAGCAGTTGGACTTGGTTGTGGTGTTTTGATTTGTGCTGATACCATTGAACTAAATGCAAGGGCAGTTGCAGCAACGAATAAGTTGATTTTTTTCATATTATATTGGTTTTTTGTAAAGCGTGAAATTACGCATTTTGTATGTTAAGAAAAGATAAAATATTATGATTTACGCGTAAATATGGCAACAATGGCAGAAGTCACAATTCCCATTATTAGCGAACCGATTGTACTTGATACTACAAACATCTTTAGATTGAAAAAAGACTCAGCTTCTACTTGGGTGTATATGTTTTGTTCGACAGAGAAATCAATCATATTTTGAAAGTAATCTGGAGAAATAACAGTTGCCGTTATATATTGCATGATAGGTGTAAAGAGCATTATGATAATTGACATAACAAGTCCGCTTTTAACCCCATCCATGTAAGTCATTTTACCATTGAGAATTGTTTTTCTCTTTTGTAAGAAAGCCAAAACGAAGATTGTAATAGCAGGTATGGCTACTAAATTCGTAACTATGGCATGTTGAGCAATTTTTTCGTGGTGATAACCAAGGCTTACTTCCATGATCATCCAAAGAATCATCATAACGGTGAAAATGATTGCCCATTTCCATTCGTGTTTCCAGTTTTTCATATCAATTAATTTTTATCGAAAATAGTAAAAAAAAACTCGCACGAGCAAAGCAAGTGCGAGTTGTATCTTATATCGAAGGAGTTTATTTAAACTTTTCGATGTCGATTTTATCGTTTAAGGATTGTGTTTTAATGATACCATCAAGTGTCATTGGTCCAACGGACAAAGACATTTTATTAGGTAACATAATGCCTTCGATTTCTTTATAGTCACCGTAAGTCATTTCTTGTGTAACGACGTCTTCACCTTCTTTAGAGGTTGTAATGGTTTTCACTTTCATGAAGGTATTCTTGTCATAATAATCAAGGCTTTCCGCTTGACCGTCTTTGGTTTGAAGCACATAAGCTTCTTGACCATCAACCATCTCAATCCCTTTGATTTCGTAATCCATTCCAGTCATTTTGTAGTTCAATTCTGGAATTAAGCCCATTGACTTAGCTTTTGCAGTAACTTCTTCAGTCGTTAATTCTTTCGTTCCCGCTTGCATAGAAGTAGAAGATCCAGATTTACCATCGAAGTATACTTTTTGAAGCGTCATTCCTTGTCCTTCTAATTTTTGGCCAGAAACATTCGGTTTGATCCAAACCTCAGTCATTGTCAAAGGAATTGGAATTTGAGGAGAAGTCAAGTCAAAAACACGTTTGTGAGATTTAACTTTCTTCAACTTCTTAGCTGCTGCTTTAAGACTAGTTGTTTGAGTAGATTTTAACACTACGTTTTCAAGCAATTCATCCGCTGTTATATCCGCTGGTTTTGTGTCCTTTACTTCGTTTCCGAAAGCATCTAACATTTCAATTTCACCGTCTTTATCAAAAGGCATCAAACTTGGCAAAACTTCTTCATTTCCAACTACAATAATGTTTGCGTTCTTTGGCGTGAAGTATTTTTGA
This sequence comes from Lentimonas sp., assembly GCA_047637535.1. Taxonomy (GTDB): domain Bacteria; phylum Bacteroidota; class Bacteroidia; order Flavobacteriales_D; family Crocinitomicaceae; genus UBA2040. The sequence continues at coordinate 20,479 of JBLIKY010000007.1, forward strand.
GCCATCAGCAACACGTCTTCTTTAGTTACCGCATCCAATTTTTTCAAATAAGTTTGGTAATAATCTTTAGGAAGATTGTCTCTTGTGATGTTTAATGCAAAACGAGCGATAGTTTGCGGACGTTCCAAGCTTCTTGCGAAACTTCCTGCCATTGACATTTTTGTCAAACTCAATTCTTCATCGCTGATGTATTCTTCTGTGATACGAGAAATTTCGTACATGATTTGAGTAATCGCGCTATCGGTAACGTCATTTCTGAAATTTCCTCCTGCTGATAAAATACTTCCGTTTTCATCAACGTCTAAGCTAGAATAACATCCGTAAGTGTATGCTTTGTCTTCACGAAGATTTTGCATCAATCGGGTTCCAAATCCACCACCACCAAGAATCTTGTTCAAAACAGACAAGGCAATCTGATCTTGATCACCCGGTTTGATACTCATTGGGAAAGAGATTTGAATTGCAGATTGCACAGCTCCTGGTTTCTTAACGAATAAAACGCGAGTTCCAGAGTTAGGCGAACCAACCAAGCCATTGTTTTCGAAAACATTACCACCTGTCCAAGCGGTAAAGTATTTATCAACCATAGCCATTGTCATCTCTTTGTTGATGTCACCAACAACAACCAAATAACTTCCTTTAGGAGTAAAATTTGATTTGAAGTAAGATTTTACATCTGCTAAAGTGATGTTTTTCAAAGTCTCTTCCGTCATAACTTCAGAGTAAGGGTGTGCAGCATCAAAATTTGCTTTTGATTGTGCATTTCTCGCCATTGAAGCAGGATCAGATTTTGCAGACTTAATTCCTGATTCGTTTTGTTTGATAATTCTTTCAAACTCACTTTCCGGGAAATTTGCGTTCATTACCACATCTGACATAAGTGTTAAGCCTTTGTCCATGTGTTTTGTCAAGCAAGAAAGAAAAATAGAGTTGTTGTCCGCAGACAAGCGAGCTCCGATATAATCGATTTCTCCGTCTAATGCGTCTTTGTCCCTATTTGATGTACCTGACATGATCAAACTTCCAGCGATGTCAGAAAGTCCTGCTTTCCCGCCTTCAGCCTTAATGTCACTTCCCATAACAAAGTCAAAACTTACGCTTGGGATTTTGTGGTTTTCACTCAGAATTACTGTGATTCCGTTCTTTGTTTTAAATACCTCAGAATCTTTAATGTTGATTGCCGGTGCAGCTGCAGGTTTTGGTCGAATTGATCGGTCCAATTGTCCGAATACCATTGCGGGTAGAAGGGCAGCTAATACTATTATTCCTTTTTTCATGTTGGCTTATTTTTCTTTTGGTAAATAATACAAAATAAGACGAGCGTCTTTTGTTAAATATTTTTTAGCGACACGTTGAATGTCTTCTCTAGTTACGTTTAAATAGTTGTCTATCATCGTGTTTACTCTAGATGCACTTCCGTAGTATACGTGGTTGTCTGCTAAGTTTTCAGCTACTCCTGCGATTGAAGAGTTTGAAGAAACTACATTGTTTTCCAATTTGTTTCTGATTTTTTCGAAATCATTTTGAGAAATCAATTCAGATTTCATTAAGTCGATTTGAACATCAAACTCGGCCATCAATGAATCTAAATCGGCTCCGTCGGCAGCAATTGCTCCGAAGATACCAAGTCCCGCTGCCTCTAACCCAAAAGGGAAAGAGAATGCGTTTACCGCCAATTGCTTGTTCTCAATAATAGATTTATTAAGTCTAGAAGAAGCACCGCTAGATAAAATCTCATTCATCATTTCCAAAGCATAAAAATCAGGATTCGTTTGATTTGGGTAATGGTAAGAAATAAACAAACCGGGTAACTGGATGTTGTCATAGATAGTGTCTGTTACAACACCTGACAAACGACCTGTGTAATTAACTGGTCTTTTAATTTCGCAAGGCATTGCTGCATATTTAGCAACAACTTTCTTGGCTTCGCTAGATTTAGGATTGTTGAAATTATTAGCGTCTAATTGACTTTTTTCAATTCCGTATACTTCTTTGAACTTATCATCAGACAAATTCTCAAAATCACGATACATATTAATTGCTTGTCCCGCTGGAATGCTTCCAAAATATTGAGCTACCCATTTTTTGGTTTGTTCAATGTCTAAATCACCTGCAATACTTAAAGTTGCGTTGCTCGGTACATAAAATTTACGGTAAAAGTTAACGTAGTCTTCTTCTTGTGCTGCGTCTAAGTCTTCCATACTTCCAATCGGTACCCAGTTGTATGGGTGATTGATAAACATTCTTTTAAATGTCTCAGTAATGAAAGAAGCGTAAGGTTGGTTGTCAACTCGTTGACGTTTTTCTTCCTTAACTACTTGTCTTTGTGTTTCAACTCCTTCATTGTCCACTCTTGCGTGCAACAATCTTTCGCTTTCTAACCACAAGCCTAACTCCAATTGATTGGATGGAAGAATCTCGTAGTAATACGTTCGGTCATTTGAAGTATTGGCGTTTAATGTTCCACCGTTTTTTTCAACGATTTCAGAGTATTCACCTCTTCCGATGTTGGCTGAACCTTCAAACAAAAGATGTTCGAAAAAGTGTGCAAATCCAGTACGTCCAACGATTTCGTTTTTCGAACCAACGTGGTACAAAATAGAAACAGCGACAATAGGTGTTGATTTTTCTTGATGTAAAATGACATGTAAGCCATTTGGCATGTCATACTCGACATAGTCGATTTTCTTTTGGGAAAATGCACTTCCGGCTATCAAAGCCATGCACCCCAAGATAAATGTTCTTTTCATAGATTTTACTTTGTAAGTGCAGCAAATTAACTAAGAAAAATCGAGAAAAGCATTGTTAACAAGCTTTTTCGTTTTTATCGGTACGTTGATTAAATGAGTGGGGATTAGACGGGTTGAAAATCTATCATAAAAAATGGAACAATAATTGTAATTTTGCAAACCATGAAATACATTTTACTTTTCATCGCATTGATACCCTTTTTTGGTTTTACCCAAAATGTGATACCATTTATCGACTTCAGCAATTATTTTAGATCCTTTCAGAATAGGAATTTTAGAATCTTGCAAATGCAGCCCGTTAGTGAGTTCAAAACGGGTGATGACATGGTAGCGTATATGGACAATAGAGGCAATCTAATGGTCTATGATGGAACGAGAACCACGGATATTGCCAATAGTTCGGTTGAATACACCCTATCCGACCATTTGTTGGTTTGGAAAATCGGATATACACTTAATATTTGGGACAATAACAAACTAAAAACCTTGACCTATAATGGTGGTCAGTATGCGGTCAAAGATTCAATGGTGATTTTTGAAGACAATCGCTACAATGCAGTTAAAATATATGAAAACGGTGAAATCAAAACAGTTTATCAGGCCATAGGAAATTTGCAAATGCCCATAGCAGTTGGGGATAACATTATGGCTTATAGAGATAACGGAGATTTTTATCGCATTTATTACAAAGGAGAAACCTTTGACATCGATGTATGGCAGGGCAATATAAATTTTTCTTGTGGTACGGATGTTTTGGCGTTTAATGATCCAACTACGCGAACATTTGCCGCATTCGAAAACGGAGGCTTAATTGATGTTGAAGATATTTTCGTCAACAAGTACAGGGCGGGCAGGGGCTTTATCGTTTATGAGGACAATATCGGCAATCTAATAAGGTTTCAAAATGGAGTAAAAACGAAACTAACTGATTTTGGCGCAAGTTTTTGGGAAGTTAAAGACGATATCGTGGTTTGGGGAGAAAATTCCTTTTTATACATGGCCAACAAGGAGAAAAAATGGAAGGTTTGCAATTACATACCGGAAACTTATAAGGTTAAAAACAAAACCTTGGCTTTTCAAAATGCCATGAATGGCGTCAGTGTTTCTCAGGATGGGAAAATGGAGGTAATTACCACTTTAATGGATTCTCAATATGAAATATTTGGCAATTCGGTGTTAGTTACCTTGTTTAATCGTTCTTTCTTGGTGTATTCCAACGGAGAAATATTCGAACAGTAAAACTTCTTCCATATCCAAAACTAAAAAGGAAAAACTGAGTATATTTGCAGTAAGAATTCTCTTTTGAATTAGTTTCACACACTCGAAAAACATTAAAATGAACAATTGGTTTACCGTAAAAGTAAAATACACTAAACAACTCGACAATGGCACCTTGAAGAGGGTTTCAGAGCCTTATTTATTGGCAGCGATGAGTTTTACAGATGCTGAGGCAAGAATTTATGAAGAATTGGGTCAAATTATCAGAGGTGAGTTTAATGTCGTTGGGATAACTAGAACAGAAATACACGACATTTTTCATTACGAAGATGCTGACATCTGGTACAAGGTTAAGTTGTCATACGAATCAGTTGATCCAGAAGGTGGAAAAGGTAAGAAGGTGAGTCAAAACTTTTTAGTTTCTGCTCATTCGGTTAAAGATGCTTTCGATAGAATTAAAGAGTCACTTTCCACTATGTTGGTTGATTTCGAAATTCCTTCCATTATGATTTCACCAATCGTTGAGATTTTTCCAATGAAAGAAGAACTGGACAAAGAATTAAGTCGTCGTCCTTTGGAAGAAGGTGAAGTTATTGAGACTAAATCAAGTACGGCAGTGTTTTCAGCACCTGGTTCGGACACCGATGAAGAAGAAGAAGAAATTGAAGAAAACGTAATCGAAGACGATTACGAAGAATCTGAAGAATCAGAAGACTAAATATGAGTAAGAATTTCCAAGAGTTACACGATGATCATTACGATTTTGAAAAAGGTCGATTGGATGAACACGTTGGAGATAATCCGCTTGAAATATTTGCAATTTGGTATAACGAAGCCATAGAGAACAAGGTTCTTTCTGCCAACACCATGAGTGTGAATACTGTTTCGTCTTCCGGCCAGCCTTCTTCTCGCATGGTCTATTTAAAAGATGTTGAAGATGGCAACTTTCGCTTTTTCACTAACTACAATAGTCAAAAAGGTAAGGATATAGAAGGCAATAATCGAGTTGGTTTATTGTTTTATTGGTCAGAATTAGAGCGTCAAGTAAGAATCAGCGGTTTGGCCACTAAATCGACGAAAGCAATTAGCGAAGCTTATTTTAAAAGGCGACCTCTAAATAGTCAAATAGGTGCTTGGGCTTCTAACCAAAGTGAAGAATTAAAATCCAGAGAAGATCTCGAAAACAAAGCAGATGAGTTGTCCAAAAAGTTTGGAAGCAATGTCCCATTGCCACCTCATTGGGGCGGATACGATGTGGAAGCTCTACAAATCGAATTTTGGCAAGGACGAAAATCCCGTTTACACGATCGAATTTTGTTTGAAAAAGTAAATGGTGCCTGGACCAAAAAAAGATTGAACCCATAGATATGTATATTTCTAAACCCGAACTTTTCACCCTCCAAAACGGACTACGTGTTATCTACATGCATGCTCCAGCTCAAGTGGCCCATTTTGGTGTCAATGTATTGGCTGGTTCACGTTTTGAGAAGGAAAACGAAGAAGGTTTGGCTCATTTTTTAGAACATTGTATTTTTAAAGGCACCAAGAAGCGAAAAACATATCATGTTTTATCGAGATTGGACTCCGTTGGTGGTGAATTGAATGCTTATACCTCTAAAGAAGAGATGTGTGTTTATGCATCCTTCACAAAGAACCATACAAAAAGAGCAATAGATCTTTTAGCGGACATTACGCTAAATTCCAATTTTCCGGTTAAGGAAATTGAAAAAGAAAAGGAAATTATTCTCGATGAAATCAATTCTTATTTAGATAATCCTAGTGAGAAGATTTTTGATGATTTTGAATCGTATTTATTTGAAGGCCATTCTTTAGGGACTAATATCTTGGGAACTAAAGAAAGTGTAAACTCCTTTACGAAGAAGAATTTAGAAGACTACATGAGTAGGCATTTTCATGTTGATAACATGGTGCTTTCTTTTGTAGGCGACTTTCCACTACCAAAATTAAAAAAGCTTCTTGAGTTGTCTTTTTGTGACTGCCCTGTAGTTAAAAAAGACACTTTTGATAACCCATTTAAAGGTCAAAGTTTCTTTAATAAATCATTTAAAGAAGCCAATTATCAAGTCCACGTTTTGGTAGGAGGTTACGCCCCAAGTTACCAAGACGAGGATAGAAAAGGAATGATGTTGTTGACCAATATTTTGGGAGGACCCGCTCTTAACTCTAGATTAAATCTTTCCATTCGTGAGAAATACGGTTATTCTTACAATATAGAATCTTCATACACGCCTTACTCAGAAGTTGGATTTTGGACAATATATATAGGTACAGATACAAAGTACTTAAAGAAGACCATGAAACTGTTGTACAAAGAACTCGAGATTCTACAGAAACAGCCCCTTGGTGTGCAGCAACTAAAGCAAGCCAAAGAACAGTACAAAGGGCATCTCGCCTTAGGAATGGATTCAAACTCCGGCATGATGCTCGGTCTAGGTAAAAGCGTTTTGTTTTTCAATCAGATCGATACCATGGAAGAAATCTACGCCTCGATTGAAAAATTGAATTCCGTTGATTTACAAAGAATCGCTATCCAATATTTTGATTTGGAAAAAATATCCAAGTTGATTTTTGAGATTGACGAGGAAGAAGAACAAGTGGATTAGTTGTTAAATGTTAAACAATTACAACTAAAAACACTTACTTTTTAAATATACCCCCAAATTTCATGGGGGTGTTCATAAATATTTATATTTTTTCTTCAAAATACCCCTTAAAAAACTTATTTTTGTTAAAAATTTTATCTTTTGATTATGGCGACAAAGAGAATGCAAGCTTATCATGATGTTTTAAATCGTGAACACAGGCAAATTGATTTTGAAGGGAAAATTTCTTCCGTATTTGGAGAAAATGTTTTCCACACAGAAATAATGCGTGAGTATCTTCCAAACGGGGCATACAAACAAATGTTAGAGTCAACTCAAAAAGGCACTCAATTGGATCGTGTAATTGCTGACCAAGTTGCGTCTGCAATGAAAGATTGGGCACTAGAAAAAGGTGCTACACATTATACACACTGGTTTCAACCTTTGACAGGTTCGACTGCTGAAAAGCACGATGCCTTTTTTAAACCAGTTGGACCGGGTAGAGCGATCGAAAGATTTGATGGTGACCTATTGGTGCAACAAGAGCCGGATGCATCTTCTTTCCCGAATGGAGGAATTAGAAATACTTTTGAAGCAAGAGGTTATACCGCTTGGGATCCTTCTTCTCCAGCTTTCGTTATTGGTAAAACACTTTGTATTCCAACCATCTTTATCTCTTACACAGGGGAAGCATTGGATTACAAAATGCCTTTATTAAAAGCATTGCACAGAGTAGATGACGCAGCGACTGCTGTTTGTCAATACTTCGATAAAAACGTTACTAAAGTGATTGCTACTCTAGGTTGGGAGCAAGAATATTTCTTGATTGATTCGGCTTTGTTTAATGCAAGACCAGATATCATGATGACAGGTAGAGCTTTGTTTGGACATGCTCCAGCAAAAGGTCAACAATTAGATGATCATTATTTTGGTTCTATTCCTGATAGAGTTCACGCTTTTATGCGCGATTTTGAAATCGAATCTATTCGTTTGGGTATACCGGTAACTACTCGTCACAACGAAGTAGCACCTAACCAATTCGAATGTGCTCCGATTTTTGAAGAATGTAACCTTGCCAATGACCACAACTTGTTGTTGATGGACTTAATGGAAAAAATTGCTAGAAGACATAATTTCAGAGTTCTTCTTCACGAAAAACCATTTGCTGGAGTTAATGGTTCGGGTAAACACAACAACTGGTCACTTGGAACTGATACAGGTATCAATTTATTGGCTCCTGGAAAGAATCCTAAATCCAACTTGCAGTTCTTGACTTTCTTTGTCAACACAATCAAAGCTATACACGATTACTCTGACTTATTAAGAGCTTGTATCGCAGGTGCTGGTAATGACCACAGATTGGGCGCAAACGAAGCTCCTCCGGCAATTATCTCAGCGTTTATTGGTTCTTCAATGACAGCTGCACTTGACAATTTAGAGAAGAATGTCAAAGCGGGTAAAATGACCCCTGAGGACAAAACAGAATTGAAATTAAACATCGGTAAAATCCCGCAGATCATGTTGGATAATACGGATCGTAACCGAACTTCTCCTTTTGCCTTTACAGGTAATAAGTTTGAGTTTAGAGCTGTTGGCTCATCTGCCAACTGTTCATCAGCAATGATTGTTGTGAATACTATCGTAGCCAATCAATTGCAATTGTTTAAGAAAGCAGTTGACGAGCGAATTGCTGGTGGAGATAGCAAAGACGAAGCGATTATTAAAGAATTACAAGTTTGTATCAAAGATTCTAAGAAAATTAGATTCGAAGGAAATGGATACGGTGAAGAATGGGTAGAGGAAGCTTTGAAAAGAGGTTTGTCTAACTTAAAAGATACACCGAGTGCATTGACGGTTTGGTCAGATAAGAAAATCGTTAAGTTGTTTGAAGACATGGGTGTATTAACAGCAAGAGAAATTGAAGCTCGTCAAGAGATTGAATTCGAAAGCTACATTCATAAAATACAAATTGAAGCTCGTTTGATTGGTGATATGGCTCAAAATCACATTTTCCCAGTGGTTGTTGATTACCAAAATAGATTGATTCAAAACATCAAAGGTTTACACGATGTATTTGGTGCAAAACAAGGTAAAGATGCAGCGAGTGCACAAACTGATTTGTTAAAGCGCATTTCTGATCATCTAAATAACATGAAAGACCTTTGTGATAAAATGTTAACAGCTAGAAAAATAGCCAATAAGGTTGAAGATACTGAGAAAAAAGCAAGAGCCTATGCTGATGATGTTAGGTCTTTGTTTGATGATATCAGATACCATGCAGATAAATTGGAGCTTTTAGTAGACGACGAACATTGGCCATTGCCAAAATTCAGAGAAATGCTTTGGACTAGATAATCCGAAAATTATTAAATATTTAAAAGTCCTTTTTGAAGATGTAAAAGTCGGAGAAAAGGACTTTTTTTATACACTAAAACCGATGATGCAAATGTCGTCCACTTGTTCTTCTTTGCCTTTCCACGATTCAAAAAAGTCCAGAACAATTTTTTTATTTTCCTCTCCATTGCTTCCTAGTTGGGTCTCCAAGAGACTTTTGTATCCACTTCTTTTAAGCCTCCTACCGTGCTGGCCACCAAATTGGTCTCTATAGCCATCGGATTGTAAGAAAACTTCATCCTTGCTTTCTAAATCTAATGTGGTGGTTTTAAAATCATCGTGAAGTTCGGTTGTGCCGATTGATTTTCTGTATGTCTTCAATAACTTACAAATGCCGTTTCTTTTTAAATAAATCTGACTATTTGCAGAGCTGTAGATCAACTTTTTTCTGTCGTTAGGCAAATAAACCAATGACATATCGATACTTTCTTTCAAGTCATTTGCTTGATTAAAATAAGATCTGAAATTCTCGTGAATTGAATTCAAAATACTACCCGGATCCATTTCATGATTTTTTAGAATGCTTTGTTGAATCAGGTTGACTCCTAATACGGTTATTAAAGCTGCAGGGATTCCATGTCCCGTGCAGTCCGCTACAGAAATAAAGGTCCCACTTTTTGTCTTATGAATGAAATAAAAATCTCCTGATACAATATCTCGAGGTAAATTGATTACAAAACCGTTAATATTCGATTTGATAAGCACATTTTCACTCGACAATACACTGTTTTGAATGGTACGAGCATAGCGAAGGGCTTTGTTTATTTCATCATTCTTCGATTTATAATGCTTAAAAGCCATGTGTTTGTTGCGAGCTAATGACCGGATTAAGATATAAGAGTACTCGCGGTAATAAAGATTGATTTCGTCTTGTATATCTTCCTTGATCGATTCGCTGATAGGTAAAGGATAAAGTATGAACTCAAAGGACTTTTTCTGTGTTTGAACCACTGTATCAAAGGATTCAGCATCAAAATGAAAACTTTCGAAGGAAGCGTCTTTTATTTTATCTTCGAATATCTTAATATCCTCTTTTAATTTTTCAATAAATCGGTCTTCAAGGATTGATTGTAGCATAGTTTCTTGCTGAATCAAATTCATTTTCAGCCTTTCTTCTTCATTAGCTGCGTCGAACAGGGCAAAGATTCCTTTGCCTTGATCCTTAAAAAAATTGATTTGAAATCTAGAAAACTCAAGTAGTTTGTTTTCAATTATATAGGAAGCAAGCCCTTTTAAATTTTCGAGATTCTTAAAATCCAAATTATGTTTGTCCATTCTGTTTGTAATCTACGACATAATTATTAATATATATATATTATACTTTATATTTTCACAATGTGTCTTTGATTAAAAAAAAACTCTATTTTTGTCTTATCTAAAACAATTCTAAATAAGGATGAGAGTAGTTCTTGCAGACAACAACGATATAGTATTATTAGGGATACAAACCATCCTTCGTTCCGAACCTGGAATAGAAGTTGTCGGTGAGGCAAGGGATAAAAAACAGTTAATCGATTTATTAAGTCAGTTTGATGCTGATTTGGTTATGATCGACTACACAGCCGACGGTTTTGATATTGATGTGATTCCTCAAATTTTAAACTTGAAGAGTTCGATCAATGTATTGGCTATAACGCCCGAACAATCAGCCCAAACGTTAGTGCATGCCTTAAGAAGTGGAGTCAAATCCTATATTAAAAAAGATTGTGACGTTACAGAGATCATTGATGCCGTTAGAGAAACTAGTAAAGGAGCTAAGTTTTTCTGTGGAAAAATTTTAGATACCATACTGAAAGCTGACATCGATGTAGATGATTTGGACTTTCAAAATTTTACTTGCGAACCAGTTTCACTATCAGAAAGAGAAAATGAGGTTGTCATATTAATATCGGAAGGATATACAAATGTTCAAATTGCCGAGAAGCTGTTTTTGAGCAATCACACCGTGAATACTCATAGAAAGAACATTATGAATAAGTTAGGGGTTAAAAACACCGCTGGAATTGTAATGTTTGCTGTTAAAACCGAATTGATTAAGCCAAATAAATTTCTTTTCTCAGCAGGATTATAAGAAATATTTTCAACGAAAACATGTTGATTCCTTTATTCATTAGCTTACTCGGATAAATTCAATCTTCTTATTATATTTGTCTCATAACAAAAAAGGTAAATATGGCAACCAAAGCATCCAAAGCGCCAAGCAAGACACCGGTAAAAGCCGCTTCAAAAAATACAACAAAGTTTTCAAAGGAAACTTATTTGAAATGGTATAAGGACATGCTCTTGATTCGCAAATTTGAAGAAAAGACAGGTCAACTTTATATCCAACAGAAGTTTGGAGGATTTTGTCACTTATACATTGGTCAAGAAGCCATAGTTGCGGGGACAGCAAGTGCTTGCCAAAAAGGGGATAAACACATGACGGCATATAGAGATCATGCTCATCCTTTAGCTTTGGGTACAGATCCTCGTATTTTAATGGCCGAACTTTATGGTCGTTCTACAGGATGTTCAAAAGGAAAAGGTGGTTCCATGCACTTCTTCGATAAAGAAGTTGGTTTTATGGGTGGTCACGGTATCGTGGGTGCTCAAATCGCCATGGGAGCCGGAGTTGGTTTCGCTGAGAAATATGCTGGAACTGACAACGTAGCTGTTGTTTCAATGGGAGACGGAGCGGTAAGACAAGGTGCTTTGCACGAGACTTTCAACATGGCTATGCTGTGGAAATTACCAATTGTTTTCATTATTGAGAATAACAATTATGCAATGGGAACTTCTGTCGAGCGAACAACTAACGTACAAGACTTATCAAAAATTGGAGCTTCTTACGAGATGCCATCTAAAATTGTCAACGGAATGAGACCTGAGTCTGTTCACGAAGCAATTGAAGAAGCAGCGAAAAGAGGAAGAAAAGGGGAGGGGCCAACATTGTTGGATATCCGAACATACCGATACAAAGGACACTCAATGTCTGATCCACAAAAATACAGAACAAAGGACGAAGTTGCTGAATGGTTGGCACAAGATCCAATTGTGCATTGTGCCGAAGTTATCCGAGAAAATAAATGGATGACAGAAGACGATTTCGAAAAGGTGGCAGAATGGGTGAAGAAGGAAGTTAAGGAAAGTGAAGAATTTGCTGTAAATTCTCCATTCCCAGAAGGCAAAGATTTGTACGATGA
>JBLIKY010000008.1:0-31130 GCA_047637535.1 Lentimonas sp.
GCGCTCTTTTGGGTCTTTTAATAAGGCTTCTTTTAACAAATCATCTTTCACCTTGTCCTTTAATCTTGGCGCTGTTCCTTTAATTGGTTCGGATGACAATACTTCCCCTTTCTTACTTAAAAATCGCTCAGGCGAACCACAATAGATAGCAAAATCATCAAATTGGAAGAAGCTGGAAAATGGCGCAAGAGTTATGTGATTCAGCTTAAAATAAGCGTCCAATGAAAAGTTAACATCAACGTCTTTAACCACAAATTCTTGGCAATAATTCACCTCGTAAGCTTCGCCTTTCTGAAGGTTTTCCTTTAATAAATTAACGTTTTCGATGTATTTTTCTTTGCTTGTTGTGGGTTGGAAATTGAGGTGATACGGATGAAAATTTTGGTCCGTTTCTTCTTCTAAGAAATAATTTAAAAAGTCAAAACTTTCACCACATTTTGGTCCTTGCAAAAAATCGAAGTTTTCTCCAGTTAGCTTAACGACGTATTTAGGCACCCAAAAAAACAGTTCAGGAAACCCTTTGTTATCAGTATTCTTACTTGTTAAATCTTCAATTTCATTTTTCAAGTCATAGCTTAAATAGCCGAAAATATGGCTTTTAGAATGCTCTTTTACAAATTGGTCTAACTTTTCGAGGTTCTTACCCGCCTCAGGAATTAATCTTGGTCCTTCACCAAATGCAAGTAGGCCACTGCCATCATTACTATTTAAATATGCAACAGGGAAATTTATCATGATACTAAGTTATCCATTCTTTCAAAACAAGGCAAGTTTGTGGTTTCAAAAGTCTTAAAATGTTTAATTTCGTTTGATTATGCTGTACCGACTGTTAAAACTTATTATCGGATTAAACATTCGAATATACTATCGTGAAGTGAGGGTGAAAAACCGATCGCTTTTACAACAAGAACATCCAATGATTTTGATTTCCAATCACCCAAACACTTTAATGGATGCTTGGATGATGGGATATATTTGTCGTCAACCGATTTATTTTATGGCGAAGGCAACTTTTTTTGATTCCAAATTTAAGATGTGGCTATTAAAGTCTTTAAAAATGATTCCTATCAATAGGGTGGGAGAAGGAACGACGGAAGGCGTCTCAAATCAAGATAGTTTTAGTGAGTGTTATCGCATTTTACAACAAGGAAAAACCTTGGTTATATTCCCAGAGGGAACAAGCTTGCTGGAAAGGCATCTGCGCGAACTTAAATCAGGAACAGCAAGAATTGCCTTAGAAGCGGAGGCGATTAATCAGGGTAAACTCGGGTTAAGGGTAGTGCCTGTAGGTTTAAATTACACCCGAGCAGAAAAATTCAGAAGCAGTGTTTTCGTTAATATTGGTCAACCGATTTTAGTCTCAGATTATCTAAAAGAATACGAGCAGGCAAAAGGAAAGACAGCTAAAAAGATGACCGAACAGTTTAGAGTGAGACTCGAACAGTTAATCGTAACCAGCAACACCAAAAAGGAGGAATATTTAGTCGATGAAACGATGCAAATTCTCCAATCCAAATATACTAGACAGGGCGTTGAAAATGCCGAGGAGGAGTATAAACTACTTAGGCAAGTAAGAGATAGACTGGAAGAGTTTAGCGTCACAGAGGCTTATAAAATTGAAGAAATATCGAGTTTGGTCAATCAAATTTCTTGGGAAACGAAAAAGCTAAATATAAGGGCTGATTTCTTGGACAGACGATTTAGATCGAGAATGTTTTTGAGACAATTGGCTTTTTCAATTTTCTTCGTCCTTTTGGCATTACCGATCTACTTCTTTGGTATGATTCACAATTATCTTCAATTTAAAGTGACTGATGTTTTGGTGCCAAAAATCACCAAGGAACCTGAGTACTGCGCCCCAATAGCTATTTTAATTGGTTGCGTTCTTTATCCATCGGTGTATGCCGTATTTATGTATTTATTCGCCGATCTTACTCATGTATTTGGTTGGAAGGTAATCTACTTTCTTTCTATGCCTTTCACTGGCCTATTTGCCTATTTGTTTTACAAATACATGCTTCACATAGGCTATAAGTGGAAATACATCTTTTTAATGATCAACAAAAAAGAGGCTTTAAATAGCCTGAAAGAAAGTCGAGATAAATTGAAGACTTATTTCGAGTAATTCAACTAGTTACCCGGATATTCCAATCGAATTTTACCTGTCATTTTGTAGATCTCCAAGTAAGTATCCAATCTGTTGTATAGATTTTCTAAATGTTGAATCTGAGTCGACTGATAGCTGTTTTGAAAGACTATTAAGTCAATGGAATTGATGGTTCCTAATTCAAATCGTTTTTGCGCTAATTCATAAGCTTTTGTCGCATAGTCTAAATTTTCGAAGGATACATTTGCAAGCCTGTTTCTGACCTCGTAAAAATCAAATAGATTCAACAAGTTGGCATTCAAAGTCGCTTTTAATTTCTCTGTATTTAATTCAGCAATCTCCATCTGCATTTTGGCCACTTCTACTGCGCGTTTCCCTTTCCAATTGTTGTAAAGGTTGTACCTGAAATTAATATTACCTGAATAAGATAAGGTTTGAGTAACAAGGCTGGTTGGACCTTGAGAACCACCTCCGCTCAACTGTTCAAACCTCCCAAATGAAGGGCTGGCCGATAATGAAACCCCAAGGGTTGGGTATAAAAACGAGCGTTGTAGGTCAATTACAGTTCGCTGCATTTGCAAAGCCAAATATTGATTTTTCAAATTCTGATTGTTGCTGCTCATTTCTCGCAAAGCATCTTCTTTGTTGAGTGCGTTTAACAAAAGATCAAGATTGTCAGTTAACTCTGGAAGTTCAGCATTTTCATCCTCCGAATTATTCATCAATAAAACCAGGTTCCGCAATGAATTTTTATAGTTGATCTCTTGCAGTAAGAAGTTGGTGCTATCTGTCAAGTATTGATTCTTTAATTGCAATAATTCCAAAGAGTTTGACGAAGAATACTTGTTTTTAATTTCACTGTACAAAAGTCTTCGTTTTGAATATTGCATCGTGTTTTTAAACAATTCACTTCTCTCTTTTTGCAATACTGCAGTGAAATAGGTTTTAAGAATATCCTGAATTAAACCTTCAATCAGCACCATCGAGTTGCCTTCACTCTGTACTTGCAATTGTTCGAGCCGTTGCTTGTTGATTCTTACTTGAAAACCGCTAAACAAATTGATGTTGGCCACCAAACTAGGACTCAAATTTTGACTCAAAATAACACCTGGAGTAAAGGTGAAAGGGTTGTTGGTGTTGTCCTGAATGAAGTTGTTTTGTCCGACTTGTAAACTAACGGTTGGAAACAATCCCGCCTCGCTCCAAGCGTTGTTTTTCTCCGCTATTTCTTCCTGCTTTTCAGAGATAATCACATCGTAATTATTCTTAAGTGCTGCGAAAATCGCCTGTTTTGCGGTCAATCCAGTTTCTTGCCCAATGGAAAAGAAAGAAAGAAAGGATAAAGGAATTAGAATGAACTTAATTTTGAACATCTGTCTTAATTTTTTTGAGTTTCATTACCGGTTCAACGTCTAAATCACCAACTTTTTCCCACGTCCAAAGGAAGGTGAAGAACTTTCTGGTGTTGTTCCAGAAAAGGATAGCGGAAGGGTAGAAGAATAGGATGAAAATAGTTCCAAATAACACACCGAAAGCAATGGAAGTAGCCATAGGAACTAAGAACTGAGCTTGCATGCTTTTCTCGGCTATCATTGGTAAAAGTCCGGCTACTGTTGTCAATGAGGTCAATAAAATGGGTCTAAAACGAGAAGAAGCAGCTTCGATTGCGGCGTCTCGAATGGAATAATCTTCTAAGAGCAACTTATTGTATCTATCAAGGAAAACAATGGCATCATTAATAAGTACCCCAAGGAGGGCAATCATTCCAAAAACGGAAAGAATGGAAACCGGAATACCCACTAAACCATGTCCAAGAATCGCACCTGCAACCCCGGCAGGAATCACAAGCATAATTAAGAAAGCTTGACTTATCGAATTGAAGTGTAGCGTCAAAATGATAAACATAATGACAACAGCAACTAATGCAATATACATCATTGAATTCCCTGTTTTTTGACTTCTTTCAAATTGACCCAAACT
Source organism: Lentimonas sp. (assembly GCA_047637535.1). GTDB lineage: Bacteria > Bacteroidota > Bacteroidia > Flavobacteriales_D > Crocinitomicaceae > UBA2040. Next base: position 4,088 of record JBLIKY010000008.1, read on the forward strand.
TACGGTACTCACTGCGGGATAAACTTGTTGAATCTTAGGGATGATACTGTCGCTAATTATCTTATTTAAATCCGCTACTTTATCTGCGTCAGTGCATTCTGCATCTACTTTAATAATTCGCTGTCCGTTTCTTCTTTTAAGACTTTCGGGAGCTCTGCCCAGGTCAAAATCACAAATTTCTTTGAGTGGAATAGCAAGTCCGGTTTGGGTCCGGATTCTCATGTTTTCCAGGTCGGAAAGTGAATTCCTGTCGTCTTTTGGAAACCTAACCCAGATTTTAACTTCGTCGGTACCTATGATTACTCGTTGTGCTTCTTGACCGAAGAAACCGGCTCTTATTTGGGTAAGAACTTCATTTTTTGTAATACCGTAAACCTCAGTTTGAGGTCTCATATTAATATAAACTTCAAAGCGACCCGGAGGCATGTTATCCTTAATGTTAATGACTCCTTCAAGTTTGCTCATTTCTTTCTTCATGAGTTCTTTAGCGTCCAAAATTGCCACTTCATCAGCTGAGGTTAAACCTAATTCAATCTCCTTACCAAATCGATTAAATCCACCAACATAAATGCCTTGAGCAAGTTTTCCTTGCTCCGTGTTTTCCAATCGACTTAAAATACGATTCATCAAGGTGTCAGCTGGCGTAGCAGAATTTTCATTATCAAGGAATACCGAAAGTGAACCTGTATGATTTCCTGCTTGACCTAAGTTACTCGTAAATCCAATGTTTGAAGTGAAATAAGTCATCAGACTATCTCCGTTCTCGTCAATTATTCTTTGATTTTCTTCCTTAATAACAACCGTCGCCAGTTTTAAGAATTGATCCGTTTTAACTTTATTGTCTCCAGGCTTGTAAGCGACTTCAACATTGAAAAAATCTGGTGGAATATTTGGGAAGAAAGTAAAACCAATAATCTTAGCGCTGAACATGCCAATTGTAATAGCAGTTATCAGAATCGGTACAAAAAATGTGATTTTGTACATTTTAAACTTCTTACCAATGAAAGTTTCAACGGCCAATTTGAAATAATTATCTCTAACAAACTTGATTCCCTTGTCAGCGTTACCTCTAATGATGTTTTCGAGAGGTGATTTAGAAAAACCAACTAAGAAAATCATAACTCCAGCAATAATCAGCGAGAATGGGAAAAGCAAGCCCCAAAAACTTAAGTCCATAGTGCCTACAATGTATGCCCCTAGCCATATTAAGAAAAAGCCTAAAACGATTGCTCCTATTCCCTGCAAGAGAGTGTATTTTGCTTTTGGCGGTTCGGCTAAAATAGTCCTGTGCCCAAGGTGAGCAGGAAGGATAATGAACGCTTCAATTAAACTAAATGCGAGACATGCGAGCACAACAAATGCCATTTCTCGCATCATTTCTAATCCTTCAACAAATAGCAATACAGAAAACGCCACCATCGTGGTAATGACAGAGGAGAATACGGAAGGCAAAACTTCCATTGTTCCATCCAAAGCAGCTTCTCTTGCCGTTTTGCCTTTTTCAAAATGAGCATATATGTTTTCGGCGATAACAATACCATCATCGACCAAAATCCCGACTACCAATATCATCCCGAACAAGGAAATCATGTTGATGGACATTCCGTAAAATTGCCCGATGATAAACATTCCCAAAAAGGAGAAAGGAATACCAAAAGCAACCCAAGCAGAGAGTTTAATATTTAAAAACAACCCTAAGAAGAGAAGTACAAGTACTAATCCAATTAACCCATTTGTTGTCAATAAGTCAATTCTTTGGTTCAACATGTCGTTGAATTCGAAGAAAATAACCAGTTCAAAATCTGGATTTGCTGCATTAAACTTATCTCTATAGTCGTGAAGTGTCTTTGTGATTTTTGAGATGTCTTGTTCGACCGTTTTCTCTATTTGAAAAGAAACAGAAGGCTTGTCGTTGTATTTTGATTCTTGAGAAGCCTCGCTATAGCCGATGGTTACGTCAGCAAGGTCCTTGATTGCGATTTTTTCACCTGTTCGGGTTGTGCGAACAATAATATCCCCAATTTCAGCGGTTGTTGTTCCTCGATTGTTTGAACGTATGCTCATTTCCTGAGTACCACCACGAATAATCCCGGCGGTGAGGTCGAGGTTTTTTGAAGAAATTGCAGCACTTACTTCCTGAAGAGATATATCAAAGCGAAGTAAATCGTCTTCCCTAACATTGACAGAAATTTCTTTTTCCGGGAATCCGTTTTTTTGAATTTCGGTAATTTCTTTTGTATTGAGAAGATCTCTTTCAACTTTAGTAGCTAAGTCAGTCAGTTCAACTTGACCTACTTTATCTTTTTTCGACGCGATACCGACAAAGGCGACGGTGGAACCCATTCCTCCAGATTTAATTCTCCGAATAATTGGTTTCTCTGCCCCCTGTGGAAAGCTAGATATCGAGTTAACTGAATTTTCAATATCACTCAATAATTCTTCGATGTCAGAATCAGGATCTCCTTTTATCTGAACAGAAGCACTGTTTTCATTGGATGTGGAGTTAATCTCTTCGATTCCTGAAAGTCCTTTTACGGCTTGTTCGATTTTGATGGTCACTCCTTCTTCCATTTCAACAGGTGAAGCACCCGGGTAGAAAACGGAGATTATTACAGTTTTAGGGTCTAATTCTGGAAAAAAGGACCTTTGCATGGTCGCAACAGAAAAGACGCCAAACATTAGCACCAATGCAATAAATGCATTACCCCAAACGGGTCGTTGTATAAAAAAATTAATGACCTTTCTCATGGGCTTATCTAGTTATTCCTTTGAAAGTTTTGCCTTCTTGATTAAATTCCATTTTTTCAAGCAGTACTTTGTCTCCGTCTTGTAAGCCAGAAATGAAAACGGAATCTGGTTTGTCACCGACAATTGTAATTGGAACGCTTACTATTTTTTCGTTTTTCAGCACATTCACTTTACCATCTGTAACAGCGAGTCTCGGTAGGGCAATGCTTTTGCTCAAAGCTTTTTGATTGATTGCTACATTTACAAAAAGGCCACTGTAAATTTTTTGACCCTCACTCGGTACAATAGAGTAGTAAACATCAACAGATTGAGTTTGTTGGTTCACGACATCCGAAATCCGGGCCATTTTTCCAAACCCAACTCTTTTGCCAGAGACAGAATAGAATTCAACTTTTCCTTCTTTTTGATAAGCTGCAAGTTGTTGAAGGCTAATTGGAACTTTGATTTCATAATCGCCCGTCTTAGCAATGCGTGCTAACCTCGATCCAGGGTTCGCTATTGCGCCCGCTTCGGCGTATGTTTCAATTACGGTTCCGGAGAATGGAGCGTAGTATGTGTATTTTGCCATGCGAGACTCACTGCTTTTCAGATTGTAATATTCAGAAGTAATCCCTCTTGAGGTCATAAACATTCTTTCTTTCTCAGTGATGAATTCAGGTAAATTCGGCAAAGTGTTTTCGGCTTGTACCCCATTCATAAACGATAGCCATTTCTTTAATTCCTTTGGGAAATCTAGTTCGATATCAGGCAAAGCCCCTAATAATAGGTTGGACAACTGAGCTTTTCTAGCTTTAAGCGTATAAATGGCTTCTTGATTGTTTACTCTATATAGCACTTGACCTTTATTGAAGCTTGTTCCCGGTCTCAAATAAACTCCTGCTGTTTCAAGTTTTCCTTGTACTTCAAATGCAACGTCGATTTCTGCATTCGGCAGGACTTGACCGTAGGATATAATTTGAAGTTCTTTTACTTCGTTCTTCACTTCTCGTATAGGAACAAAAATGATGGATTGTTCAGACTTGGTTTCGTTTGTCAGTTCTTTCTTGTTGCTTACGATGGCTAAAAATATTAATGCAAACAGCAAAAACAGTGAACCCAGAATAATCAATTGATTTTTTTTCATGCTTAACTAAATAATTGAGCATAAAATTAAGAAAAATAGGTCAAACGATTGGGAGCATAACAACCATCATTGGCTTAAATTAACAATTAGGTAATCTTAGAAAAGTGAATAACCCTAAAGTGGGTGTTAATAACTCCGTTGATAACCACAAAGATTTTTGCGGAAACCAGACAGAATTAGGGCTTACTTTTGTTTAACAGTAATCATTATAATCGCGCGTATGCTTCAGTCATTGTTAAAGAAGAAGTTATCGGAAGAACAAATGGCAAACGTTTTCATAAACGGTTTGTTAGAGGTAATTGAGTCTAGTTTTCCACTATTAATAGAAATGATTAATGAGGACACTGCTTTTGTCAGATCGCCAAACATCCTTGCCTCAAAGGATGCTCCTTTTGCTTTAATTGTTTTTGCTGCAAATTTAAACTTGTTAGAAAGTACTTTTGAACCTCAACATGCTTCCGCAATAGAGAAAAGTGTAATTAAAAAATTAGCAGGTTGGAACAATGAAACTTCGGCTGACTTTGGTCAAAGAATACGAGATTATCAAAGTTTCATTAATCGTGTAAATAGACCTTCGAAAAACTTAGTTTACGGTATGTCTAAGTCCATTTTTGTGAAATATGAATTGTCTCAATTTCAAGATGAGTATTTCAGAAGGTTAAATGCACCGAGTCCACTGTTTTTAGCTCGCTTAAATGAGATTACTAAACTTTTTGTTTGGGATTGGGATGAGTTTTTTAAGAAGTATAAACTGTAGTTCTCGACTTCGCTCGAACTACAATGATCGACTTCGCTCGAACTACAATGATCGACTTCGCTCGAACTACAACAATAACGACTACGCTCAAACTACTAAATTGACTCGCTTGAACCGTAGTTCGAGCGAAGCCGAGAACTACATTTCGACGTGAATGACTTTTTTTGATTCAAAAAACTCGTATTCAAATTCTTTATAAAGGTCAAAACTCTTGTGTTTTTGTTTGACTTCTTTCATTTCGTCAGAAAGATCACCTCCTTTTAGATATAAAACTCCGTTTTTTAATTCGTGTTTGTTTTTGCTTTTTGTTTTGTTCTTTATCCAAGATAGAAACTCGGGCATTTTAGTGACTGCTCGGCTAACAATAAAATCAAATGAAGAAAGAACAGTTTCGGCTCGGTTGTTTATTGCTTTTACGTTGGTTAGACCGAGTTCTTCTGCAACCCCTTCAACCACTTTGATTTTCTTACCAATTGAATCAACTAAGACAAATCTACAATTTGGATATAAAATAGCCAGAGGGATACCGGGAAAGCCTCCTCCAGTGCCTATGTCCATGATTAGGCTTCCGTCTTTGAATTCTTGAACTTTTGCTATGCCTAGAGAATGGAGGACGTGTCTTTCGTAGAAATTCTCCGTGTCCTTTCGTGAAATGACGTTTATTTTGGAGTTCCAATCTTGGTACAGGTCAAAAAGTTGGGTAAACTGATCTTTTTGAACTTGAGTAAGGTTGGGAAAATGTTTGAAAATTATTCCAACGTCTGACTTCATTCTAAATCGTGTGTTTTGTGTTTTCCATGAGGTTGGAAAGAAATTCTCTAGCTCTAAATAGTTGAGCTTTTACGGTTCCAAGGGGAATATCTAATTCACTCGAAATTTCTTCGTAACTCAATTCTTCAAAATATCTTTTTTCAATTAAAACTCTATAACGAGGCTTTAATTTACTAACCACTTCTCGCATGGCTTGTACTTTTTCGTCGTGAATTACGTGTTCTGAAGGGTCTTTGGTGTTTGATTTGGCATCAAAATAAACAACATCTCCGTCACTGGTTTTCATACCAGAATCCATGGATGTTACTTTGATTCTTTTCTTTCTAATAAAATCGATACAGTTGTTAGACGCAATCTTAAAAAGCCAAGTTGAGAAAGCAAAGCTTGGGGAGTATTGATGAATTCTGTTGAATGCTTTTCCGAAAGCTTCAAGGGTTAAATCTTCTGCGTCTTCAGTATTTCTCACCATTTTCAACATGGTGTAATAAACTGATTCACGATATTTTTCAAGCAACTTTGCATAGGCGACTTGGTCACCATTTTGGGCTTTTTCAACCAAAATCAAATCTTGTTGTGCTTTTTTTGAAAAATTTTCTTTTACCTCCATCTTTCTTTCCCTTTCTTATCTGTGCCGAAATATACTAACGGTAACAGTATAAAGTAAAGCCACTCAGCGAAAGGGAAAAACCAGTTAAAACTTCGTTCGTTCAATTTTGCAAAGCACCTACCCTGTACTATCCACTTGACGATGTGCACTCCGCTAAAAACGGATACAACAAGCCACACGTGACTGCCGTCAAGTAACAAAATAACGAAAGTTATGAGCATCATTAACAAGGTGAGTGGGTAGGTTCCTAACACGAGTTTTTTAATAACCTTATAATGAGGAGCAGTTGTCCAATGTCTTTTCTTTTGAATTAACCAATCTCCCCAAGTTTGTTTCGGAGATGAAACGGCGTGCGTTGCTGAAGAAAACTCGATTTCTACGTTGGTTTTATTGGCTGCATCCTGGATGAATAAGTCATCGTCTCCGGACAATAAAGTGAAATGACTTTTAAATCCTTTTGCCTCCTTATATGCAGTTTTTGTGTAAGCCAAATTTCTGCCAACCCCCATGTATGGAATTCCGATTTTAGCCGCTCCAAAGTAATTCATGGCAATCCAAGTTGTATCAAATCGAATTAAGGCATTCAAAATACCGGGCTGTTTTGAGTAAGGTCCATACCCTAAAACTATTTTCTTTTTATCAGAAAAATTCTTAGCCATAGACATTAGCCAATCACTAGATGCTGGTTCGCAATCTGCATCAGTAAAAACTAAATGTTCGTGTTTTGCTCCCTTGATTCCTAATGACAAAGGAAGCTTTTTACCCATTTTTAGATGCCCGTTTCTTGCAATCTCTATGACGCGTAAATTTTTATTGTCTTGCTGTAGAGCATGTAATAAGAACTTTGAATCGTCAACACTCTGATGATTGACAACAATAACTTCAAAATTAGGATAGTTTTGATTGATAATCTTAGGTAAGAAATTGTATAGGTTTTCTGATTCATTTCTAGCGCAGACAATAACCGATACGGGAGGAAGCTCATTTGTTGATTCGGTTTTTTTCTTCCTAAGCATACCTGTATGTAAAAGCAATACATATAATAGGTGCAATCCGGAGCTTATCAGAAAGGCGAAAATCGAAATTCTAATGGCGACGTCAATAAATTCAGGCGAAAAAAACATGTGATTTAATCCTTTACAACAAAGATGGTATGCTTTGACAAATATAAATATCTTTGCCGAGTTATTTTTCAACAATTTTTATGCACTTCGATTTATCGTTTACGGATCCAAAATCTCGGGCAAGAGCCGGAGTTTTACATACTGACCACGGACCGGTCCAGACTCCAATTTTTATGCCTGTAGGTACCGCGGGTACTGTAAAAGGGGTGCACCAAAAGGAACTAATTGATGAGGTTTGTTCGCAAATAATCCTTGGGAATACATATCACTTGTTCATGAGACCAGGAATGGAAGTAATGGAAGCTGCCGGTGGTTTGCACAAGTTTATGAATTGGGATTTACCGATTCTTACCGATTCTGGAGGTTACCAAGTGTATAGTTTGTCTAGTTCAAACAAAATCACCGAAGAAGGTGTTAAGTTTCAATCCCATTTTGATGGTAGTTATCACTTTTTTACACCCGAAAAAGCAATAGATATACAACGAACCATTGGCGCAGATATAATAATGGCTTTTGATGAGTGCACGCCTTATCCTTGTGATTATGAATACGCGAAAAAATCTATGCACATGACACATAGATGGCTAAAGCGGTGTATGGACCACATGAACAATACAGAACCAAAATACGGTTTTGACCAGGCTCTTTTTCCTATTGTACAAGGCAGTGTTTACAAAGATTTAAGAATAGAATCTGCCGAAAACATAGCCTCTCATGATGCGATCGGGAATGCAATTGGCGGTTTGTCAGTGGGCGAACCAGAAGACGAATTATACGCAATGACTGACATCGTAACAAGTGTCTTGCCTAAAGAAAAGCCAAGGTATTTAATGGGTGTGGGTACTCCAGCCAATATTTTAGAATGCATCGCGTTGGGTATAGATATGTTTGATTGCGTAATGCCATCGAGAAATGCTAGACACGGAATGTTGTTTACCTCAGAAGGAATAATAAACATTAAAAATAAAAAATGGGAGAAGGACTTTAGTCCGATTGACCCAAACGGAACCACGAGTATAGACAAGTTTTATTCTAAGGCCTACTTGAGACACTTAGTAAAGGTGCAAGAAAACTTGGCTATACAAATTGCGACGATACATAACCTTGCTTTTTATTTGTGGTTAGTAACAACCGCAAGAGAAAAAATAATTAGTGGAGAATTCACCGAGTGGAAAAACCTCATGTTACCTAAGCTTAGAACTAGACTTTGATGCTAAGTATTATTGATAAATATATCATCCGTAAGTTTTTAACCACCTTCTTCTTTATGTTGGGGGTGATTATGCTTCTTGCAATGGTCTTTGATACGGCCGAACGATTGGGTGAATTTATCGATAACGAAGCAACTTTTTCGGATATTGTTTTTTCCTATTACCTAAACTTCATTTTATACTACGGGAATACTTATTCCTCGATGATCGTTTTTATTTCGGTAATCTGGTTTACGGCAAAAATGGCACAGGAAACTGAAATCATTCCAATTCTTAATAGTGGAAAACCGTTTAATCGATTTCTAAGGCCATATTTTATTGCGGCTACATTGTTGATGATAATTTCTTTGGTGTTAAACCATTTTATTCTTCCAAGATCAAATGCCGATAGATTGAGTTTTGAAGAAAAGTATTATAGAAACTCTTATCACATAGAGGATTATCATGCAGAGTTTCCAGGAAATAGGGTAGTGTACTTTTCTAGTTTCAGTGCCTCCGATAGTTTAGCCCATGATTTTGTGTTGGAAAAATGGGGTAAAAATCAAAACATAGAGTATTTCTTAAAGGCAAGAAATGCTAAAAACATTGAAGGGACTAATCAATGGATTTTGTACGACTATTATGAGAGAACACCATCCAATTCAGGAGATTTAATTCACGAAGGCAAAAAGAAGGAAACAACTTTTGACTTTAGGATTGATGAAATGGCCACAAGGGACAATATAGTGGAAGCCATGACCTACTCGGAATTGAAAAAGTTTATTGATAGAGAGAAGGAGAAAGGTTCGTCTAAAATACCTAGTTACCAAATTGAGTTATACCAACGTACATCATTGCCCTTCGCGACTTATGTACTTACTTTAATCGGCGTATCGGTTGCCAGCCGTAAAAAAAGAGGAGGTATTGGTATCAATATAGCTATAGGGTTGGGAATCGTATTTGTTTACATTTTTGCGATGAAAGTTATGGCAGTTGCAGCCTTGAATGTTGGTTTCCCCGTAGGCATTGCCGTATGGGTGCCAAACATCTTGTTTTCATGTGTTGCTTATTTACTTTACCGTGGAGCAATTCGTTAACAAACTTTTAAACTCATTGAGCCGCTATTTTCACATCTGAATAGTATTTATTTTCACAAAATGACAACCTTTTTGCGTTAACACTCGTCTAAGTACTAGTAAGTGCATATCTTTGCGCTTTATTTTTATTAAAGATAATTGAACATTATAAATAATAACCATATGAAAATCAATACGTTTTCAAGACAAGCAACTGCTCTTGTAGCACTCCTGTTCATGAGCTTTACCTCCTATGCACAAGACATTGGAGTGGTCTCCATAGAATCTCCTGCGTCAGGTTGTAACATTTCTACAGATCAAGTTGTAACTGTTTCGGTAAGAAATTTCGGTATCATTAGTGCTCCTGCTGCCGGACAAATCAATATGAGTTATTCTTTTAATGGCGGTCCTCAAGTTACCGAAAATTGGGGCACGTCGATTCCTCCAAATACGACTGTAACTTTTACTTTTTCTGTCCCAATTGATGAGGCAGGCATTGTTAATCAAACTTATACGATTTCTGCGACTGCAAACCATGGTCTTGATGGTACACCGGGAAACAATACTACCGTAAGTTCCTTCGAAAGTTACCCTTTAACTATAGGAGGAACCCTTGTCGGTTCGGCAACTCATTGTGCAGGAGATAATTCTGGCTTAGTTACACTGAGCGATTCAGAAGGCTGTAATTTAGGATGGGAATCATCGACAAATAGTGGTACCTCTTGGTCACCTATAGTGAATACTTCGGATAGTCAACCTTATTCAGACCTTACTCAAACTACTTGGTTTAGAGTTAAAGTTCAGAGTGGATGTGGAGAGGCTGGTTCATGCCCACTTCAATATTCAGATACAGCAATAGTTACGATTAACCCCATTCCTTCGACACCATCTGTTACAAGTAACGGACCGTTGTGTGAAGGTCAAAATTTGATGTTGACTTCGAATAGTACAGCAGGTGCGACATACGTATGGATTGGGCCAAGTTTTACGTCGACTGAACAGAACCCAACACGCTTGGCAGCGACACCTGCTGCAACAGGTAATTATAAGGTAGCTGCAACTTTAAGCAATTGTGTTAGTGATACTTCTTCCATAATAGTGACCGTTAACTCTGTCCCATTGTCATTGAACCCTGCTTCCAATACACCTGTTTGTGAAGGGGCTTCACTTAATTTGACTGCTGATTTGTCAACAGGCTCGACTTACGCTTGGACAGGACCTGGTTATACTTCTAATTCCCAAAATCCAACAAGATCGAATGTTTTTCCTGGAACACATGCCGGTATTTATTCCGTAAGTGCAACTAGAAACGGATGTACTGGTCCAATAACTGATATCGTTGTTGAGGTAAATGCTAAGCCTTCGACTCCTTTGGTTTCATCTAACTCTCCAATCTGTGCTGGTCAAAACTTAATATTGACGTCAACTTCTGACGCTGGTGCCACTTATTCTTGGACAAGTACAAATTTTTCTTCCTCTTCTCAAGATACAACGAGAATCGATGTATCTGAAGTTGATGGCGGAAATTACTTTGTAACTTCAACATTAAACGGTTGTAATAGTGCAACGGCGTTTACGGTTGTGTCAATTAAAAGCACGCCAATAGCTCCTGTGCCAACATCGAACACTCCTGTATGTGAATCGTCTAGTATTAATTTGACTATTGGTACTGCAGTAAAAGGTGGAACTTATAACTGGTCAGGACCACTGGGCTATGCTGCTTCGGTTCAAAGTCCTTCAATTACAAATTCAGTTTCAGGAAATGATGGAGATTACGAGGTAGTAGTAACTGTAGATGGTTGTACCTCATTGCCTGGAACAACAAATTTAGAGGTTAAGCAAAAACCAGGAACCGCATTTATAGAAAGTAATTCGGCAATTTGTGAAGGACAAGACTTAAACTTGACGGCACGTTTTATAGAAGATGCGATTTTTGCTTGGACAGGACCAAATGGATTTACTTCAGGAGATGAAGACCCAGTTATTACCGATGCAACAACTTCTGCTACGGGAACTTATTCTTGTACAATCACTATAGATGGTTGTACAAGTGATGACTCTACCTTGGTTGCAACAGTTAAACCAAAACCAGTAACACCTGCTATTTCTTCTAATTCTCCACTGTGTGAAGGTCAGACATTGAATTTGACAACACCTTTGGTTTCTTCAGCGACTTATGCATGGAGTGGACCTTCATTTCTTTCTAGCGCTAGAGAACCTTCAATAGCAAGTGTTACAACTGCAGAAACAGGAACTTATGATTTGGCCGTAACCGTTAATGGTTGCGTCAGCGATAGTTCTTTTGAAAATGTAGTAGTAAACGCTACACCAGCTGCCCCATTTGCTGGGAATAACGGACCAGTATGTGAAGGAACGGACCTTAACTTGACGGCAACCCCAGTTACAGGTGCCAGTTTTGCTTGGACTGGACCAAATGGCTTCACCTCTGACAATCAAAATCCAGTTATTAATAATGTACTTCCAGCTCAAGGAGGTGACTATTTTGTAAGAGCAACATCTGGCGGTTGTCAAAGTGCTCCTTCAACAACAAATGTTGTGGTTATTCCTAAACCGGTATTTCCTACTGCAGGTTCAAACGGACCAATTTGTGAAGGAGAAAATCTTAATTTGGTGGCTTCAAATCATGCTAACACCACGTATTCCTGGACAGGGCCAAACGCATATACATCAACGACTCAAAACCCAACGATTGTTGCTGCAACTACTATTAATTCAGGGATTTATTACTTAACCACCATGAAAAATGGATGCGTTAGTGATACTGCTTCTACAAACGGAAACGTAAACGCTATCCCTACAACTCCAGCAGCATCTAGTAACACTCCTGTTTGTGAAGGTTCAGATTTGATGTTAACTACACCTGCTCAAATTGGAGCCATATACAATTGGTCAGGTCCGAACTCCTTTATTTCTACAACTCAAAACCCAATAATTTCCAATGTAACTTTGGCAGCAAATGGTGTTTACAATGTGATTATTACAATAAAAGGCTGTACAAGTAGTCCTGGATCGACATCTGTTACTGTTGTAGATAGACCAATTCAGCCTACTGGTGGAAGCAATAGCCCGGTTTGTATTGGAACAAACTTAAGTTTGAATGTGAATTCAGTAGGCGGTGCTATTTATTCATGGACAGGACCAAATGGTTTTTCTTCAAATCTCCAAAACCCAACTATTACAGGTGTAAACCTTAATCATGCGGGTGACTATTTTATTACCACTACCGTAAATAATTGCACTTCTGTTAAAGACACAGTTCCGGTGATCGTTAGAATTACACCAACTCCAATTGCGACGTCAAATGCTCCAATTTGCTCGGGTTCAGATCTTGAGTTAATGGCCTCTTTTGTCAACGATGCAACTTATAACTGGGTGGGGTCAAATGGATTCACTTCAGGTTTACAGAATCCAACAAGACCGGGTATTACTCCCTTAGATGCAGGTGTTTATTCCGTTACTGTTACGGTTGATGGTTGTACTGGTCCTACTGGCCAAGTCAATGTTGTTGTTGATGTTGAAACTGTTCCAGGAAATGTATTTGGAGATACCAGTGTTTGTGCAGGAACTAATTCAGGTCCATTAAGTTTATTAAATAACAACGGAAGTGTAGTGCAATGGGAATATTCTACTAATGGAGTTGTTTCTTGGGTGCAAATGTCAGGTACATCGAATGGAAATGCTTTTGGTAACCTAACCGAAACAACATACTTTAGAGCTTTAATCAAAAACGGAGCTTGTTCTTCAGCCTATTCTACACATGCTGTGATTTCTGTTACAGACGGAGCTCAAGGAGGAAACATCGTCAATGGAAGCATCGATCCTGAGTTGTTGATATGCCCGTTAAACAATTCTGGAAACTTATTTATAGAAAATTACGTAGGATATGTAGACCACTGGGAATTCTCAGATGACAAAGGTTTAACTTGGACAGGAGACGTGAACAATACAGATAATTACCAATATTCGAATATAGAATTTACTAGATGGTATCGAACAATAGTTGGTGGATGTAATTCAATGGATACTTCAGAGGTATATGTCCTAAAGGTTAATCAAGATGCTTGTGACAAAATCACTGTTGCCAACTTGTTGACTCCTAACAACGATGCAAAAAACGATACTTGGTTGATTGATAACCTTGAATCTTTACCAACGCTTGATGTGAAAATATTTAATCGATTGGGGAAAGAAGTTTATTCTAATGCTGATTACGATAACACTTGGAACGGGGAGTATCAAGGAACACCTCTACCTGATGGAACTTATTATTACGTAATAAATGTTTCTGGATCAGAACGCGTTTTGACAGGACCAGTAAATATTTTGAAATAAAGAAACTAGCTTAATTGATAAGACATGAAAAAGTTATTTAACGTAACCTTGTTGCTTTTCCTTTCTCTGGGAACAATGGCTCAACAGGTGCCGTTTCACAAGCAATATTATGTGAACCCATTTGTTGTCAATCCGTCTCAAGCGGGTATAGGGGAACAAATGAATTTGTTCCTAATGCATAGAGCGCAATGGGTAAGTATACCAGGTTCTCCTGTGACAAGTACACTTACTTTTGATACACCATTAAAGGTTGGCAAAAGTGGTGCTGGAATTTCTTTCTTTACAGATCAAACGGATATCTTTAGACGTACTGGTGGTTCAGCTGCCTATGCACACCAGTTTAATTTTGGAGCTAATACTAATCTTCGTTTGGGTTTAGCTGCTAACGTTTTTGACAATAAAATTGATTTTTCAAAAGTGGTGGTACTGCAAGAAGGAGACCCTTACGTTTTTCAAACTCCTCAAAACAAACCTATAGTTGACGGAACTGCAGGCTTAACTTTTACGTTTAGAGATTTGCAATTGGGTGGAGTTGTAAATCACGGTGGAGCAAACCTTTTGAATTATCGAGATAATGACAACGAGGCCAACTACGTTCAAGAAATGTTTTATCAAGGGTCTTTGAAATATAAGTTTAAACTAGACAAAGCAAGAAACATATATGCTTATCCATTGGTAATGGTAAGGTATTTTAACGATGCGCCACTTCAATATGATTTAAATGGTGTTATTAGCTATGATGATAAGTTTTGGGTAGCCGGAACTTATAGAAGTGACTACGGAGTTTCTATTGCTGCTGGATTTAAAGCATACAATATTTTAACTATTGGTTATTCATACGACATTGTAACCAACAGCCTTAAGGGAATTGCTGGAATGAGTTCGGAAATTATTGTTGGTTTAAAATTAGGTCGTAACCAAGAACAAAAGAAGGCGGAATTTATTGATACAGATAATGATGGTGTTGCTGATGAATTCGATTTGGAGCCAGACAGTGATTCTTCAGCTTTTGTTAACTTTCAAGGTCGTACTATTGCTGATAATTTACCGGATTTGGATACAGTGATAATTAAAGAAACAATTTACATTGATTCTTCAACGAATACTGTTGTACAAGGTAGTGGAGGACCGGCAATCGCTGAATCTATGCAATCTTTCTACTTTGATGTTAATCAATCGAATTTCAAACCAGGACAAGAAGAGAAATTCGTGGCCTTGGCTGCCTTAGTAAAAGAAAACCCGGAATCAGTGGTGTTGATCACTGGAAACACGGATGCCAGAGGTTCAGATGCCTACAACCTTACTTTAGGTCAAAAACGTGCAGAGTCAATTGCTAAACACCTGATCGATAACTTTGGTGTTGACCCAATGAATATTACTTCAGTTATGTCTAAAGGAAAATCAGATCTTTTGTCAAAATCTAAAGATTTCCTTAACCGTAGGGTGGATGTGTTCATTTTACCTGGTGATTCTGAAAAAGCGAAAACGAAAGCGGCTCAAAAACCAACTCCATCAAATGATGAAGGGGGGATTACTAAACCTGTGAAAACTAATGCTGAAAAGGAAGCTCCAGTTACTAGCCCTACTTCTACCAAAGTGGTTAAACCTTCTGATATTGAAAGCATGATTGAACCTTCTTTACCGGAAAACAAATTGTTCTTTACTATTCAATTGGGAGTATTTGCTAATAGACTGCCCGAAGGATATTGGAAAGTCGATAAAGTGAATGAGTTGGAAAACAATGACGGTTCGATTCGTTACTATAGAGGAATCTATCACTCAGAATCTGAAGCTGATGCTTATTTGGAAGAAATTAATAATGCAGGTTACAAGGATGCTTATATAACTGCTTATTTTAATGGTGAAAGATTGTCTTTACAAGAAGCTAAGAAGCTCTTGAAAGCTAGAGGTTCAAGTATTTTGAGAGACAAAGAATAATAGAATACACGAAATACTAAAAAGGTAGCTTATCTAATGATAGGCTACCTTTTTTATTTTTCATTATCCGCGTTTTGGTCGCTTTTTAAAGCTGAATACGCAGTTTCGACATAGGCCTTTGAAGTCCTGTTCAACACAATTAATGCAATAGGTACATTCGTACGAGCAAATCATGGCTTCATCGCTGTTCAAGGGTTATTTATATTGACATTTTTCGCAATTGGGTTTCTGTTTATGAATGTTTTGAGCTAAAAGTAGTATTTCTGTATATTTTCAATATCCAAATCCGAATTTGGGTCAACTTAAAAGAGTTTCATTCTCGATCGCTTCCCTTGAATCAATTTGTTATGATTGATTTGAATCCCGTCGACAAAGCCAACATAAGGGAATCCAGATTTCTTATCCTTCGAGAGATAACAAAACATTTTTCCTTTGCGGTAAAAGAAGGGGAGCTTGTATTTGTATTCCTGATTGATTAAATCATCGAAGGAAGTTATAATGTCCCGAAGTGCCAAAAAAGTCGACTTCAATGGGTCGTCTGATTTTAAGTAAAACTGATTTAAATCCAGATGCATAGTCTAATGTTTTTACATCGGGACGCATAATCTAATGTTCATAAATCGGGATGCATAATTTAATGTTTTTAAATCGGGATGCATAATCTAATGTCTTTAAATCGAGATGCATAATCTAGTATTTCCAATCGACAAAGGATTGAATTTTCAATCCATAATTTTCTATGACTCCATCGAATTCTTCTCTTCGTTGAAGATCTTTCTTTGGGAAGAATAAAATCGTTCCAGTGGTGAATTTAATAAAAAGCAAAAGCTTAGTTTCTGCCAGTTCTACTATGTCTTTTGTTTGGTGAATGTTAGTGTCAATTGAATCCGTAACCTTTATCTGATTTTCTTCAAAGCTCATATCACATTTAGCTCCGAGCTTATCCTTTAATCTCGATTGAATGTACCTTAAGTATTGTCTTTTTAACCTAAAATTGAAATAACGTTGGTGAAAGATGAAAATCAGGACAGATAAAAAAGCAAAATACAAACCCAAACCAATTTCTTTTTGAGTGAACAAGAAAATCCCCAATCCAGCAGTGATAAAAGTCATTAGCATTTTACCTCTCAGTTGTTTTTGCTGGATGTTTTTAGAGCGAAAGGCAGTAAAAAGTTGATATTCTAAAAATTCGTTTTGGTTTATTGAATAGCTTATTTTCATTTTCTTGTAAAAAATTTGAAATCAAAGGTAAGCATATATTGCAAGTAGGATATCAATTACTGGTTCTTCTAAACTTTCAAATGAGTTTCCATTTCTCTGATCCCTTATACAAGGAGGCATGAATCCCGCGACAGTCAAATCAGCTTTTTTTGAGTTTTGTAAGAAAGAAATTGAATCTGAAACTACGAATTCACCTCCTTGAACTTGGACTTTGGCCAAGCGAATCATTTCGGATGAAAAATCACAACCTTTGATTTTACAATTAGAATTTCGTTTACTGATTTTTGAACTTAAAAGGCCAGGACCTCATGCCA
Source organism: Lentimonas sp. (assembly GCA_047637535.1). Classification (GTDB taxonomy): domain Bacteria; phylum Bacteroidota; class Bacteroidia; order Flavobacteriales_D; family Crocinitomicaceae; genus UBA2040. The sequence goes on from JBLIKY010000008.1 coordinate 21,310, forward strand.
CATCAAAGCATGTAAACTCATTAGGCAATTCGTTTAATACAGCATCAATAACATGGTCATAATCGATGTGCCATACCTGTGTTTGTGCATACGGTTTTGCGAAACGATTAAAAACACTTGCTACGGTATCTTTTTGTTTCAATTGGATTTAGTTTTTACAGTGTTTTCTTTGAAGTTCCAATGCTTCTTCTCCATAAGTTATCGTGTATCCTTGGGCAATGGCAGTTTCCAAAGCTTCGCAAGCACCTCTCATTTTTCCTTTTTCAATTAATGCACGTGCATAAATTGTGTAGGCGTAAGAATTGGCAGGATATAATTTTATTCCTGTTTCACTGTCCTTGATTGCGCCTTTTAGATCATCGAGCTTTAGTTTACTGAAACTGCGGTTGGTGTGTCCAACTCCTTTCATTTCTGGACCATCGCTTTTTTCGATAACCATGTCAAAATATTCAATCGCTTTTTCATGTTCGCCCATTACCTGATACTTATACCCTATGTTCCCATAAGCTGGAATGAAGTCAGGATCAATCTCTGTTACTTTTATTAAATATTTTAGGGTTTCATCTCCTCGACCAACTTCGTCACACATTGCACCAAGATTTGTCAATACAGCAATGTCGGTGGAATCAAATTTATAAGCATAAATTAAATCTCTGTATGCGCTTTCAAAATCACGTTTTCTCATACTTGCTGCAGCACGATTTGTATAAATTGAAAATTTCACGGTGTCAGAAGCAGCGTATTTAATCGCCTCAGTAAAATCGTCATATGCATTGTCGTAATACCTTAATTCAAGTAGTAAATTACCTCTTCCGTTTAACAAGTCGGTATTGGTTGGAAACTTCTCAATTGCCAACATATATAGATCCAAGGATTCTTGATACTTCTCTATTGTTTTCAAGGTGTAAGCCAGCATTCCATAGTAATTGGCCTGAGTAGAGTCCATCTTTATCGCAGATTTAAATAGTTTTTCTGCTTTTTTACCATCGTTGTTTTCCAAATTCATCATTCCTTGGTTGAACAAAGTATCTGCATTTTGGGCTTGTAAATTAATAGGTAAAAGTAAAGACAAGAATAGAAGAGCAAAAAGGTTTTTCATTTTTGAATAGTTGATTGTGAAGTAGTAAAAATAATAAATTCTTTCTAAGATACCCAGGTCAGTTTGTTCAATGCTACTTTCATTCGCATGAATCCGAATAACACGGTTATTTGTTCGCCTTCAATAGTCTCAACCGTCCCAGATTGTTTGGTTGCGATGAGTTTTACTTTCGAACCAACGACAATTTTGTGAACCTGGTGGTTGTCGACTTGTTTTTGAGTTAAAACTTTTTTCTTCTTAGAAGGTGCGGTCTTGGCTTTTTCAATTAGCGCTTCTGTCTTCGATTTCTCAACTTTAATGTACTTAATCACCTCATTAATCAAGGGTTCATTGATGTTTTTCTTCCTTGATTTGGTGTTGAATTTATCGATAAAACTCAATAGCTTTTTTCCCGCGTTTAAATACTTCACATTCCTTTCGGAAGAAGCCACTTGCGCTTTGTGCTTTGCTTCAAATTGCTCTTTCTTTTCAAGATATTCAACACGGGCTTTCGTGGCTAATTCCTGGGCCTCGATGTGTTCTATGTTGAGCTTTTGCAGGTAATTTTTTTCGTGTTGAAGGTCAGACAAAAGCTTGTCCATGTTTAATTTATTGTCATCAACCCTCGACTTTGCCTCCTTAATTATCTCAATCGGAATTCCGTTGATTTGAGCAACTTCAAAAGTAAAACTACTGCCCGGTTGTCCGGTGGAAAATTTAAAAAGTGGCGCGAGAGTTTTGGTGTCAAATAACATGCATCCATTTACCGCATTCTTTAATCTATCGGCTTTGATTTTTATGTTGGCATAGTGGGTTGTAATGACTCCAAACGCTTTCTTGTTATAAAGTTCCTCAAAGAATACTTCAGCTAGTGCTCCGCCTAGTTCAGGGTCCGAACCAGTACCAAACTCATCCAGCAGCAACAAAGTTCTCCTGTTGGTATTCTCCAAGAAATACTTCATTCTTTTAAGGCGGTAAGAATAAGTACTCAATTCATTTGCGATGGATTGATTGTCACCTATATCTGAGTAAATCTTTTGAAACAAAAACATCTTACTGTTTGGATTCACCGGCACCAATAACCCGGATTGAAGCATCAATTGGAGTAAGCCAATCGTTTTTAGAGTAATACTTTTTCCTCCTGCATTGGGTCCGCTAATCACCAACATTCTGGACGTTTTGTCCATTTTTATATGCTGTGGAAAGGTTTTCTTACCCAATTCTGCATTGGTTGCTGCCAAAATAGGGTGGAAGGCATCAATTAATTCCAGATGAGTGTCTTCGTTGATGTTTGGGAGTGAACAATTAAGCGCAACTGCCAACCTCATTTTAGCATAATAATAATCCAATGTGGTCAGCACTTCTTGATAAGCGACTATTAGATCATAATGACCAGCAATCTCACGAGTCAAGGCCTTCAGGATGATTATAATTTCCTTTTGTTCGTCGTCTTGTAATTGCTCGTATTCTTGATTTAGTTGTAAGTTGATTTGAGGTTCGAGATAGGTAAACGAACCGGTTTTACTTGACCCTACGACATTTCCTTCAATTCTTCTTTTGTGAGAGGATAGTACAGTCAATACCCTTCTTTCGTTGACAAAGGCTTCTCGTGTATCGCCTAGAATTTGTTCGCTCGATAGTCGTTTTAATTCTTTGTCAAAATTACGATTTATCTTGTATTTGACCTTTTTTAGTTCGCCTCTTATCTCAGCCAACTTCAAAGAAGCTTCATCTTTTATGTTTCCTGCTGCGTCAAAAACTTTGTTGATGGCCTTTATCAGTTCATCGGTGTACTCAATCTGTTCTATGATTCTGCATAGATTCGGATAATCAATTTCTCGTTTATTACAGAAATAGACCAATTTGTTTCCTAAATCAGATGCTTTCGCAATTCGGACAAAGCCATCTTGACTTAAGAACGAATTTTGAATAGGTAAAGTCCTGATTTCTTTTTTTAACTCATCGAAACTAAGCGAGGGAAACGGTTCCCCCTCCAATCGTATGGAAAGTAACTCGTTTACAGTCAAAAGCGACTCTTTGAGCTTCTCATGGTCAGAATAAGGAACCAAAGATTTTAGCTTCTCCTCGGCGGTGGGACCAATGGCATATTTACATAGCTTTGACTGAATTGTATCAAATTCAAGGTCTTCTAATGTCTGATTGTCAATGTATGCCATTTCTTTATTTGATAGAGTTCAAAGTTAAGTTCGATTTAACAGCAATCCAAAGGAAACGATAAGGAAAGCATGACATTTTTGGCCTAAAATTCATATACTTGTGATATGAAAATCATCTCATTTAATGTAAACGGCATACGCGCAATTGCGAAAAAGGATTTTTATGCCGATATGAAAAAACTGAACCCAGAAGTTATTTGCTTACAAGAGACAAAGGCTATGGTTTCACAAGTTAAAGAAACCGTTGAAGCTGGACTTTCGGGTTATCACATTTTTGCCAATGAGGCAGATAGAAAGGGATATTCTGGAACTGCAATTCTCACCAAGTCGGAACCAATTAAGGTTACTTATGACATGGGGATCGAGGAACACGACAAAGAAGGTCGAGTTATCTGTGCAGAATACAAAGATTATTATTTGATTACGGTTTACACGCCAAATTCAGGAAGTGAATTGTTGCGATTAGACTATAGACAAAAATGGGACAATGATTTTTTGGCTTACATTAAGAACCTCGAGAAGTCAAAACCTGTCTTGGTGTGCGGTGATTTAAACGTTGCCCACAAGGCGATTGACTTAGCTAGACCGAAACCAAATTACAATAAGTCGGCCGGTTTTATGCAAGAAGAAATAGACGGATTAGACGCTTATGTCAAGAATGGTTTTATCGATACCTTTAGACATTTTAATCCAGAAGTAAGTGAGAAATATTCTTGGTGGAGCTATAGAGGTGGAGCTAGAGATAAGAACGTAGGCTGGAGAATCGATTACTTCTTATGCTCAGAAAACATGATTTCGAACATTAAAAAGGTAGATATCCTTAATGATGTCAAAGGGTCAGATCATTGCCCAGTGATGGTCGAACTTTAGCCGATTGTAACGCCAAAATAACTATAAAGAGCAACCCAAACCGCGTAAAACGGTACGGTGAACAATGCAGCGTCGAATCGATCGAGTATTCCACCGTGACCAGGAAGTAGTGTTCCGGAATCTTTAACCTTTAAATTTCTTTTGAAAAGAGATTCCAATAAGTCGCCTAGTATTGAACAAGGAACGACGATACAAGCACTTACGATCCAAAATATTGCATCTTGTTTGTCGTTGTAAAAATAAGCGAGCAAAGTCGCTACAACGATGGTAAGTATTCCTCCGCCTATAGTTCCTTCCCACGTCTTCTTAGGAGAGATTCTTTCAAATAATTTAGTCTTCCCAAACATTCTTCCACATAGATATGCGAAAGTATCATTTGTCCAGATCAGTAAGAACATTCCAATTGCAATAGGATAGTCATGCGTACTCATTTTATTGAGCAAAAGCATCAAAACAAAAGGGACAACAACGTAGATAATTCCAAAAAGACGAATGGATATATTGAATATAGGCTCTTTTTCTTTGTACCACAATTCTACCAACATGTTTATAAATGCAACGGGTACCAATAAGAACAACCAAATGTCTGAGATAACATCAATGATGGAAAGTCCAACTAACAAGAAAATCAACATGCCAGAAAGCGTTGCTTTAAAAATATTGATGTTCACCTTGTGGTGTTCAGAAAAAAGTTTGTAAAACTCTATCAACCCAAGGATACTGAAGCCAGCAAAAAGCGCAAAGCTGGAAACTCTCCCGAACCAAAGCGCTGCTATAACCAAAACCACGAAAATTGTACCAGTCAAAGCCCGGGTGGCAAAATTATTCATTCAATTTATCTATTATCTCACGGGCAGTCGTCTCGTCGTCCAATTTAACGTTGAGGTGTATGTAACCGAAAGTATTATAAGAAGAGTCCATGTTGTTCCAAACCTGAGTTGCGATTCCCTCGTCCTCCAATTTCATTTTACGAATTTCGATGGAATAGGGTTCTCGACTTTGAAAAACACTAATCCACTTTTTCTCCGCTGTCAGCTTCATCTTGCTTAGCTGAAGTTGCGTTTGAATCCGTTTCCACAGTTTTCGTATCATCATCCAATTTAATTTCTTCCGAATTTAAAGAATTTTCTTCATCTTCAACAACGACAGGTGCTTCTTCCTTGATTACTCTAGCAATTGATTCCTCAGCCACCCATGCTCGTTTTCCAAATATTGTTTCTAAATCTTCTTTGAAAATCACCTCTACGTTCAATAATTTCTCTGCTAACAAAGTCAATTTGTCCTTGTTCTCAGTAAGAATTTTTATGGCTCGTTGGTATTGTTCTTCAATCATTTTAGATACTTCCTCATCGATCGTTTTTGCACGGTCTTCAGAGTATGGCTTAACAAAAGAGTTTTGTCCCTGACTATCGTAATAAGATACATTTCCAATTTTTTCACTTAGCCCGTACATACTAACCATGGCATAAGCCTGCTTAGTAACTTTTTCTAAATCGCTTAATGCTCCCGTTGAAATTTTTCCAAAAATCAATTTTTCAGCTGCACGACCACCAAGAGCCGAACACATATCATCGAGTATTTGCTCAGTTGTGGTAATACTTCTTTCTTCCGGCAAGTACCAAGCAGCACCCAGGGATTGACCTCTAGGTACGATTGTAACTTTAACCAAAGGATGAGCATGTTCTAACAACCAAGAAGTCGTTGCGTGACCAGCTTCGTGGTAGGCAATTGCTTCCTTCTCAGACTTGGTCATTATTTTGTTTTTCTTCTCTAGTCCGCCGATGATTCTATCGACTGCGTCTAAGAAATCTTGTTTTTCAACTGCTTTCTTCGATTTACGAGCAGCGATTAAGGCCGCTTCGTTACATAAATTGGCAATATCAGCTCCTGAAAACCCTGGAGTTTGTTTCGCTAAGAAATCAACGTCTAAACCTTCAACCAATTTCAATGGTTTTAGGTGAACTTTAAAAATCTCATTTCTTTCGTTGATATCTGGCATGTCGACGTAAATTTGACGATCAAATCGACCTGCACGCATCAACGCTTTATCTAATACATCGGCACGGTTAGTTGCTGCAATGATAATAACTCCAGAGTTGGTTCCAAAACCATCCATTTCGGTCAACAATTGGTTAAGGGTGTTTTCTCTTTCGTCGTTAGAGCCCATGCCGTTGTTCTTACCTCTTGCTCTTCCAATTGCATCAATCTCATCAATGAAAATGATAGCAGGAGCTTTCTCTTTGGCTTGCTTGAATAAATCTCTTACTCTAGACGCTCCAACGCCGACGAACATTTCAACGAAATCTGAACCAGAAAGAGAGAAAAATGGCACCTGAGCTTCACCTGCAACGGCTTTAGCCAATAATGTTTTACCTGTTCCCGGAGGTCCAACAAGTAATGCACCTTTAGGGATTTTTGCACCTAATTCAGTATATTTTTTTGGGTTCTTTAAGAATTCGACAATTTCTTCAATTTCTTCTTTTGCACCCTCTAGTCCAGCGACATCTTTAAACGTCGTGTTCGTAGATTTACCTTTGTCGTAAATTTGTGCTTTTGATTTTCCGATATTGAAGAGTTGACCACCTGGTCCGCCACCGCCACCGCCGGTCATTCTTCTCATTACAACCACCCAAATCAATACTAAAATCACGATAGGAAGTAGAATGTTGATAATATTTCCGAGGTAATTGACCTCTTCTTTTGGTTCGTAGGGTATAGCCTCCTTGTTGTTGGCTTTAAGGTAAGAATTAACCTCGTTTAAACGGGACTCAAAATTTCCAGCGTCGACGATATCCATCTCAAACTTAGGGTGAGGACTTCCGGCTCTTCCGCCTTCAGAAAAGGCCTTTTTCATCCCGACGTATTTATCGTTTGTAGAGTTTTTAACAAAGACTTTACCCTCTTCGTTTAAGTGAAAATCAACTCTAGCTTTATTTACAACAGCCACATCTTTGACATAACTATTTCTAGCTAAATCGAAGAAAGTTTCTTGTGAGTTAATTTTAGATGAGGTTCCTGAACCAATAAACAGCTGAAAACCGATAATAACTATCCCGATTATTGCATAAATCCAATATACTGAAAATGGACTTTTGTTTTTCTTTTTGTTATCTGTCATTTCTTTTTTAATTCAAATTTGGGATATCCGTGCGTTTTGCATCCGACCAAAGGTCTTCGATATCATAAACTGGACGAGCATTTTTGTAGAAAACATGAACAACAACATTGACATAGTCAATAAGCACCCATTCGCTAGTGCCCTTGCCTTCTATTCGCCAGGGTCTTTCCTTGATTTCTGACCTTGTGTGTCGAGTGACAGATGATGTAATACCGTCGATTTGAGTCGATGACTCACCCGAACAAATAACAAAATAATCTGTCACAGTATTTGGTATATCCGTTAAATCTAAGACGACAATGTCTTGAGCTTTTACTTCTTGCATTCCTTCGACAATCGTGTCGGTTAGAATTTTTGATCTTTTTTGTTGTTGTTTATTCATTCCTTTATTAAAAGCCCTACAAATCTAATCTATTATTTTATTTTTGCCCCAATTAAAACCCTCGCTCTTCGCGACGTTAGCAAAAATTATGATAGGCAAAAAAGTGATTCATCTCGAGTCTGTAGATTCAACGAACAATTATGCTGCCAATATGCTAAAAACAGGAAGAGTGGAACATGGTACTGTTATAATGGCAGACGAGCAGACAAATGGTCGCGGTCAAGCTGGAAATTCATGGCAGTCGGCACCTGGAATGAACTTACAATTGTCTTTGGTTTTGATGCCCCAAGAGCTTAAACTTAAATCTCAACATTCACTTTCGCAAGTTGTATCGGTTTCGTTGGTAAAATTATTGCGCAGCAAAGGCCTAGAAGCCCAAATTAAATGGCCAAATGATATTTTTATCAAAGACCATAAAATTGCGGGTATTCTAATAGAGAATCAAATTAAAGGCCAGGATATAAAGTCTAGCATCGTTGGAGTCGGTATTAATGTAAACCAATCAGAATTTAAAGAATTAAATGCTACAAGCTTTTTTCTGGAAACGGGGGTTAAATTATCTATTTCTGAGTTGTTATTGAGTTGGGTATACCATTTCAATTTATGCTATAAGCCTTTGTCCATAGGGCAATTTGAAGAGGTGAAGAAAGAATATTATTCTATGCTGCTTGGGTATAAATCCTTACGCCGATTTGAAGATAATAACGGTGTTTTTGCCGGGATAATAGAGGGAGTTGATGAGTATGGAAAATTGCTGCTTTTTAAAGAAGGAGTAGAGAAAAGCTACGATCTAAAAGAAATTAAGTTTATGTTTTAAATTCTATACAAATTTTTCCTGTAGCTTCTGCGTCATAAAGTTGAATAGAGCAGTAAGAGGTTTTTCAACCATCATTTTCAAGAACATATTCACTTCTCCATCAAATTCAATAAAACCTTCCGTTTTAGTCTCTAATTGATTTATGTGAATTGTTAATCTAAAAGGGAATGGTGATTTTTCACCTGACTTTAAGAATAGTTTGTTTTCTTCTTTTCCGTCTTCAATTAAGGTAATTACAATGGCACCTTGAACTTTAAATGAACATTGGTTTTCGTCCGCTGTCCAGTCAGAAACTTTATCTTGAGGCATTAAATCCCACAAGTTTTTTGCATCGGATAAATAAGTAATGATTTCACCAACAGATGAAGAAACAATGGCTTTTTCGCTTGTAATAATCATTTTTTTGGTTTCCAAGTATGAGGATTGCTTTTCCAAGCCATCAAATCTTTTACATCGTTTTTCTTGATTGCACTTTGTTCGATCGCTTCTTGCAATAAAACATCGTAATTACTCAAGGTAATAAAAGGACAATCAGCGGCTTCAAAAGCTTCAACTGATTCTTTAAAGCCATAAGTAAAAATGGCAACTAGACCTCTGACGTCAAGATTGGCTTTTTTCAAAGCGTCTATTGCCAGCAAACTGCTCTTTCCAGTAGAGATAAGATCTTCGATTACGACAACTTTTTGACCTTCTTCAAAGGCTCCTTCAATTTGATTTCCCATTCCGTGAGCTTTCGCTTCCGAACGGATATAAATAAACGGTAGCCCCAATTCTTGAGCGACTAAGGCACCTTGAGCAATTCCACCAGTTGCAACCCCAGCAATAACATCGGGTTTTCCAAAATGCTCCAAAATCGCCTCTGAATAGGCTTGACGAATATAGGTACGCACTGAAGGGTAGGAAAGTGAAATTCTATTGTCACAATAGATTGGTGACTTTATACCTGAAGCCCATGTAAAAGGGTCTTTCGGTTGAAGCTTTATCGCTTTGATTTGTAATAAAAATTCTGCTACCTTTAGCGCCTTGTCGTTGTCTAAAATCATGCCGCAAATGTACAAAGTTTTTATTGATAATACCCCTTTATATATTGTAGAAAGTCAAGCTGAGACTAAAAAAAATGCCGTGTATATTTATACCGAAAACATTAAGGACATCAAAGCTGCTGTGTTTATGTGGGCTAAGAAAGTGAAGAATGCTTGCCCTATTTATATAGTAACGCAGACCCCAGAATTGATTTACGCTAAACTATTTGAAAACTTTGATTTTATTGAAGCAGCAGGAGGTATAGTGAAAAATGAAAAGGGGTATCTTTTCATCAAAAGAAACGGTTCTTGGGACATCCCTAAAGGTAAATTAGATAAAGGCGAATCCCCAGAAAC
>JBLIKY010000009.1:0-29084 GCA_047637535.1 Lentimonas sp.
GTAGTCGGACCGGGTCTTAACATGTTGTTTTTTTCTCGTTGATTAAAGACAAATAATAATTTCTCGTTAATTAAATAACTCCAAAATGCCTTTTCGTTCTCTTCGGCCCATTTTAATTCTTCCGCTGTATAACGAACAATAATTTCTTTTTTCTCGTCTGGAAAAGCAGCCTCTACACTATACAATACTTTACCCCAGTTAACCATGGATTCTGCCAGATTTGCATCTTCTTTTTGTTCAAATTGAGTTAAAATCCAACCACAAATAGCGTCTCTAGTCAAAAACTGTGGTTCCATCCCTTTCTTAATCCATTCGTAAAACACATCACTTGGGAGTTTTTTAAGTAAAGGTTCATCTTTACCCAAATATCTTTCTAACCCGATTACTATTTCATTCTCTGTACAAAACGCACTACTTTGAAAGCAACTATTTACAAAAACAGTAGCCTTTGGAATCTTCATTTGAGGGAAATGAAATTTTAAATGCCGCATTCCCTCCACAATATCTGTATGGTATTTAGAAGAATTCTTATGCTTAACGGCTATTGCCTTTTCTATTGATTGAATATAAGGGTCCTTAATGAAAGTCTGAACACTGTTTAGGATTAAAGAATCATCAGCACTCTTTATTCTAAGGCACTGCCCGAGTTCATAATAATAAGCATCTTGAATTTTATTCTTAAATCGTTCATTCCAAATTGTCAATTCATCCACATTTGCATTCACAAAAATGGAATCCATATTATAATTTTGTATATTGACATTAGTGCTTGAGCAATCGATATCCAATGGGGTGTTGTCGCACGCTGTTAAAATCAAAGTGGTAAACGATAAATAAAGAAATAATTTTCGTGTCATTTTAATTCTTATCATTGCTCAAAATTAGTTAAAACTAAGAGAAGAAGACCCTTCAAATTAATTTATCTTAAGTATGAAAAAACTTTTATTATGTGCGGCAATTATTGGAACTGCAACAGCTTTTGCCCAAGAAGCAGCAACTAAAAAAGTTAATGCGGGATTACATTTTGGAACTGGAATAAACTTCAATAAGTCAGCTACTAAAAGAATGGATGTACCTAGAAACGGTACTAATTTAAATATTGGTGTTGTTTTCCATTACAAAATGTCCAATTCAATAGGTTTTGCAACTGGTCTTGACGTTGATTTTGATAAGAACTTTATCAAACCTGGTGTGGCAGGGAATGATTTTTCAGGAACAAGTTATTATCATTATTCTGATACAGAGATTTTAAAGAGTTCGGACGTTACAGCTACCAGCAATTTATTTCAAATGGTGACACGTGAGCAAAAACCAATTTACTTAAGCATCCCAACCGAAATGTTGTTTAGAACCAAGTTTTTTGGTTATTGCAGGTTTTATGGGAAGTTTGGCTTGAGAACAAGTTTCTTAATGAGCAATAAAATCAATGACGTCGGTTTTATATTTGATGACAATGATGTCAATAAAGACCAAGCAGCGACAGAAAATAATTTAATGACAGCAAGTCGTGATATGAATTTTGTAAGATCATCTGTAGGGTTTTCTTTGGGAGGTGAGTGGAATTTTTCTGGTTCAACTTCTCTTATTTTTGAAGCCGGTTACAGATATGGTTTTATTCCAATCTACGCCTCTAACAAGGAGAAAAACCAAACCTTATATTATCATGAGGGGAACAATACTTCAGTTAGAAAATATTATTCCAATGCAATGACCCAAAATCAATTGACATTCAAACTAGGAATCTTGTTTTAAATGCAAGGAATCAAAGTATCAGAACATATAATCAATTGGTTAAAAGACTACGCTTTAAAGACGAGAGTCGATGGTTTTATAATAGGCATTTCTGGAGGTATTGATTCGGCAGTAACTTCGACGCTTTGCGCTAAAACCGGATTGAAGACCATACTTGTCAGTATGCCGATTCGCCAAACTAAAGCCGAACATAGTCGCGCAATAAATCATATAGCCAATTTGAATGAAAAGTTTGAAAATGTAGAATCTCTCGAGATTGACTTAACCGAGACATTTGAAGTATTGGAAAAAACTTTTCCTAAGGAAACCTTGAGCCATCAATTGGCAATGGCGAACACTAGAGCACGATTAAGGATGTTGACACTTTATGGAATCGGACAAGCCAACGGTTGTTTAGTTGCTGGAACAGGAAATAAAGTTGAGGATTTTGGTGTCGGTTTTTACACAAAATATGGTGATGGCGGGGTTGACCTTAGTCCTATTGCTGATTTAATGAAAACGGAAGTTTGGGACTTGGCTAAAATCTTAGGAGTCATAGAAGAAATCGTCGTTGCTAAACCTACTGATGGACTTTGGGAAGATGGCCGATCAGATGAAGATCAAATTGGAGCCTCCTACCCAGAATTAGAATGGGCAATGGAATTTAATGGAGACATTAGTTCATTAAATGATAGGCAAAAAGAAATTCTAACCATCTATAAACGATACAACAGCGCCAACAAACATAAAATGGAACCCATTCCTGTTTGTACTATCCCTAAAGACCTAAAATAAATATTTTATCTTATATTTGACTATTAAAAATTACCCTATGACTAAACACTCCATGAAAGCTTTGCTAAGCCTAATAATCCTGCTATTTTCAGGACTTGGTTTTTCCCAGACAGATTTCAACAATTATCAATCTCTAATTTCACAAGGAACCGTTCCTAATGACTTTAGCACATTGACCCGTCAAAAGGTACAAGACGACATTAAAAATGGGACTAGTGAATTAAATAATTCCGACAAAAAAATATTTTTTGAAGGGGTACATTACGGTGTCGACCAATTGTTGCATTCAGGTCTCGTAACTTATAATGACCCAATTTCTAATTATGTTTCAGAAGTTGCTGATAAATTGCTTGAAAGCAACCCCGAATTAAGAGCTAAATTGCGTTTTTACATTCTTAAGTCAAACGTAGCCAATGCGTTGTCAACCGATCAAGGAATAGTGTTTTTTACAACAGGGTTGATTTCTCAACTTGTAAACGAGGCCCAATTGGCTTATATCTTGGCTCATGAGATTACACACTATACAGAACATCACGTTGTCGAGACTTTTGAATACAAAAAGGACAATCGAAAAATCAACAAGCAAATTGAGCAGTTAAGTATCTATTCTAAGGAAAAAGAATACGAAGCCGATGTCAAAGGGATAAAATTATACCATGAGGTTGGTTATTCTAAAAGTTATATCGAACCAACGTTTGATGTTTTACTTTATTCTTACTTACCGATTGATGAAATCGAATTCAAAAGCGATTACTTTAATACGGAACAATGCTATATACCTCAAGAAAACTTTACAACAGATAAATTTGACATTAAAGCAAGTGAAGATATTGACGATAGCAGGAGTTCGCACCCCAACGTAAAAAACCGTAAGGAAAAAGCGATTGAAGCTTCAGAAAAATATGCTGATTGGGGCGATGCTTCAAACTTCTTAGGGCAAGAGCGTTTTAATGAAATTAGAAAATTAGCTCGTTATGAACGAGTAAGAACGGATGTATTAAACGGTCAATTTGCAAGAGCACTATATACTATTTATGTGCTTGAGCAGGAAAACCCTGAATCGTATTATTTGAAAAGGATGAAAGCGCAGTCTTGGTTGGGACTTGCTCAATATAAGATTTCTTCTGAATACAACAGCACCTTGGTCGATAAGTCTGATTGGGAAGGTGAATCTTCTGGTTTGTATTATTTCTTAAAGAAGTTATCTATAAAAGAATTAGGGCCTCTCTCATTGAGAATAGTTGAGGATATTCGATTGAAGTTTCCGGATAAAAAAGAAATAGAACTCATTCAAAAAAGACTTTTAAACGAGTTGTTTAATGATGAATTGAAACTTGAAGATTATTTTTCTTATAATTTCCAAACAGGTGTAGTCAAATTTGATGAAAGCCTTAAAGCTAAAGAAGACGAAGTTGATGAAGAGAAAAAGGAAGAAAAGTTAAGTAAATACGACAAAATCAAGCAAAAAAGAGACAAGTCAAATATTGATAACTTCGATTCAACAAAGTATTATTTGTATTTGCTATCTGACATTATTGAGACCGATTTCTTTAAAGAAGAATTGGCTGCATATGAGGACGATAAAGAAGAAACAGAAAAAGACGAAGCCTACATAAATGGTTTGTCAAAAAGGGAAAAGAAAAGAGAATTAGAAAGAAGAGAATCACTTCCCGAAAACTCTGGTACCATTGAAGGGAAAATTCTAATAGTAGAGCCAATTGGTTCACTTTACAAGAAAAACGGTATCAATCATAAAAAATCTGATAATTTCGAAGAAAAAGTAATAGGTGCCATTGGAGAAGGTGCAAGATCCATTGGTATTGACCATGAAGTAATCACGAAAAGAGATCTAAAAGGAAAATCATCAGACGAGTTTAATGACAAAAGTATTTTGACAGCATTATTGAGTCAGGCCGCTAATACTGAGGACGTAGTTTGCTTTCCTGTAGACTATGATTTACTACAGGACATTAAAGCAAGGTACAATACAACAAAAATCATGTTTACGAGTGTTGAACATTCGTATACTTACAAGTTTCCAACGATGATCTTGGCATCTGTTTTATTCCCACCGATCGCCATTTTTTATGGGCCTCTTCCATTCATGAAAGGAAACTCAACTACAATTAGTGTTGCAGTTCTAGATTTGGAAAAAGGTGACTTTGAAAATGGAGGTAGATATTATTATAAAAGCACAGCCAGTCAAGCCAACTTGACAAGTAACTTTTACCAAGTATTTCACAGCTTAACAAAATTGAAATAAAATGAAATTATTTATAACATTGATCACAGTTTTTGCCTTTACCGTAGGAGCTTCAGCTCAAAACCCAGGATACTTTGGCAAGAAGAATTACCTTTCAATTGATGCAGGCATTTTTGCCAGAACTGGATATCGCATATTAGGTGATGACCCTCACAATTCAACAAATTCTGGAGATTTTGAAAAATATTCAAGAAACATAAACGGTAAAGAATTCACAAACAGTAAGTTTGTCGATAAAGGGAGACAAATTCCTGTTCAATTTAATATAAGCATCGGTCGACAGTTATCTCGATCGTTTTCATTGTTTTTTAATTCAAATATTCGATCAACAACGTTCACCCCGACATCTGACTTTCAAAGTCCATCTGGATATGGTGCAAGCGGGGTTGGTTCAGCTATGAAAGCACGCACTATCGTATTCGGACCATCAATTCAATTCTCTCAATCTTCATCTATTCTTCCTATAGGTTATAGTTTTTTAGCCGGTTTTGGCATTGGTAAAACAGCCATTACATCTAATGAAGTTTACATTCGAGAATCTTACTCTTTTTATAATGAGAATACATTTGAAAATGAAGATGTAGTAACTTATACAAAGGTTATAGTTCCAACTCGTATAGAGAGTGTAACTACAGTACGTTTAAATGTAAAACCAACACTTACGTTTGCAATAAATCAATTTGTGATGTATCACATTGGTTTTGACTATCAATTAAATATAATTACTGAAAACGGTATTGCAAAAACTAACATTGAAGATAAGTTTTACATTAACGACCTAAAACAAAGACTTGCCAACAACTTCTTAAGTTTCAATGCTGGTTTAACCTTTGCTTTTTAATAAGAAGAATTGATATAAGATTTTACTCCTCAGGAGCCAAACGCAATACGATGCCGTCTATGTTGTCGTCAATTTGAATTTGACAACCTAGGCGGCTATTTTGTTTTACAAAGAAGGCTTGATCCAACATGTCTAGTTCATCATCGCTTTGTTCATTCAATACGTGATCTGATTCCAGGTAACACTGACAGGTTGCACACATCGCCATTCCACCGCATTCACCTAAAACCGGTAAATCATAGGATTTACAAACTTCCATGACGTTCATGCTCATATCTGTTGGCGCCACCAAAGCGTGATTAACTCCTTCTCTATCGATAATGTTGATTGTTACTTCTTCCATGTTGATTTTCTTACCGCAAAAATAGGGAATCCTTATTAATTATAAATCCTTAATAGATTATTTCCGTTGAAGAGAGTTTGATATTGTCGCAATCCAAAATCACTATTTTTAATTGGTGAACCGTCGTACAATGAAAACTTTGCATCATTGCATTCATCCAGCAATTCTAAGAAATTGTCTTCACTTGGTGTTAATGGTGTTTTACAGTCTCCGGCTTCATCCGCTGGGGAATGTCGGTCAAACGCAACAAATTCCTCAGTTGATCTTCGATAAACGATAACCCCTTTTGATCCACCATTAACATAAGTCCAGCCTCCTACTCCAGCTAAATCAGAATAAGAAGGTAAATTAATGTCTATCGTAACGTCCAATGCCACAGAAGGCACTGGGTGATTCCTGTTTTTACTGCAAGCCACAGACAGAATAAGAAATGCAGAAAGGAAAATAATTCTTACTTTCATTACGTTAGTATTGAGAAACAAATATACAATGAAAACGGGTGTTAGAATATTATTATTGTTGTGCTTGGGTATCTTTATGAATACAACAGTTTTGGCGCAAAAACAGAAAAACCCTCGTTCGGTTGCTGAAGCCGAAGAAATGTTGGCTAAGAAAAATCAAAAGAAGGCCAAATCAGCTAAAAAGGAAAAGAAGAAAATCGAAAAACGATTTTACGCCATGCAATCTGACCAGTTTAAAAAATCAATGAAACGCAATAAAAAACGACAAAAGAAAAATGCTCGTAAAAAGCGAAGAAATTAATCCAATTTTAATAAATCTTCCGTTGCTTTTTCCCAAGTTGTCATTGCCGAATCCAAAGAAGTTTTCTTAGAGGCAAAATCAGCAAGTAATTTATTGGATTTTTCTTCATCAGAATAATCCATTCTTTCCACTTCTTGCTGCATCACATGAATGTCTTTCTCAAATTGTTCGATTTCTTCCTCCGTCTTTTTGATTAGCGTGTTAAGCTGATTCTTTCTCCTTTTGTATTCTTTTTGCTCCTCATACGAAAGGTTAGATACAGGTTTTTCTACTTTTTCTTCCTTTACAACAACTGGATCTTTCTTTACCAAGGTTGCGGTGCCTCCTTCAAGAGACATTTTTCTTTGTAAGAACTCTTGAACTGTAAAGTGATGAATTTTCAATCCCTTGTCCTCAATATCCCATATACGATTAGTCAAACCGTCTAAGAATTCTCTATCGTGAGAAACGACTATAAATGTCCCTTCATAACTTGTCAAGGCACTTTTTAGAACTTCCTTAGATTGCATATCGAGGTGGTTTGTTGGTTCATCGAGAATCAAAAAGTTAGATGGACTCAACAACAATTGGCACAAAGCCAGACGCGTTCTTTCCCCACCGGATAACACGGCAACTTTCTTATCGACATCCTCACCCGAAAATAGAAAGGCTCCCAATATCGAACGTAAATCCTTACGAATATCACCAATGGCTACTTCATCTACTGTTTCGTAGATTGTTTTATTAATATCTAATGATTCGGCTTGATCTTGTGCAAAATAGGACGTGTTGACATTGTGACCATACTCAACGATTCCTTCACCTTCAAGTGTGCTCATTATCCTTTTTAACAAGGTTGATTTCCCGACCCCATTGGCGCCAAGAAGAGCAATCTTCTCACCTCTACCAACCGTTAAGTTAATTCCTTCAAAAAGTAAATTGTCTCCATATGTTTTCCCCATGTTCTTCATGTCAAGCACCCATTTTCCAGGTTGGTGACTCAGAGGAAAGGTGATTTTCATTTTAGAAACAGCATCGGACTCAACCTCTATTCTTTCTGTTTTATCTAATTTCTTTATTAGTGATTGAGCAAAGGCAGCTTTGTTTTTCTTGGCCCTAAATTTTCCAATTAGTTCTTCCGTATGCTTAATGTCTTTATCTTGCTGTTTTTTGGCTCCTACTTGTCTTTCCTTCTCTTCTGCTCTTACTATCTTGTATTTAGAATATGCGTACGGGAAATCAAGGCATTTACCCATTGCGATTTCCAGAGTTCGTTTTGTAACATTGTCTAAGAACAATCTATCGTGAGAAATTACAATAACAGCACCTTCAAATTTCTTTAAATATTCTTCTAACCAAGAAATAGATAGTATATCAAGGTGATTGGTAGGCTCATCCAGCAAGACAACATCCGGATTGTTAACCAAGATTCTCGCCAATTCTGCTCTCATTTTCCATCCTCCAGAAAACGTATTCAGAGGTCTTTTTAATTCTTCATCGTTAAAACCTAAACCTTTTAAAGTAAAGGTGATTTTTTCCTCCCAAGTATAACCTTCTCTTAATGAGAAATCATGATTGAGGTCACTTAACTCATCCAGTAAACCAAGATAGCTTTCTGACTCATAATCTTCTCTTGTGACAATCTCATCGTTAATCTTGTCCAGACGGTTTTTAATTCTCGTCAGTTCAACATTGCTTTCATTTAAGAATTGAAATACACTTAGTCTTGAATCAAGTTTGATATCTTGACTTAGGTAGCCAATAGTTGTATCCTTAGGTTGGTGAATTCTTCCTTCGGAAGGTTTCGAGCTTCCTGCGATCAATTTCATCATCGTGGACTTCCCCGCTCCATTTTTACCAACCAGTCCAACCTTGTCGTTTTTGTTGATTTGTAGGCTTATACCTTGAAATAAATAACCTTGTGGGAGAAAGACCCCTAAATTTTCCAATTGAATCATGGTGCAAAGGTAGTGCTAATATGAAAAGAGAAAAGTATTGACAAGAAAAAAGGTTCGCCAAATGACGAACCTTTTTAAAAAATATAGAGTTTGCATTAGAAATGCCATACATCGTGTTCGATAGTACGAATATTTTCTTTGATTTGTTGACTTTCCATCAAGGCATCAACTCCTGTACGGTAAGATTCAACATTACGATTAAAAACGCTGCTTTCTTTGTAAACAACTCCGTTGAATCTTCTTTTCCAGAATAAATCATCGTAGCTCATCCATTGTGCATCATTTTTCTCGTTATAAACCAAGTAGTTATTGAAGATAAAACGACAGTGTGGGAAGTACAACCAGAATAATTCTTTCATTCCTTTAATAACATCAACACCACCTTCTTCAACTACATCGTAAACGACAGGTGCAATTGCAATGATTCTTACATCCAATACTGAACGTTCTTTATCGAAGAACCAATCTTCTTTCAAACGGTATTGTACAATATCCTTAGAAGTATAATACAAAGTATCACGTGGTGGGTAAACAAATTCGTCAAAACCTTCTGCATTACTTTTTGTCAATGGCTCACCAAACTCATCCGTTAAAGGAATATCTGATTGGGCACCTAAACGACCAAAGAAATAAACTAATTTGTCTTTAAACACAGAATCCGTGTAATAATTCATACCTGGTTGTGGATCTACAGGGTATTTCAACTGATCGCCGTCCCACTCACCAAATACATTATTTGGGTTGTAAGGAGAGAACAATCTCAAATCACCGTTTAAAACGTGATTACGAATTACTGTCCATAAACTCCAACGTTCCGCATTACGAATCCAGTTACCATCTGTAATTTCATCAAAAGGAAAATACAATGAATGATTGATTTTTTCTCTTAAGTCAATGTATTCCCAAGTACGTTTACCCCAGATTACATCCGCTTCACGAACATGCTCATAAGGAATCAAACGTTTTGTTGGAACGTGTTCTCTAATGTATACACCATCAACGATACCGTCTGATGGTACATTCACCGGTCCTCCACTCAACTCTGGCTGAGCGAACGCTATGGTTAAGGAACCGATTGCTATTGCATTTAAAAATATATTCTTCATAATTTTCAAATTTTAAATCGGGTAACTACCCGCTTTCTTTCTGACAATATTGTCAGGACCTCTCACAGTTGTGATAAAGGTTATTACTGATCCCGGACGTGCTTGTCTAAGTAATTTAGACGCATCTGGTGTTAACTTACTTCCTGCTCCACGTGGCGGAGCACCTGGGTTACCCGGTACAATTAATTCCCAACTTAATAATTTAAAGGCGGCATTCAAAGGAATCTCCGGTGGGTATTTTGCAAATAAGTTCGTTTCATTTTTAGAACCTCTTTCACCACTCTTAGAAGCACCGAAGTACAACTCAGGATCTGGCAGAGACATAACTCTAAATGTGAACGAACCTAAACTCACCGTTCTGTCCTCCGTTTTACCTGAAACAGTAAGCGTACACTCTCTAGTATTTCCTGGAGAAGCGATCCAACCCGTACCTGATGGGGATAAACTCACACCACCTGCACCTGTTAAAATTGTTTTTTCGTATCCTGATGCGACAGCATCAACTCTGTTTGGGTAACCTCTGTATAGAACATTAAGTTCTGGTAAAGAAACTGTTCCCATCGGTTTCATGATTTTTATCGTTTTCTCCCACTCTTTCATTTGAGGAATACCCGATTTTTTCATAATCGTGATAGTACCTTTTACTACCATTTCAGATGCACCTTGCGCTTTTACTTTAACGTAACCTTTACCGTCTTTAACATCTTCTACTGTGACACCATCAACTGTAACTTTAGGTTGTTTGTCACTATCAAAGGCAGCCATTAACACTTCAATTTGAACTTCATCACCTGCATTTGCAAGTTCAGGTCCGTATGCCAAAGCCATTACCTTATTAAATGAATAGTCACCTCCACCTACACGTTGTCTAATCAAAGCAACAGCATCTGCACGCGCTGCAAGAATTTCTTTTTGTATAGAAGTAAGTGAGGCAAGTGCCGCAACGTTTGGAGAGTGGTCAAATGTTTTACCAATCCAGTGAACACCTTTAACACCGTGAACTTCAGATTTTTCTTTCTTAGTCAATGAACTATAGATTTTCTTAATTATCTCTTTGTCATCAATATTGACATTTGATTGCTTTTCTATCGCATCGTTCAATTTTGCACTCAAATCAGCTTGATTCTTAAACTCATTGATGATCGGTGCCTTAAAGAAGAAAGGTTTTTGTCCCTCACCTGCAGGGTAAGCTGCAATTAATTGAGTAATGTCTGTACGGAATTTAATATAGTTTTTCCACATATCGATACCTCTACCTGTTGGTTTCTTGATATCTGGTCCGATTAAGACTTGTACTGGTACATCATAGTTGTCTTTTCCTTCAACCATTTCTAAATTCATACGAATTGGTGCTAAAGGTGTGTTTTTAGCATCGTATGGTTTAACAATGATGTGTTCAGGTCCGACAGATGTAACGTCTTCACCACAAACACTAAGAATCTCAAGTTTATAACCATCGATTTCTTTTATTCTTTCTGCGGTAATTTTATCTATTTGCTGAACGATTTTATACAAACGAGCGGCTTTTTTAGCTACTTCAGGAGCTGTTTGATCCTGAATCTTCTCTTTTAACTCACTTCGTTTTGCGTTCCCTCTAAATACTTCTGTTTCGTTTGCAATTTGAATATTTTCTTCAATTGCCACGAAAGCGTCTAGAATTGACTTTGATACGTTAAGCGCAAGTAGGGCTGTCAGTACTAAGTACATCATCCCTACCATCTTTTGCCTTGGCGTTTCCTTTCCTCCTGCCATTTTTTAAATCTTTTAGTTGAATAATATCTTTCGTCTATTTATATAACGTCGGACTAGCCGTTTGTTACAGTCATAGCTCTTAACATATTACCGTATACTGTATTTAAATCTGACAAGTTTTTGGACAATGCCGCCATATTTTCTTTATATAATCTTGTATCCTCAGCTGAAGCAGAAAGATCTGACATCAATTTGGTTACTTGACCTTGGAATTTCTCTGTTGCTTCTAAATGAGCAGATGAACCTTTTAATTGCAATTCGTAAACGTTATTAAGTGCTCCAAGATTTTTAGAAACTTTTTGCATTTGCTCACCCATTGATTCACCTTCACCTTGTGCAGATGTCATTCCTGAAATTGCTACAGAAGCTCTATCGTATGATTCTGACAATGCAGTAACTTTAACTGAAGCTGCTTGTAAGCTATCAACATAAGTATCTGTTGCTACTGCTGCAGAAGTAACTCCTTTTAATTGATTAGCATTTTCACCCAAAGCACGCATACCATCACCTAAACGTTCTAGCAATGCGCTATCAATACTCGCCTCTGATAACATTTTATCTAATTCACCAGTAATTGTACCACCTTTATTTCTTCCAGCCGGCAATTCTTCGTGATCGAGATCTTCAGATTGTCCAAGTGCTAACTCAGGATAAACAAGTTCCCAGTTTGGATCCTCGTGAATTGGCTCGAAAGCTGAAAAGATAAAAATCAATGCCTCTACAGTAAGACCGATAACTAGCATTGGTCCTGCTCCTGGCCAGTGCATAATCTTAAACATCGCTCCGATAATCACGACTGCTGCACCGAAACCATATAGTTTCGACATAAATAATTTCCATCCTTTACTTCCTGGTTTCATAATTTACAATTTTTTTGTTGGGTTTTTTAATCTATTGTTTTAGCTTTTTTATCTCAATTGCACGTCTGCTTGAATTTCTTCGTTCCCTTCGGCGTTGAAGTCTTTTCCTCCACGACCTAAGTGAGTCATTACATTACGATATCCGATGAAAGATTTTGAAGTATCTTGATATTCGTAAGAACGAGTACCGTTTTGTAGGTAATACCCTATGTCTTTCCAAGAACCACCTCTTGTAACTTTTCTTTTCATTGATGGTGGATCCCAATCCATCGCGTCATATCTGTAGTCAGAACTCAAGTCATTTGAGAATTCGTACATAGACTCATCGTAAGCAGTTTCACACCATTCAGCAACGTTTCCTGCCATACAGTATAATCCCCATCCGTTTGGATTGTAAGAAAACACTTTTACAGTATGAAAGCCACCATCTTCGAAGTAACGACCTCTCATTGGTTTGAAGTTTCCTAAGAAACATCCTGATTCGTTACGGATATAAGGTCCTCCCCATGGGTATGGAGATAAAGCCAAATCACCACGTGCTGCTCTTTCCCATTCAGATTCATTTGGCAAACGGAAATCGTTTACAAATAAATCACCCATAGAAATTAACCAGTTGTTAAGTAATTGTGTTCTCCAAACAGAAAATGCACGAGTCTGATTCCAAGTCACACCTACAACCGGGTAGTTGTCATAGGCAGGGTGCCAGAAGTACATATTTGTCATTGGATCATGGAATGAGTAGGTAAAGTCACGTACCCAACATAATGTATCAGGATATACGTTAATTACCTCTTCTATAATAAATCGTTGACGATTTTCGTGTCCGCGAATCGCGTTGTTTTGACCTTTCTTATTGAAATAACCTAGGTCCAAATCTTGACCTTGTGGGTCTTCAGTAAATGGATGTGGAGGAGTTTCAAGCTCTCTGTGCTCATCAACCAATTTATTTCCTTGATTGTCGAAACCATCAGGAATAATATTGATTCTTCCACGCTTCGCTGCTTCTCTATAATCAATCCAATAGTATTTGTACATCAACTTACGAACATCGATATTTCTTCTTCCATAGAAACGCTCTGGTTGAGGATAATACATATCGGCCAACAACGGAATCAAATCCTTGTCGCGATAATCAATTTGTCTTTCCCAGTTTAATTGAAAGATCGTACGATTCAATTCTCTATCAGAAGGATCGAATTCAACGTACTCCAAACCACCTTCGTCGAAATATTCATTCTCATAGTTAATCCAACGACTTGCATCGTCATCATCTTCCATGTTGTAATAAATCTTATCCAGTGCGATTGAATCTTTAACCCATTCTACAAACTGACGGTACTCATTATTTGAGATTTCAGTTTGGTCCATATAAAAAGCAGGAACAGAAACTGTTTTTGCTTTTGTCTGATGTAAGAAGGGCACATCCTGGTCATTTTCACCCATGGCGAAAGATCCCGACGGTATGTAAACCATACCAAGTGGAATTTCTGGGATATAATCTGGTCGTCCTAAAACACCTGTAAGGTGTCCAGTTCTGGTGCTACAAGCACCAATCATTGAACCAATTAATCCAATTAACAATAGTCTTTTCATTCTACCTCTTTTTAAATATTTCCAGCTATCAATAGTCAATCTACAGGATTTACTCTAATATCAATATAACGGAACAAACTCTATAAAGGTTACAAAGTTTGTAAAAAAAAATCAATTTACAACCATCTTGGATGCTTTGATGGTGTTTTTATTATTGGTGGGAGGAAATAACAGTACTTTACTAATATCTCATGTGAACCCCAAGACACTGACGATAACTTACTAATTGTCAAGTCGTATGAGTACCCCAATGTCCAGTTGTTTCTTGACCCCCCTATCATGACTGCTAAAGCATCAGCAGTCCTGTATGTCAATCCACCGTAGTACTTAAGGTTATTATTACCCATTAAGTATCTTACGTTAAAATCAAAGGAGTTTTTAACTAAATCTGTTCTAAATAAAATGTTTCCATTTAAAGCACCTGGTCCGATTGGATCTGTTGTATACCCACCCATCACATAATAATGTCTTGCGGCGGCGTATTCTTGCTTAAAAGTGACGTTACCTTGTTGAACATCTTGCGATAATCGCGGTGCATTAGCGTGAGTCGTAGAGATACCAAAATAATAATTCTCATTGCCTTTCCAATAAAGACCAAGATTCATATCGAAACTTGTTGCGGCAAAACCTAAAGGCAAAGCAGCATCAGGGTCATCTGTTGGTGGAATCCAATTAGGAGTCAATCCATAATTCATTATTCCTAAACCAAGGCCTATCCCTAAAGTTCCGAAATCTGTGATCACGGGGTAAGCATAATTCAAGAGTAAGTTGTTTTGTTTAGCAAAACCAATTACATCATGATAAAATGACATTCCTAAACCGCCTGGAAAAAAGCGATTAATATTTGCTTCGACATTAAGCACTAATGAATTAGGAGCACCATTTACCTTATCCCATTGATTACGATAAATAGCTGTACCACAAATCCCCTCATCAATTCCTGTTTCACCAGGATTAAGGCTCATTTTATCGTAAATAAAGTGGGTGATGATTTTATCTTGCTGCGAAAATGACATAGTAGACATCATAGAGAACGCTATCAGACAAATCACACTAATTTTTATCATAGACTTTGTAATAATTATATTGTACACATCTACTTTCAAAACAAAAAGTTTAGGTTGTAGCCGACTAAAATAGGGAAAATTATTTAATCCCTAAACTTTAATAACATAAAATAAAGCATTTTATTGTTCTTGGTTATGCACATTATTTAACCCAACTTTTGGTATGTTTTCCACCACAGGTCAGGGATTTCATTTTTCATCGCCCTTTCATAGTCATCTTTATCGCAAGGAACCATATGGTGCCTTAGATATTTTTGTCCATTTTGAGGGGGATACGGAACCTCCATCCACCATCTTTCTGTCTTATGGCTTTTCAAGAAAACTAATTCTTCTTCGGAGAAATCATCGAGATGAACAGAAAAACGCATGTAATCTTTCTTCGTTCCAATAGGAAAATCTCCTTTTCTTTGAGAAACCCCATCAATAAAGTACCACACTATTTGAGCTAACAATTGATTCGCCGTTGAGGAATCTTGATTTGGATTGGTGTTAAATAAACCAAAGGAGGTCAATTTATCACTCAATCCCGAATATTTGGCGATTTGACAAACTTGATCGGCATAAAAACCATTAGGGTTTTTATTGTTACCCGACGGAAAATCACTTGATCGGATTGAATTTAGGTCAATGGATAAAATATCTGTGTTTCTAATATGAGGTTCGGCTTTCTTAAAGTCCATATTGAACTCACCCAATCGGCAAACGTCGAAATAAAGTTTTTCAAAAAGCTCAAACTCATCTTTATCCGCAAAAGGGGCTTGACAACCTACATTTGCAAAATTAAACAAGTAACACGGTCTTTGCAGCAGCATTTGACTAACGTAGTTTGAGGAAGAAAATGCTTCGTCCGGCTTTCCTATATCGAGTCTTGAATCAATAGAGCAAATGTTTATTAGTTGTTCGAGCTGCTCATACCCTTTGTACATTGCAAAGGTTAGGTCTTGCGAACCGCCAATAACAATGGGAATAATATCATTCTTCACCAGCTCTGCACATACGGTAGAAACTGCAAAATACGTGTCTTCAACTTTTTCACCAGGCACAATAGTCCCAAGATCAAAAATCGGCATTTTCCAAGTATAGGTAGGGAACAAGTCGTAGAGGTGGTCTCTAAAACTGTCATTTGAGGTTCCTTGAAGCGCCTCATCCCCTCTTCTAAACTCTGGAGTATAAAATATTGCTATACCCGGTTTAAGATCAGGGAAGCTTCCTTCTTCATGTCTTATAATTGAAGAATTTAGGCTGTTTAATGCACCGCCGGTTTCTCGACCACAAGGTTGAAAATAAATATCAAGATCTTTCATAGTGACGTTTTTACAAAAATAAGATGTCACGCCGAGAAAGTCGACCCGTTTGAGCGAAAAGAATCCTTATCCAATTGTGGATAACAAATAATTAGCTATTTTTTCTTCTTTGGCGCTCTTTTCTTTACCGGCTGGTTTTCTGAAATTTCAATACACTGCTCTAAAGTCAATTTTTCTGGTTCAACGTCCTTCGGCAATTTGAAATTGTTTTTTCCAATTTTAAGATAAGGTCCCCATCTTCCGATTAACAACTGAACTTCTTCGTTTTCTGGAAACACCTTAATCATTTTCGCTGCGTCTGATGCCTTCTTCTCGATTATAAGTTCGATTGAGCGCTCCAAAGTAATGTCCATTGGGCTTTCTTCCTTAGGAATAGAAACAAATGATTTACCATGTTGCACGTAAGGTCCAAATCTTCCGACATTGGCTTTAACTACCAATTCTTCAAATTCGCCTAAAGTACGTGGGAGTTTAAATAACTCAAGCGCTTCTTCGAGCGTAATTGAACCAATACTTTGGTCTTTTTGTAAAGAAGCAAATTGAGGCTTTTCACCGTCTACTTGTTCGTCACCAACTTGCACCATTGGTCCAAATCGACCGATACGAGCGATAATTTTTCTTCCTGATTTTGGATGAATACCCAACTCTCTTTCACCGGTAGCTCTTTCAGAGTTCTCAAGTGTATCTTCAACGCTTTTATGGAAAGGAGTATAGAATTCATGGATCATTTGCGTCCATTCTTTCATTCCTTTTGCAATTTCATCAAATTCCTGTTCGACTTTTGCTGTAAAGTTGTAGTCAAGAATTCTTCCGAAATGTTCGGTTAAAAAGTCAGTAACAACGATTCCGATATCTGTAGGTGAAAGTTTGTTTTTATCTCTACCTGTGATCTCCGATTTAGTTTCTTGAGAAATTACGTCATCGATCAAAGAAATTTGTTCGAATTTTCTTTCTGTACCGTCTCTTTCTTTCTTCTCAACATATCCACGTTTTTGAACCGTAGAAATTGTAGGAGCATAGGTAGACGGACGACCGATTCCAAGTTCTTCCAATTTTTTCACTAAAGAAGCCTCAACATATCTCGGGGCAGCTCTTGTGAATCTTTCTGTTGCAATGATTGCGTCTTTGTTTAGTTTATCCCCTTTGCTTACTGCAGGCAATAAATTAGCCGTTACGCTATTTTCTTCGTCGTCATCGTCAAGATTTGATTCAAGGTATACTTTTAAGAAACCATCAAACAAAATAACTTCTCCCTTGGCTTGAAAAAACTCTTCTTGAGCGCTATTTCCAATTTTCACGGTTGTCCGTTCCAACTTAGCGATAGACATTTGGGATGCTATGGATCTTTTCCAAACTAGATCATACAAACGAGTTTCGTCTCTTTCCATGTCCACAGAGTGAACAG
The DNA here is from genome assembly GCA_047637535.1 of Lentimonas sp. Taxonomy (GTDB): domain Bacteria; phylum Bacteroidota; class Bacteroidia; order Flavobacteriales_D; family Crocinitomicaceae; genus UBA2040. The sequence continues at coordinate 17,760 of JBLIKY010000009.1, forward strand.
AGAAATCGGTTGGACGAATGGCCTCGTGAGCTTCTTGTGCGTTTGAGTTTTTATTTTTGTAGTTCTTTGGGTTTGAATATTCTTCACCGTAAGATCTAAGAATTTCGTCTTTGGCTCCATCGCGAGCTGTTTCGGATAGGTTTACAGAATCCGTTCTCATGTAGGTAATATGCCCAGCTTCATAAAGTCTTTGTGCAACAGACATTGTTCTAGAAACAGAGAATCCTAATTTTAAACTGGCTTCTTGTTGAAGAGTAGATGTTGTAAAAGGAGAAGTCGGAGATTTAGTTGCTGGCTTTTTAACGACATCTAAAACATTGAAGTCATTTTTTTTCGCAGCTAGCATGTAAGCATCGAGTTCTTTTTGGCCTTGAAACTGTTTATTTAAATCGCCAGAAATAGTTTCAGATCCTTTTGAAAATGCTCCGTTTACTTTGAAATAACTTTCTGGGGTAAAGGCTAAAATCTCTTTTTCTCTTTCAACGATTAATCTAACTGCAACAGATTGTACTCTCCCCGCAGACAAGGAAGGTCTTACCTTTCTCCATAAAACTGGAGACAATTCAAAACCCACTAATCGATCCAATACTCGACGTGCTTGTTGCGCGTTTACAAGTTCTTGGTTTATATCTCTTGGTTTCGTTATCGCTTTTAATATTGCTGTCTTCGTAATCTCGTTGAAAGTAATTCTTTTGGTCTCCTTTTTCTTCAAGTTTAAAGTTTCGTAAAGGTGCCATGATATAGCTTCTCCTTCACGATCCTCATCCGTCGCTAGCCAAACCACTTCGGCTTCCTTGGTTAATTTCTTAAGTTCTGCTACAATTTGTTTCTTGTCTGCAGAAACTTCATAGTTAGGTAAGAAGTTGTTCTCAACATCAATAGCATTTTTTTTCGCCAAATCTCTTACGTGTCCATAGCTTGATTTCACAACGAAATCTTTGCCTAAATAACCCTCAATCGTTTTTGCTTTTGCGGGGGACTCAACTATCACTAAATTCTTTGCCATGGTTTTTCTTGAATGAAAATGGAATAGTCCAATTTCACTGCAAAATAATAGGTTTAAAAATGAAATAGCAAGTAACTTGAATTATTTACTCTTTATTCACCCCAAAAATCAGGTTGAAAAGCGAAATACTAAAAAAGCTAAAAATAGCGCAATTAGATACTGACATTTTGGCATATCTTGATTTATCTTCTAACTTTGCATCAGCCATAACACATGATAAAATGACCCAAAAGACAGCAGACCATACCATGGATGAAGCAAGACAAGGCGAAAGCATTTCTATTGCTAGTTCGGATATTAAAAATGGGAAAAAATTATTTTTAGAAAGTTATGGTTGTGCGATGAATTTTTCGGATAGTGAGGTGGTCGCTTCTATTCTTACTAAAGAAGGCTATACGACAACTCAAAATCAAAAAGAAGCGGATATTATTCTTTTAAACACCTGTTCGATAAGGGATAATGCCGAACAAAGAATCAGAAAAAGGCTCACTGATTTTAAAAATCAAAAAAAACGCAATCCAGGTTTAGTAGTTGGAGTTTTGGGTTGTATGGCCGAGCGGCTTAAAAAGGACTTACTTGAAGAAGAAAAACTAGTCGATATAGTTGCCGGACCCGATTCTTATAGAGACCTACCGAATTTAATTGATGAAGTAGGCACGGGACAAAAAGCAGTGAATGTTTTGTTGTCGAGGGAAGAAACTTACGCCGACATCTCCCCTATTCGCTTGGATAAAGGCGGAGTAACTGGTTTTGTTAGTATTACTCGCGGATGCGACAATATGTGTTCGTTTTGCGTTGTTCCATTCACTAGGGGTCGAGAAAGATCAAGAGATCCGCAAACGATTGTTAGAGAATGTGTTGAAATGTTTAATTCCGGGTATAGAGAAGTCACCCTACTTGGACAAAACGTTGATTCTTACCGATACAACCTTTCAGCGAAAGGCGAAATAAAGGATGAAGACCTTCCTACAACTAATTTCTCTCAATTGATGGAGTTGGTGGCTCACGTTTCACCCGATTTAAGAATTCGATTTTCAACCTCTCACCCAAAAGACATGGGTGATGATGTACTGAAGGTCATTGCGAAATATGCTAATATTTGTCCGTATGTGCATTTGCCTGTGCAGTCTGGCTCGACCGAAATGCTAAAACGAATGAATCGAGGATATTCGAGAGAAGCCTATTTAAATCGTTTTGAAGCCATAAAGAAATATATTCCTAATTATTCCATTTCAACAGACATTATTACTGGATTTTGTGGAGAAACGGAAGAAGAACACAAAGCTACGCTTACTTTGATGGAAGAAGTTAAGTTTTGTTTTGCTTATATGTACAAATATTCTGAGCGACCAAAAACTTTAGCGGAAAGAAAGTTTGAAGACGACATACCCGAAGAAGTTAAATCCGCAAGATTGACTGAGATTATCAATCTTCAAAGAAAACACTCTCTAGAGAACAATCAAGCGCAAATTGGTCGTATAGCGACGGTATTGATTGAAGGATTTAGTAAAAAATCTGAAGAACAATTAAACGGAAGAGACGAACGAGCATCTGTTATTGTTTTCCCGAAAGAAAATTACAAAAAAGGTCAGTACGTTAAAGTAGAGGTTGTTTCTTGTACTTCTGCTACCTTAATTGGTAGGGTTGTTGAATTAATTCCACCCCATCCGATACAACACATTGAATTATGATGACCATACAACAGATAAAACAAAGGTTTGGCATTATTGGAAATGCACCTCTATTAAACCGGGCATTGGAAATTGCCACCCAAGTTGCACCAACAGATATTTCTGTTTTGGTAACAGGACAAAGTGGGACTGGTAAAGAGATTATCCCTCAAGTCATTCATCAGTTGAGTAGTCGTAAACATGCTGAATACATTGCCGTGAACTGCGGAGCGATTCCGGAAGGGACAATTGATTCTGAACTTTTTGGTCACGAAAAAGGCGCCTTTACAGGTGCAAGTGGAAGCCGAGAAGGTTATTTTCAGGTTGCAGATGGCGGCACCATTTTTTTGGATGAAGTGGCTGAACTACCGATGCAAACTCAAGTAAGATTACTTCGTGTATTGGAGACAGGCGAATTCATTCGTGTTGGTTCGTCCAAGGTGATAAAAACAAACGTTAGAGTAGTTGCAGCTACTAACGAAAACATGCAAAAGGCAATCGCCGACGGCAAGTTTAGAGAGGATTTATTTTATCGTTTAAGCATAATCCCGATTAGCTTACCCCCATTAAAAGATAGAAAAGAAGATATACACTTGATTTTCCGAAAATTTTCGGCTGATTTTGCTGATAAATATAGAATGCCCGCGATTCGTTTGAGTGAAGACGCAGTCAAATTATTGAATGATTATCATTGGCCTGGAAATATTCGACAATTGAAAAATGTTGTTGAACAAATTTCCGTTATCGAAACGGATAGGGAAATTGATTCTTCTAAATTGACTACATACCTGCCAAAAAGTTATGATAACACTCCCGCTGTTATCGATAAAAAGGCAGAAGAAAGTTTTTCAGAGCGCGAGTTGATGTACAAGTTTCTCTTTGACATGAAAGGTGATTTAAATGAGTTGAAGAAACTTGTGCTTGAAATCGTAAATAAAAACGGTGACATAAAATTAAGTCAAGACCAAAACGCCTTCGTCAAACAAATGTATTCTGACGTCAAGGAAAAATCAAATCAAAAAGCCCTTCCTCCACCTGTAAAGCCTGAAAGCAAATACGAATACGAGGGTGAAGAAGAGGATGATCATGATGATGAAACATATGAAACGCACGAGGAAGTAGAAGAATCTTTATATTTGGAGGACAGAGAAAAAGATTTGATTAAGAAAGCCTTGGAGAAGCATAAAGGAAAACGAAAATATGCAGCTCAAGAATTGGGTATTTCTGAGCGAACTCTTTACCGAAAAATAAAAGAATACGATTTAAATTTATGATCCGCAGTTTTCTACTTATTTCATTAATAGCAATCTTGACATCAGGCTGTTGGCCGTCAAGTGTTTCGTTTATGGATACCGGTTCGATGCCCGAAGAATGGAAAACATTTACGGTAAAAACTTTGGATATCAATTCAGCCACTGCGCCCGCAAGTTATGCTTCAAATTTAACCGAGGCAATCAAAGACGGTGTTCAAAATAATACCCGCCTCTTGTTAAACCCAAAGTCAGAAGGTGAAGTAAATATTGAAGGAGTTATCAATCAATATTCAGTTGCCCCAATCGCACTTCAACCAGGAGATGTCGCAGCAAAAAACAGACTAACTGTTGGAGTTTCTTTCACTATTTTTATCACACAACCGACGGAAGATAAAATGGAATTAAGGTTGTCGAAATTCATGGATTTTGATTCAAATCAAGATATATCTGGCATTGAAAATTCTTTGCTTGAAGAAATAAACGCTCAGATTGTACAGGACGTAATTAGTAAGATATTATCCAACTGGTAATGAATACAGAAGAAATAGGAAAACGTATCGAAAGTCCTGACTTATGTCAACTGAGTGATGTTGCAGATTTATCAGCATTGGTAGACAAGTATCCTTACGCTCAAAGTTTTCAGCTGTTGATGCTTAATACGCTTGGAAAGAACTCCGATTTGAGATACGACGATGCCTTAACGAAGCACGCCATTTCGATTACGGATCGTATGCATTTGTATTTCTTAACGCAGAATAAAACGGAAACGATTGAACAAACTCTCGCTCCAATTGTGGCAGAAATATTGGAAACGGAATCCCATTTTGTGCCTGAAGAAGTATCACCCGAAGTAATTGAAGAAAAAACAATTCCTGAGGTATCTGAAACGCCAGTCATTGAGAAAGAAGAAATTGAGGAAGAATCAGTTGATTTAGAATTAGGTATAGAATTTGAAGTTCCAATTGAAGAAATAGTTAAAGAAGAGATTGACGAAGATATTTTTGAAAACGAGATTTCATCATCTTCTTTCGAGGAGGAGAAAATTAGCGTTGAGCTAGGCACTATCGAAAAGTCGAATGACCCTATAGCAGATCAATTTACCTCTCATGCGCTTTCTCAAGAATACGGACTGGATAGTGAGAGTTTGAGTTTGAGTGAAGAGGCTGTTGGGAGTGAAGAGCTTGGAGAAAGCGAGAGTGAAGAGGCTGTTGGGAAATCGTTTGGGGGATGGTTAAAAACGAACGTGACGCAGGTTGAAGAATTTGATGAGCACCCGGTTAACCGTAATCAAGATATTCTGGACAAGTTCATTTCGGATGATCCTCGGATGACGAGACCGGTTAAGGGTCATGAAAATGAAATTAAACCGAAGGTTCCTTTCTTTAATCCTATTGAAAAAGCAAAAGAAAGTTTAGACGCAAGCAAGCTGCCAGCAAGCGAAACTTTAGCCAAAATATTTGAGGCTCAGGGCAATTTCCCGAAGGCAATTCATACATATCAAAGTTTAATGTTGCTATTTCCAGAAAAAAAGATTTTCTTTGCAGACCGAATTCAACAATTAGAGAAAAAATTAAATAAATAAACATGGATACGTTAATTCAAATCATCATCATAATCGCGAGTATTTTATTGACTTTCGTAGTATTTGCTCAAAACCCAAAAGGTGGAGGTTTGAGTAGTGACTTCGGTGCCGCTCAACAAATGGGTGGAGTTCAAAAAACCAACGATTTTATCGAGAAAGCAACGTGGTCATTAGCAGGTACTATTATGGTATTGAGTATCATTCTTACATTGAGAATGAAAACACCCGCTTCTCAAGTTGATCAACAACAACCGGCAGCTACTGAACAACCAGCAGCTCCAGGTCAGCAGCCAGCAGCTCCTCAGCCATAATAAAAAAGAACTTATTTAAAATGTCAGTATGTCATCATACTGACATTTTTTTTTGCTCAGAACTAACAAATATGGCATTTTGTCGGCTTGCTTTCATTGGCACAATTTTCGTCCGTGTTTTACGCATATAAAAACATCAAATAAAACTTAAATATGTCTTTAAACTTTAAACCATTGGCAGACCGAGTTCTTATCGAACCGTCTCCAGCAGAAGTAAAAACAGCAAGCGGAATTTTTATACCCGATACGGCTAAAGAGAAACCGTTAAAAGGAATTGTGGTTGCATTAGGTCAAGGTAAGGTAGACGAACCGATGACTGTGAAAAAGGGAGATTCTGTATTGTACGGACAATATTCAGGTACAGAAATCAAGTTAGACGGTACAGACTACTTGATCATGAAAGAAGCAGACATTTACGGTATATTTTAATTTTAAAAAAACGAAAAGAAAATGGCGAAGGAAATTTATTTCGACGTAGAGGCAAGAGAAAAGTTAAAAAGAGGCGTTGATGCTTTGGCTAACGCTGTAAAAGTAACTCTTGGACCTAAAGGAAGAAACGTAGTTATCGGTAAAAAGTTTGGTGCTCCACACATCACCAAAGATGGAGTAACGGTAGCGAAAGAAATTGAGTTGAAAGACCCAATTGAAAACATGGGTGCTCAAATGGTTAAAGAAGTAGCTTCTAAAACTGCTGACATTGCTGGTGACGGAACAACTACGGCAACTGTATTGGCTCAAGCGATCATCACAGCAGGTATGAAAAACGTTGCTGCTGGAGCAAACCCAATGGACCTTAAAAGAGGAATTGACAAAGCGGTAACTGAAGTTGTTAAAGGATTGAAGGCTTTGTCTAAGGAAGTTGGTTCGGACAACGACAAAATCAAACAAATTGCTTCTATCTCTGCAAACAATGACGAGACAATCGGTGCATTGATCGCTGAAGCTATGAGAGTAGTTGGAAACGATGGCGTTATCACTGTTGAAGAAGCAAAAGGAACTGAAACTGATATGAAAACAGTTGAAGGGATGCAGTTTGACAGAGGTTACCTATCCCCTTACTTTGTTACTAATCCAGAGAAAATGACTTCAGAAATGGAGTCTCCATATATCTTGATTTACGATAAGAAAATCTCGAGTATGAAAGAACTTCTTCCTGTATTGGAGCCAGTTGCTCAATCTGGAAAAGCACTTTTGATCATCGCTGAAGATATAGACGGTGAAGCATTGGCAACTTTGGTTGTTAATCGTATTCGTGGTTCATTGAAAATTGCTGCTGTTAAAGCTCCAGGATTTGGTGACAGAAGAAAAGCAATGATGGAAGACATCGCAATTTTAACCGGTGGTCAAGTGATTTCGGAAGAAAGAGGAATGACTTTGGAGAACACGACATTAGAAATGTTAGGTTCGGCCGAAAAAGTTGAAATCGACAAAGACAACACAACCATCATCAACGGTGCTGGCGAAAAAGAGTCTATCGTATCGAGAGTTAATCAAATCAAGGCTCAAATTGAATCTTCGACTTCTGATTACGACAAAGAAAAATTACAAGAACGTTTGGCCAAATTGGCGGGTGGAGTTGCCGTACTTTATGTAGGAGCAGCTACCGAAGTTGAAATGAAAGAGAAAAAAGATAGAGTTGACGATGCACTTGCTGCAACGAGAGCTGCTGTTGAAGAAGGAATCGTGCCTGGTGGAGGTGTAGCCTTAATTCGCTGTCTTTCTTTCTTAGACAAACTTAAAGGGGTTAATGAAGACGAAGAAACGGGTATTGCTATCGTAAGAAGAGCCGTTGAAGAACCACTTCGTCAAATTATTGCCAATGCAGGTGAAGAAGGTGCAATCATTGTACAGCGAGTAAAAGAAGGAAAAGATGATTTTGGATTTAATGCCCGAACAGAAACTTTCGAAAACTTGTATGCTGCAGGTGTTATTGACCCAACTAAAGTAACTCGTATTGCAATCGAAAATGCAGCATCAATAGCTTCTATGTTATTGACTACTGAGTGTGTGATTGCTGACGAACCAGAAGATGACAACGCTGCTTCCATGGGAGGTATGGGCGGAGGAATGCCTGGAATGATGTAATTCAAATTAAGAATTCAGAATTATGAATTGGGGTGATTTCACTTTAACCTTGTTAATTCTGAATAGTTATAAGGAAGCATAGGAAGGACTCAAGTTCTTTCTATTTCCGCTCTGATTCTCCTGTGTTAAAACAGATGATGAAGACGACAATATATAAGGAGACTCTCGGTATTTATTTATCGAGAGTTTTTTTATTTAAGGGTTTAAATTAATCTTCTAAAAAACATGGACGTTGTTTAGGTTAACTTTTTTAGGTGAGTTAAGGGATGGTGCTACAAAATGATGAAGCTCTAAAACTGAATTTGTAGTTAGCCATTAAGAAGGAACTTCGATTTTGCCAAAACTTGTGCCTTACTATCAGCTGTGAAACCGCTATTTTCTGCTCTTACCGACTTTGAGTTAATCCAATCAATTTGTTTTTGTTGACTTCTTGCTTGTCTGATCAAATCGTTTACAAGTTCACTTTTACTATCGTATTCTTTATTATCAACTTGACTTTTCAGCCAATCATCGATGGGTTCGATAAATGAAATACTTTGTCGTGCCATAATTTAAAGTTGCGATGTAAATATCGCACCAAATATGCATCTATTCAAAAAACATTTTGAGGCAAGTATAGATGTCGAATATTAGATTCTAATTGGCTATAATGGTGAATTGTATGAGTAGTGGCAGATTGCGTGGTAATTCCCTGTCAAATCGCTAAGCAGTTTGAGCGTGTTGCAAAACTTGATATTCACCACATCGCCTGCCATTACTCATACAAAATTTTAGCGGTTCGTGCTTTCTATGGCTCCATTAGTTCAATATTCTTTTTTAATATATTCATGTCCACTTCAATATCGACAGTATGTGTTTCAATACTATTTCCTTCGTTTAGCTGATAATAGTATTCTATATCCAATTCTGAAGCGAGCGAAAAATAGCAGTTATTATGATTGTCTTCTTTATTTCTTAATTCCAATACTTTACCGCCTTCTTTCATAAAAAGCATATTTGTTAACCCTGCTCCATGTAACCCAATTAAACATTTTGTTTCAGACATAATTTCAATTTGTTTTTTGAAGGAATAGTCTTCAAAGTAATGAATTTCCCAATTATGAGATTTTAAATAATCTACCACTTCACCTTCATTAGAAATTTTCCTTTTGGGAGCTTTCAATCGACTAATAAATACCTTTCTAGTTCCCTTTGTTTTGATATTTTCAATGAATTTATCTCTCAATTCATTTATCAGTGTATGATTATAATTTCCTGTGTTTGCTGTGTGACTTGGTAAAATTATTTTTTTTACAATTAATCCAATAGATGTATTATAGAAATAAACATCTTTCCCTAAAAAATTCAAAGATTCTGTTACAAAACTCATTTGCCTATAACTTTCAGGAAGTAAAACAGGTAAATTATCGTTAATTCTATCAGAAACAAGCAGTCTTGGCAATGCATCGGTAATCCAATGAAAATATCCAGAGCTCCAATTGTCAATAATCCAAACTCCTTCTGTTATCTTTCTGAATCTTTTTGTTTGTAACCTCTTTAGTATAGATTTATACCCAATAGGGTGCAACTGACTATAAGTAATATACTTTTTAAAATTTAGTGAATTGATTATTATATCGTTAAATATTAATCCATTCGACATTTCAACTAAATGAGTCTCTTTTATTTCTTTTTCAAATTCATGTTTAAAAAGCAGAATATCAGCATCAACCATATTGGCTGGTTTTCTACGAACTGATTTATATTTTTCAAATATTATTTTCATGTTATTTTTTATGCATGACCACCAAAAATGCGCTACTAGGAACGTTCCTAGTATTCCCTTAGTATATCAAACACTAATCTAATGGTTTTTTTAAAGATATGATAGTGTTCGAAGTAACGCTTTACACCTAAGAAATAACCTCCCTACTGCACTGATTGCAATAAATCGAACCAGCAGGGTTTATATGTTGACAGGCTGAACAAACATTATCTCCGTCCTTGCCTTTTAGTTTAGCCATTTCCATCGATATCAAGCCTGTTGGGACAGCAATAATAACATAACCTAAAATCATCATGCAAGAAGCAATAAACTTTCCGAGATCTGTTCCCGGGGTGATGTCTCCAAAGCCGACTGTAGTAATGGTGACAATTGCCCAATAAATACTGGCAGGGATACTTTCAAAGCCGTTATCCCCTCCTTCTATTACATACATTAATGTACCTGCCAAAATGGTGACCATGATTACGAAAATCAAGAATACCATTATACGATAATAGCTCGCTTTTAGACTTTGGAGTAGCGCTTGAGATTCTGATGTAAATCGACTTAGTTTAAGAATTCTAAATATTCTTAATAAACGCAAGGCTCTGATTATTCTTATCGATTGGTAACCACCCATAAATACGGTTAAATAGGTCGGTACAATAGACAGTAAATCAATTAAACCCCAAGCACTAAAAATATACTTTAAGGGTTTTTCTGAAACCCAGATTCTTAAAACATACTCAACGGTAAAAATTATGGTGAAGCCCCATTCTAGATAATGGAGTTCGTCATCAAACCTCATCCTCCAAATAGGGACGCTTTCTACCATTACTAATCCTACGGATAGGATAATAATCACTAATAATACTAAATCGAAATTTCTACCCGCTCTGGTATCGGTTCCAAAAATAATTGTGTGAAGTTTTTGTTTCAAGCTTGAACTATTGATTTCATTGATAAATATACAATAATCTTAAAATACGCGGGTCAGAACCCTTAATAAAACAAAAAAGTGGAACCCAAAATTGGATTCCACTTTTAACTATTTATGAAACTTAATTAATATACTTTCAGCTTCCCAATGACAACTGCAAAGGGTAATTATTGACAATGTATAATTGATTTTTTGAAACCAACCTGCCCAATTGCTTTCCTTATATAATTTTTACTTAAGATTCTATTTGTCTTAATTTCATAAAGTAAATGCGTAGAAGTGATGAACGGTAAATCAACAGAAAACCTCTTAAGTAAAGTATCTGAATAGATAATATCAGCTTTATTTAAAAACGGATACTTTTTTACTAAATAGGTTTTCTCAATTTCGCGCATTTCTTCACAAACAAATATTGTAGCATCTATTATTGATGGATTATTAAATATCGATGCTGTTGATTTCTCACAGCTTATACAATCAATTGATTTTAATAAAATTATATTCAATACCTCGTTAGAACATTTTTTTTCTTGGATTTGGCGATGTAAAAGATTAAACACATCCGATTTACTATCAGAGCATGAAGACAATATGATCACGGACAAATAAATTAAAATCTTCAAAATTTAATTTTTTTAACGTTAATTTTCTCATTTTCCATAACAAAAGTGAGAAGTTGATTGTTTTGTATTATTGCCTTTTCACAGAAAAGAGAATCTATTAATAGTTCTGTT